>JAZDLC010000237.1:0-7664 GCA_043802345.1 Planctomycetota bacterium | reverse complement strand
ACCGACTGAGACGAAGGTCGGGGGCCACGAACGGGAGATTCCTTGAACCGGACCCATGTCCGGCGGGAATCTATCCATGATGGAACCGCACCTCCTCCTCACGCATTCCGGCTTTCTGCGCCGCCTGGCGCGGGGCATCGTGGCGGATGCGGCGGCCGCGGACGACGTCGTTCAGGAAGCTTGGCTGGCCGCTCTCTTGCGCCCGCCTTCTGATGGGACTCGTGTCGGGGCCTGGTTGGCGGCGGTGACGCGGAATCTGGCGCTACGCAGCGTCAGGGCGGACCGACGGCGCGTGCAGAGAGAACTCGCGGGCGCCGTTCGCGAATCACTCCCTGCCTCCGACCTCCTGGCAGAGCGGCGTGAACTGACCCAGGCAATCGTGGACTGCCTGTTCTCCCTCGACGAACCGTACCGCTCCACCATCCTCCAGCGATTCTACGAGGACCTCAAGCCGACCGAGATCGCCCGGATGTCGGGTCTCTCCGTGGAGACTGTCCGAACACGCTTGAACCGGGGCTTGCAGAAGCTGCGCGCGAAGCTGGAGAAGAGGACCGGTCTCGATCGGCGTGACCTCTGTGGCGGACTCATCGGGCTGTTTCGACCATCTCCGGTCGCGAACTCGATGTTGCTCGGGGGACTTGTGATGTCCGGCGGAGTGAAACTGGCCTGTCTTGCGGCGGTGGTGGCGCTGTTGTCCGTGCCGGTCTTCCTGATCGACCGGGCCGAACAGGAACCGGCGACCGCAAATGGCCCTGCCGGGGCGTCGATGCGTCCATCAAGTCCTCCGATGGAGCCGGCAGAGCCCGTGGCAGCCGGTGATCGCCTTGCCATCGCTCCCATGAGCGATCAAGGGGGCCAGCAGGAACCCGACTCGACCTGGATCCTGAGCGGAACGGTGAAGTCCTCGGAGGGAGCAGCCATCTCGGGAGCCACCGTCTTCCTGGAGATGCCGACCGTCCATCCACCCATTCCTCTCGGAGATGCAATGACCGACAAGGCGGGCGCCTACCGCATCGATGTGGAGGAGGCGGTGACACGAGTCTCCGTCTACGTCCGCCGGGGTGTCGTCGTCGTCGGCGAGGCTTCGGCCGACGGTTGGACTTCGGACAGGCACACCGTCCGCTATGACCTGACCCACGAGCGGGCTTGGCAGGATTCGGACTTCGTCCTGCGGCGGGAGCCGAAAAAGCTGCGGGGCCGTGTGATCGACGCTCAGGGGAATCCACTCGCGGGCGCGTTCTTCGGTCTGGCGCCGGAAGGAAGTCGCCAGGTGGAGGAGATCCAGGGGACGAGCGACTCGTCGGGCCGATTCGAGGTTCCGATCGAGCAACAGGGCGCTTTCCACCTGGTCGCCTGCCACCCTGGCCACGGTCTCGCGCGATCCGGGCTGATCGACCTGGATCCAAGGGTTGACGCGGCGGTGGCGGACATCCACCTCGCGGAAGGAGAGTCGCTGGAGGGCGTGGTCGTCTCATCCGACGGCGACCCTGTCGCCGATCTCCCGCTGCTGGCTCGGATGGACGACTGGACCGGCTCGTTCCGATACCGGGGGAGTCCATTCCCGCAAGAAGTCACTTCCTGGGAAGGGCTGTCTTACGGGTTCGTGTGCACGGATGGGAAGGGGCGCTTCAGATTCGTCGGTTTGCTGCCGCGCCAGTACTACCTGCATCCGGTTGATTCGCGTGGACCTGCCGGCAAGTACCAGGCAGGGACAGCATCCATTCGACTCGTGGTCGACCGCTACCGGATCCGGGTTCACGTTCAGGATGAACTCGGGCAGCCGATGAAGGCCTGGTTGAATTTCACGTCAGCAGGAGGTGACAAGCAGGGTTCCTGGGGCGCGGTTTCAGAGTGGGATCAACGCGTTCAGCCGGGTGAGGATTGGTCGGTTCTCGCCTCCGTCCCGGGCCGGCGGGGTGCGGGACAATCGGTGACCATCGATCTGGCCCGAAGAGACACGGAGATCACTCTCGTTCTGCCGCCCCTCGCGGGAGAGCCCGGGTCGATTCGAGTCAAGCTCCACGACGAGGAAGGAGAGGTCATTCCAAAGTTCCATCTGTCGTTGAGTTTCTCTTCGACCGCCGAATTGCACGCAGGCTTCCTGGTCGGAGCCTTTCTGGAGGAGTCCGGATCGATGAACGACCCGATACGCCTGATTCCACCCGGGAGATTCCGAATGCTGGTGCAACCGTACGATCCTGACCGGTTCCAGGGAGGCATGTTCCGACCGATCCAATCCGAGGTGGAGATCCTCTCCGGAGAGGAAACAGAGGTCGACCTCGTGGCCGAGTCGGCGTGTCGAGTGAGCTTCACGTTCCATCCTCCCGCCGACTACCAGGAGGAACTCCTCCCGACCCATCGAATCACGATGCAGCGCGCCGGCGGCTGGCCGGAAAAGTTGATCAGCTTCTCGATTCATACTGGTCATCCTGATGGATCGAGTACGACTCGTTTCGGTGGGAATCTGGTCTCACACGCCCCGGGCGTCATCCAGGACCTCTGCGCACCGGGAGACTATCTGTTCCGCATCGAATTCGAGGGCTTCGCGGCGATCTCGACCTACGCGACTCTCGAGCCGGGAAAGCTGACCAACATCGAACTCTCCCTCCTGCCTGAGTGATCGCGAGGTTTTCCGACCCTGCCTGTTGCCGGTCCCCCGGATCCGCTAGCATCCCGGCAGCACACACCAGAGAGTTTGAAGGGCTTTCCTGGCATCGGAACGAACCTGGTCATCCTGTTGGTCCTGGCGATCACGCCCCCGGACGGAGGGAGTGAGCGGGCCGCCGACGTGCTTGCCGATGGAAAGTATCAAACCGAACTCCCCGGGGTGGAGAAGCCGGAACCGTGGAGCGGACCGTCCGCCTCGCCTGAGGAGCCGGAGAAGCCGGAGAAGCGCTGGAGCCTCGGAAAGGGTGGAGGCCGGCCGGACAGGAGCGGCAAAAGCGGCCCGCCGGCGAGTCGCCGCGAGGCGGCCTCGGATCGCCCCGGCGCAGGCGAACTCACCGTCGGCCGGACGCTCCTCTTTGTCCTGGCCGCGGTCGTCGCCTCGCTGGTGGTTGTCTTCGTGATACGGCACCTGCTGCTCGGCAGGGCGCGCAAGACCGAAGGAGGACCCGAGGTCGAAGTCGAGAGGCCACGATCCAGGGACCCGGCGAACGATCTCTCCGAGGCTGAGCGGCTGGCCCTGGCCGGGAAGTTCAAGGAGGCGGTCCACGCCCACCTTCTCATCGCCCTGGCCGCGCTGCGCTCGGGCCTGGGGCGCCGGCTGCCACCCTCGCTGACCGCCCGCGAAGTGCTGGATCGCAGCCAACTCGAGGAGGCGCCAGGAGAGTCGCTGCGACTGCTCGTACACACGTCGGAGCGGGGTCACTTCGGCGACCACGAGATCCATCGTGACGAGTACCTGAACTGTCGGACTCATCTCACCCGGTTCCTCGAGACGCATAGGGCGGATCGGCCATGAGGCGGTGGTCCCTGCTGGCGAAGATCAGGGCCGTCCTCATCGGCGCGGGCGTGATCTCGTTCCTGGTCGCAATCGTCTTCGCGCTGTTCGGTGACCTGATCTTCAGTCCGTCGTCGGCGCAGACCAACAGCTTCAGCTACTCAGCGCTCGGCCACCGCGCCTTCGTCGAACTCCTGCGCGACGAAGGGTATCGCGTCGTCATCAGCCGCAGTCGGTCGATGCAGCGCGCCGGACCATCCGGGTTATTGATCCTCGCCGAGCCCGAGCCGTACTTCCGCGATGAAGGCGGCGGGAATCCTCAGCTTTCTCAGGTCGCTTCCGACCAGAAGGGTCCCACGCTGATCGTCCTGCCCAAGAGAATCGGCAGGCAGAGCGAGGAGCGGCCGAACTGGATCGAAGCGTCCGACCTCGACCGCGAAAGCACTCCCAGCATCGTGCTCACCAAGCTGGTCAGCGGCGACATCCGCCGGCCGGACTCGCTGTCAGGCCCCTTCGTGGACGCGGCAGGCGGTCGAGTACCGGTGCTGCTGGCGCAGCCACAACTGGTGGGGTCGGATGACCTCACGCCGATCATCCGGGCGCCGGAAGGGATCCTGGTCGGCGAGGTCCCCGGCAGCGCGGCCCCGCTGTGGATCCTCTCTGACCCGGATCCGATGGCAAACCACGGCCTCGGTGACGAAGGGAACGCGGAGTTCATGCTCGCCATCGTCGCGGAACTCTGCGGCCAGGGCGGCACCGTGGTGGTGGATGAAACCTGTCACGGGTTCGTGCGAGAGACCACACCGTATCACGAGCTCTTCCAGTACCCCCTGCTTCTCGCGACCGCGCAGTTGCTGCTGGTCATCCTGCTCACGCTCTGGTGCGCGCTGCGCCGCTTCGGTCCCACCCTGCCGCTCGCGCCCGCCATCCAACCGGGGAAAGCGGCCCTGATCGAGAACACAGCCTCGCTGCTCACGATCACCGGGAGTTCCTACTACTCGGTGGCGCGGTACTTCCAGATGGTGCTGCAAGATGTCGGCGTCCGGCTGCACGCGCCGGCCGGACTCGGTCCCGACCAGCTAAGAGCCTGGCTCCAGGCGGCCAGCGATCGGCGGGAGCTCTCCATCGACCTGGACCGGCTGCACCGGGACCTCGGACGCCTCAGACAGAACGCCCGACTTCGGGCTCGCATGCACCTCGCGCGGGCCCGCCAAACTCACTCCTGGAAGGAGGAGATCCTCAATGGACCTGGACAGCATTAACGCCGCGGCAGGCCGCATCAGGGACCAGATCCACCGGGTCGTGGTCGGCATGGACGAGACCATCGATCTGATCCTGGTCGCGCTGCTGGTGGAAGGGCATGTGCTGCTCGAGGGGCCGCCCGGCACCGCCAAGACGCTGCTGGCCCGCTCGCTGGCGGCAAGCCTGGGACTCCAATTCCAGCGCATCCAGTTCACACCCGACCTGATGCCCGGTGACATCCTCGGCACCAACCTGTTCAACTTCCAGTCGAACGAGTTCACCTTGACCAAGGGCTCGATCTTCACGGAGTTCCTGCTCGCCGACGAGATCAACCGCACCCCGCCGAAGACCCAGGCCGCCTTGCTCCAGGCGATGCAGGAGCGAACCGTCACCATCGACGGCACGACGCACGAACTCGGTGACGGCTTCATGGTCATCGCCACCCAGAACCCGATCGAGCACGAAGGGACCTATCCCCTGCCGGAGGCGCAGCTCGACCGTTTCCTCTTCAAGCTGGACATCACCTACCCGTCGCGCGACCAGGAGCGCGAGATGGCGAGGCGGCACGGCAAGGAGACGGCGATGCCGAAGCTCGAGGAGTTCCAGTTCGAACCGCTCCTCGATCTAGAGGCGATCCGCGCCGCGCGGAAGTCGGTCGCCGGCGTCACCCTGACGGACGAGGTTCTCGATTATCTGGTCGACATCGTGCGGGCGACCAGGGACCATTCCGCCCTGCTGCTCGGGGCGTCTCCACGCGCCATCAACATGCTCGCGGCCTCCACGCGCGCCCGAGCGGCCCTCTCCGGCCGCGATTTCGTCATTCCGGACGACGTCAAGCAACTGGCGCTGCCGCTGCTCTGCCACCGGATCCTGTCGTCCCCGGGAGCCGAGATCGAGGGGACGAGCACGGCGAACGTGATCGGGCAGATTCTCGAGGACGTGGAGGCGCCAAGGTAGCGGCAGCGACGATGAATCCCACGCCGCGATGTCTCTGGCTCTTCTCGCTCGGCTTTCCGGTGGCTCTGCTGCCGGCGCTGGTCGCTCCATCCTGGACGACTGCGTGGGTGGCGTTCCTCGGGTTGGCGGTCTTCGCCGCGGGCTGCGACGCGATCCTCTGCCTGCCGCCCCGCCGCATCCAGCTCGACGCGACGCCGCCACCAGGCGTGCTCATCGGCACTGAAGAGACCCTGAGTCTGCGATTCTCGGCTCCCCGCTCGAGGTTCGGCGTCACGGTCGAGGTCGTGTGCGAATTCTGCCCGCTGCTGGTCCGCCAGCCAGCCGTGAAGGTCACGATCCCGGCCGGAGCCGCGGCAACGCTTCACGTGCCGATCATCGCGCACCGCCGCGGCACGGCGCGGTTGAACAACGTCTGGCTCCGCTGGTCCGGCCCCCTCGGACTCATGCGCAGGACTTCGATCCGGGCCACTCGGGCGCAGATCCCCGTGACTCCGAACCTGCTGTACGTGCGGAGTGCGGCGCTCGAGTTCCTCGACGCGCGCCAGTTCCAGAGCGGCATGAAGGCGGTGAAGTATCTCGGCGACGGCTCGGAGTTCGAGTCTCTCAGGGAGTTCCTGCCCGGCTTCGATTCCCGTGCCATCGACTGGAAGGCGTCCGCCCGGCACCGCACGCTCCTCTGTCGCGAGCACCGCGCCGAGCGGAATCACCAGATCCTGTTCGCGCTCGACACCGGGCATCTGATGGGCGAGCCGATCGACGGCGTGCCGCGTCTCGACCACGCCATCCATACCTCTCTGGTCCTGGGACTGGTCGCGATCAAGGCGGGCGATCGCGTCGGCCTCTGCGCCTTCGATGATCAGCCACGCACGTACCTCGAGCCGACGGGAGGCATGCAGGCGTACCACCGCATCCAACGGCGGACATCGGAACTGGACTACTCGTCGGCCGAGACGAACTTCACCCTCGGACTGATGGAGTTGTCGCGCCGGCTGCGCAGGCGGTCGTTGATCGTCGTGCTGACGGAGTTCGTCGACAGCGTCACGGCCGAGCTGCTGATCGAGAACCTCGGCCGCCTCTCGGGCCGGCATCTCATCCTGTTCGTGGCGCTGCGCGACCCGTCGCTCATCTCCTTTCGCGACCGGGCGCCCGAAACGACGGACGATCTGAACCGGAGCGTGGTGGCGGGCGACCTGCTGCGGGAGCGCGACATCCTGTTCCTGCGGCTGAAACGGCTCGGGATCCATTGCATCGATGCAGCCTGGCAGGAAGTCTCCTCGAAGCTCCTGAACCGCTACATCGAGATCAAGCGCAGGGGGATGATCTGATGGGAGTCCAGGAGCTCAGGAGCGTCGGTTTCCGGCGCGAACGGGCGCAGACCTGGCGCCAGTTGGAGAGCCTCGTCAGCCGCGTCGAAAAGTCCGGCCTCCGCTCACTGAAGCCGAGCGAATTACTCCACCTGCCCGCCCTCTATCGCGCCACCCTGTCGTCGCTGAGCGTGGCGCGCTCGATCTCCCTGGACCGCAACGTCACCGAGTATCTGGAGAGCCTGACGTCCCGCGCCTACTGCTGTGTCTACGGCACGCGCGGCAGTCTCCTGGCCAGCGCCGGACGCTTCTTCGCCCAGCGGTTGCCGGCCGCTTTCAGGAACCTCCTGCCGCAAATCGTGCTCGCCGGCGTCCTGCTCCTTTTGGGAGCTTCGGTCGGATTCGCCCTGACCTACTCGAATCAGGAACGGTTCTACGACTTCGTCCCCAGTTCCATGGCGGCCGGACGGAACCCGGAGGCAACCACGAAGGAGCTGAGAGACACGCTCTACTCGGACGGCTCCGTCAGCGGGGGAGAGCTCGCGCTCTTCTCCAGCCTCCTGTTCACGCACAACGCCCAGATCGGCTTCTCCTGCTTCGTCGTCGGCTTCGCGGCGGGTGTGCCGGTCCTCTACATCCTGTTCGTGAATGGACTTCTCCTGGGAGCCTTCGCGGCTCTCTTTCACCAGCGCGGACTGGGGGTCGAACTCTGGGCCTGG
>JAZDLC010000236.1:0-17487 GCA_043802345.1 Planctomycetota bacterium | reverse complement strand
TCCGCGGGTGGTGACGAGATCCTGCTGACCTATTGCTCCAACGTTCACCCGGGTGAGACGTTGGAGCAGATCCAGCAGAACATCGAGCAGACGACTGTTGCGGTGAAGAAACGTCTCTTCACCGACCAACAGATGGGGCTGGGGTTGTGGCTTCCTCGGGGCGCGTTGGATGAGCTGCGCGGTGAGAAGGCCATGAGCGCGTTTCGGACCTTTCTCGAACGGCACGGGATGTACGTCTTCACGCTGAACGCGTTTCCGTATTCCGGCTTCCACGGGCCCCGGGTGAAGGAGGCGGTCTTCCGGCCGTCGTGGGCGGAGCAGTCGCGTCTCGAGTACACGCGGCTCTCTGGCGAGGTGCTGGCCGACCTGCTCCCCGCGGGCGTGACCGGCTCGATCAGCACCGTTCCGCTGGGGCATCGGGCGGCGGGATTCAGGCCGCAACACGAGGAGGCCGCGGCCGTCAACTTGCGGCGGCTCGCGGTGGAATTCCGCCGCATCGAGGAACGGACCGGCAGGGCCCTGGTTCTGGGACTGGAGCCCGAGCCGACCGCCGCGCTCGATACGGTCCGCAGCGCGGTGGAGTTCCTGGAAGGATCGGTGTTCCAGGGGCGTGACGACCCGTCCCGGCGACAGCTCGGGATCTGCTTTGATGCCTGCCACGAAGCGGTTCTGTACCAGGACTTGACGGAGTCGCTCGATCAGGCCCGGCGGGCGGGCGTCAGGATTGCCAAGATCCAGGTGACCTCCGCGCTGGAGCTGGTCAATCCAGGAGCGCAGCGAGCGGCTCTGGACCGGCTGCGATCGTTCGACGAGGGCCGGTATTACCACCAGGTCGTCACAAAGGGGGCGGACGGCTCGACGCGGGTCTTCCAGGACCTCGATCGGTTCTTCCAGCGCTGGGAATGCAGAGATATTGGCGGGGACCCCAGCAGTTTGCGGACGCACTTCCATGTGCCGGTGTTTGCCGGGTCGCTCGACGGCCTCGGCACGACCCAGGGTGAATTGGAGCGTTTCCTGAGGCATGCGGTCGCGGCGGGGGTCACCAGCCATTACGAAGTCGAGACGTACACCTTCGGCGTGATTCCGGAGGCGGAGCGATCCCGGCTGGGCGCGGATGACCTGGCGCAGGCCCTGACGCGGGAACTGGAATGGACCCTGGAACGGCTGGCGGTCCCCGGTCAGGGCCGCTAGGCGGTCGCCGCCGCGTGGCGCTGCTCCAGGACGGAGCGGTAGACCTCTTCGGCGCGGGCCAGGCGCACGGACGGATGCATGGTTTCGAGGATCAGCTTGCGCCCTGCCTGGCCGAATTCCCTGGCCCGCTGCGGATGGTCGAGGAGGGTGCCGATCGCCCTGGCCATGGCCTCCGGATCCCTCGGAGCGACCAGCAGGCCGGTTTCGCCGTCCCGCACCACCTCCGGGTTTCCATCCACCCGAGTGGCGGCCACCGGCTTTGCCATGGCCAGCGCCTCCCGCAAGGCCCCGGTCAGGCCTTCATACCCTGTGGAGGAATTCACGGCGATGTCGGCCGCCGCGTAGACCGACGGGATGTCCGTCCTGAAGCCGAGCATTCGCACCCGCTCACCGACCCCGAGTTCCGCGATCCGCCGCTCGCAATCCTCCTGCAGCTTCCCCTTGCCCACCAGAGCGAAGGTCAGGCCGGAACGTTCCTTCAACATCAGCGCAGCGGTTTCCACGAATGCGACCGGCGCCTTCTTGCGATGCAGTTCGCCGACCTGAACGATCAGCGGATCCTGTTCGGCAAGACCCAGCTCGTCTCGAAGCGCCCTCCTGTCCGCCCTGGCGGGATCGAATCGGTCAACGTTGAACGATCCGTACACCACCTCGATCCGATCAGGCGCAACGCCGTACGAGACAAGAGCTTCCTTCACGGCATGCGCGACGGCGATGATGCGGTGGACTCTCCTGGATCGGTGGCAGAAGGCGATGGTCCTGCTGCGAAAAGGATGGGTCGTGCCTCGCTGCGAGATGAAGGCTGGCGGGTTGGCGAAGGCGGTCGCAAAGAACGTGAAGAGGAGAGCAGCGTCCCGATGTACATGGACCACATCCGGACGGTTCGCAGCCAGCAGGCGCCGGTACCGGAGCAATTCCCGTTTCTTATGCATGTCGAACGGCAGCACAAGGAGTCCCTCCGCGGTCCAGGGTTGGAACGACTTGTGGAGCGGCTTGGATGCCCGGGAATTGCACACCACCTCGACCAAATGACCCTGCTGCTGCTGGCCCCGGGCCAGCAGCAGTGCCTGGATGGCGCCGCCTCGGGTGACCTGGCTGTGGGTGATGGTGTGGAGGATCCGCAGGGGTCTCATCGCTGGCAGTGGCCCTCTTGCCCTTGGGAGCACGACCCAGAAGCTTGCGGCCGCGAGCAGAGAATAGCTGATTCCAGCTCCGGTTCAAGGCTCCCTTCGTATCTCTAACATCCAGATGAATCAAGATTTAGAGTCCGAATCGAGCGGCCGTGCCAAGACCCGGCCTGCGCTGGCCGGTCGGTTCGACGTCGGGGCTGAGAAAGAAAGTGCATGCATCTCCACAAAAAGGGACCAGTTGGATTGCTAGTTCGTACGAGGTAACATGTTGCGAGGCTGGGACGCCTTGAGTGGTGCTCCGGTCATCGCCGTTGTGAGAATGAGTCCGCGCAAGATCTGCGCGGGTTCCTTGAAGTGGAGGGTTCCATGAGCAAGACGAGAACCTTGCTTTTCGCTCTGATGATTCCCGCGGCGGTGACTCTTCTGCCGCCCCAGGCAGGGGCGGGCTGAGGCGGCGCAGGACGCTGCTCCGCCAGTATGGCGAAGCTCCAGGTGACCTGGACCGAGTTGGCTTCCTATCGGGTGACCACCGGTGGCAACGCCGCCGATGTTCAGGATCTCTCCACCGCCCAGGGGATGTTGAACAAGGCGGACCTCCAGTTCGAGCGTCCGCTGCTCGTCTACCTGACCTCCAGCCATGAGAACGAGCAGCAGGCGCAGAACGTCGTCGAAAGCACGACCCTGAAGGATGAGCGAGTTTCGATCGCATCCAAATTCTTCACCATGGTGCGGGATGACGGCGATCAGATCACCAAGGATCATCCGTACTACAAGTGGATTGGCGGGCAGGACCTGCCGCGCTTCGTGGTGTTCACTGCCGACGGGGACAAGGTCGGCAAGATCGAGGGGCGGGCCTCTCCCAGCAAGCTGTACGACCTGATGAAGAAGGCGATCACCAAGGACTACGTGGTCAACCTGGATCGGACCATCAAGGACTACCAGAAGATCCTGACCTCTCTGGACCGCCTGTCGGTGCTCAAGAGCGCGCTCTCCAGCAAGGAGGGACGGACCAAGAGCAAGAGCGAGCAGAGCAAGATCGAGCGAGAGAAGGAAGCGCTGGCCAAGGAAGAGGAAGAGCTTCGTGCCCGCGAGGAGGACCTCCTCAAGATCAAGAAGCGCGACACAGCCTGACTTTCGTCGAACCGACACTCTCTCAAGGGCGCTAGATTGAACCTCCGGCGCCCTTGTGCTATTGCCGCGCGGCCCCACAGGGAAGCGGGCGGTAAACCTGGAGATTGAGCGAGTGCAGCCGCGATCGAAGCCGGATGAAAAACCAGGCCGGAAGCCGGGATGGCTGCGCGTGCGGGCGCCCGGAGGCGAGACGCATGTGCGTCTCAAGCGTCTGGTCCGGGAACAGAAGCTGCACACGGTTTGCGAGGAGGCGCGCTGCCCCAATCTCGGAGAGTGCTGGAGCGGGGGCACGGCGACGATCATGTTGCTGGGCGATGTCTGCACCCGGGCCTGCAGATTCTGCGCCGTCAAGACCGGCAACCCCCACGGTCAGGTCGATTCGTCGGAACCCGCGCACGTCGCGGAATCGGTCGCCCGCCTGGGCTTGACCTACGTGGTGTTGACCTCGGTGGACAGGGACGATCTGGAAGATGGTGGGGCGGAGCAGTTCTCCCGGGTTGTCGGGGCGATTCGGGAGCGGGCTCCGGACACCAGAATCGAGATCCTGACGGGCGACTTCTCCGGCCGCCGCGAACTGCTGCGGCTCGCTCTCGAGCCTCAGCCGGATCTATTCGCTCACAACCTGGAGACGGTCGAGCGGCTGACGCCGAGGGTGCGGGATCGCCGGGCGACGTACGGCCGATCACTCGAGGTCCTGAAGCATGCCAAAGAGATCGCCAGCGGTGCGCTGACCAAGTCTTCCCTCATGGTGGGTCTGGGCGAAACAGAGGATGAGTTGATCGCCTCGATGGGGGATCTGAGGGCCTGCTCCGTTGATCTTCTGACCATCGGGCAGTATCTGAGGCCATCCTCCCGTCATCTTCCCGTGGAAGAGTACGTGACGCCGGAACGGTTCCAGCGTCTGGCCGAAATCGGCAAGGACTTCGGCTTCCTCCACGTCGCCTCCGGCCCGTTGGTTCGTTCGAGCTACCGGGCTGGCGAGGATTACGTGGCGGCCATGCTCGGGCGACAGGCCAGGGCAGGGGAATGAGCCAGTCGCGACTGGGTCTGATCGAGAGGAGGGCGATCCCGATCGTCCAAGAAAGTGGGATGTTGAGAGATGGATGAGCGCAGCGTGCAGACACTGGTGATTGGCGCCGGACCGGGCGGCTACGTGGCCGCGATTCGGGCCGCGCAGATGGGGCGCAAGGTGACCGTGGTCGAGCGCGGAGAGCTCGGAGGAGTCTGTCTCAACGTCGGGTGCATTCCGTCGAAGGCGCTGATTCACGCCGGTACGCTGTTCGATCAGATGCAGCACGCCGCGGCCTTCGGGATCACGGCGGAGAATGTCAGAATCGATCTGAACAAGCTCATCGACTGGAAGCAAACCGTCGTGGAGCGTTTGACCGGCGGCGTCGGATCGCTGCTGAAGGCGAACGGCGTCGAGGTGATCAAGGGAGAGGCATCCTTTGACTCCGCAAGGGGTATGACGGTGAAGGGAGAGAAGGGCACGGAGCGCCTCCTGTTCGAGGACTGCATCGTGGCGACCGGCTCGGCGCCGATTGAACTGCCCGAGTTCAAGGTGGACGGCAAGCGGGTCCTGGGTTCGACGGAGGCGCTGGCTCTGAGGAAGCTGCCCGGGCACGTGGTGGTTCTTGGCGGCGGATATATCGGGCTCGAGATCGGCACCTACTTCCGCAAGCTGGGAAGCGAGGTGACCGTCGTGGAACTTACTGGCACACTTCTGCCGGGGATCGAACCGGAGTGCGTGAGGGTCGTGGCGAGGAATCTCAAGAAGCGCAAGGTGACGGTCCTGACCGACACCCGGGCCGTGTCGATGGCGGACGGCAAGACAGGCGTCGAGGTCCTCGTCGAGGGGAAGAAGGGTCCCCAGACCTTGCACTGCGACATGGTCCTGTCCACGGTCGGCCGCAGGCCGTCTGCCCGGGGGCTTGCCCTGGAACGGGCCGGTGTGGAGCTGGATCGGGCTGGTTTTGTTCCTGTCGACCAGCAGCAGAAGACCGGCGTTCCGGGGATCTACGCCATCGGCGATCTCGCCGGCCAGCCGATGCTGGCGCACAAGGCGTCCCACGAGGGAATCGTCGCGGCGGAGGTGGCCGCCGGGATGAAGAGCGCGAGAGACTACAAGTGCGTGCCGGCAGTGGTGTTCACCGACCCTGAGATCGCGTCGGTCGGCCTGACGGAAGAGCAGGCCAGGGATCAGGGAGCCGACATCGTGGTGGGCAAGTTCCCGTTCGCGGCCTCCGGGCGGGCGCTCTCTCTCAACGCGACAGATGGATTCTCGAAGCTCGTGGCCGAGAAGGGTTCGGGCCTGGTTCTGGGAGCGCACATCGTCGGGCCGGAGGCATCGGAGCTCATCGCGGAGATGGGCCTGGCGATCGAGATGGGCGCGACCCTCGAGGATATCGCCCTTACGGTCCACGCCCATCCCACTCTTCCGGAAACCATCATGGAGGCCGCGGAGGCTGCCATGGGCAAGGCGATTCATATCTTCCAGAAATGAAGGCCCAGGAGGTTCATCTTCGATGAAGCCGGATGGTGACGCGAGGCTCCTTGGGGTCGCCCGACTGCTAGAGGTCATTGACCGGCTGCGGGATCCCGGGGGCTGTCCCTGGGATCGGGAGCAGTCCCTGGAGTCGATGGCGCACAACCTCCTGGAAGAGGCGTACGAGGTGGCGGATGCCATGCTCCAGGGAGACCGGAAGTCGGTTTGCCAGGAACTGGGCGACCTGCTGATGAACATCCTGCTCTCGGCCCGCATCGCGGAGGATGCCGGCGACTTCTCGCTGGCGGATGTCTCCAGGTTGATTACGCAGAAGCTGGTCAGGCGCCACCCTCACGTCTTCGGCGAGGTCGTGGCGGACGACGTCGATGCGGTGCTGAAGAATTGGGAGGAGATCAAGTCGGAGGAGCGGAGCGAGGACACGGACCGGTCCTCGCTGGCCGGCGTTCCCGCGGCTCTGCCCGCCTTGCTGCGAGCCTATCGTCTCGGGGAGAAGGCGGCCCGCGTCGGCTTCAAGTGGCCGGACCGGACTGGTCCCCTGGCGAAGCTGGACGAGGAGCTTTGCGAATTGAAACAGGCGATCGAGGAGGGTTATCAGGACCGGATCGGGGAAGAGCTGGGCGACGTGCTGTTCTCGGTGGTGAATCTGGCCAGACATCTGAAGATCGAACCGGAGAGTGCTCTGCGCCGTACCACTTTCCGTTTCGATGAACGCTTCCGCTGCATGGAACGGAAGCTGGAGCATCGACTGAAAGAGGTCCCGCTGGAGAGAATGGAAGCGCTGTGGCGCGAGGCCAAGCGGGAGTGGCTGGAACCGGAGTCGCTCCCGAGTCAGGCTCCGGGCGAATGGCGCCGAGCCGTGCGCCGGCTCATGGAGTCACGGGCGGCCCTGATCGCGACGGTCAGCGACTTGCCGGAGGATCTGGTCCAGGCCGCGCCAGAAGAACCGGGAGCCTGGTCGATCGTGGGGGTGATGGAGCATCTCCACCTTCTCGAAAGGGGGCTCGCGGTCGCGATGAAGAAGGTCATGAGGGAGGCCGTGGAAGAGCCGTTTCCGGAGGAGGGACTGGCCGCCCATCCGCCGAAGAACCGCCTGATCGAGAGCGGCCAGAAGGCAGAGGCTCCAACCTGGACGGTTCCGTCCGGTGGTGTTTCGCGGGCGGAGCTTCTCGCGCGGCTCGCGCAATCGCGCGAGAAACTCTTCGCGCTGCTGCCTCGGTTGACCCTGGTGAATCCGCGAAATCTGCTGCTGGAGCACCCGCGGCTCGGTGATCTTGACGCGCTGCAGTGGTTCGAGTTTCTCGCCTGGCACGAGCGACGTCATCTGCGGCAGATCGACTCGCTGCGGCATTGAGGTTCGATTGAGGTTCGGAGGGGGGGGGTAGTTCACGCGCAAGGCGGTCCCCTTCATCCTCTGACCTTCTGTGTCCTCTGTGCTCTCTGTGGTAAAACGAATCCCGGATTCGATCCTTCCATTTGCTAGGCTGACCCACATGCGCATCCTCTTCGTCTGCACCGGAAACGCCTGCCGCAGCCAGATGGCCGAAGGCCTCTGCCGCGCCCTTGCCTCCTCCGAGCTGGAGGTCTACTCCGCCGGCACGCGTCCCGCGGGAGTGCACCCCCGGACGATCGCGAGCATGAAGGAGCGCGGCATCGACATTTCAAAGCAGACTTCCAACGGGCTTCGCGACGTGCCACCCGACTGCGATCTGGTGATCACGCTGTGTGGCGACGCGGCGGAAGCCTGTCCGGCGTTCCCGGAGACGACCCTGGTGACTCACTGGCCGATCGCCGATCCGGTGCGGGCCACCGGCTGCGACGCCGAGATCATGGCGGCGTTTCGCACCGCCCGGGACGAGATCGAGCTGAGAGTGACCCGGTTGCTGGAGGAGCTTTCGATGGAACGCGAGGAAGGGGGCGGGGGAGGTCTGGTTGGCTGAGACACCGGCCCTGCCATGGTATGTATCCCGCCCGGGTTCGGGGGAGCCACCTCTTCCGGCCGACACCCTGAGCGTCTCGGCCCTGGCTCGCGGGATTCAGGTGGCGCTCAGGGAGGCCTTTCCCCGCCGGGTCTGGGTCGTGGGTGAGGCCGCCGAGCTGGAGAGGAATGCCCACAGGCAGCACTGGTTCTTCCGCCTGTGCGAGACCAACCCCGAGGACGGCAAGCAGTACGCGCTCTCGGCGGTCTTGTGGGGATCCGAAGTGTCCCGGCTCTTTGGAGAGGGCGGGGCGTTGGATGGGGTGATCGAACCGCGGGATGGAATCGAGGTTCGGGCCCTTTGCGACGTCGACTTCTATCCGCCGCATGGCGTGCTGCGGCTCGTGGTGAGGGATATCGACCCGGCCTACACGCTGGGGAAGATGGCTCTCGAGAAGCGGCGGCTCGTGGAGTGCTTGCAGAAGGAAGGCGTCCTGGACCGGCAGCGGGAGTTGAAGCTCGAGGAGCTTCCGCTCCGCATCGGTCTGATCACCTCTGAGAACAGTGCCGCCTACAACGACTTCGTGCAGGAGTTGCTCGCCTCCGGTCTGGCGTTCCAGATCCGCTTCTTCGACGCGAGAATGCAGGGGGAGCAGACGGTTCGCACCGTGGTGCGAGGCCTGGATCTTCTCGGCCGATCCGGGGTGGACGTGATCGCCCTGATCCGGGGCGGAGGATCGACGGTCGATCTGGCCTGGTTTGACCAGGAGGAGATCGTGCGGGCGATCGCGGCTCTGCGGATTCCGGTGCTGACCGGAATCGGGCATGAAATCGATTCGTCGGTGAGCGACCTTGCCGCGCACATGGCATTCAAGACGCCAACGGCGGTGGCTGCCTTCCTGGCGGAACAAGGAGCGCGGGCAACCAGGTTCCTGGAAAGTGCGAGCGGTCGCTTGCATCGGGTGGCGGAGTCGCCCGCAGAGGAGCTGGAGCAGCTCTCGGACGCGGTGTCGCACCTCGGGCGAACGGTCGAGGAACGCTCGCGGGAGAGCATGCTGGCGCTCCGAGACCGGGCGCACCAGTTCCATCGGCTGGTCCTGGCGAGTCTCTCATGCGAGGCGCGGCGCGCGATGAAGGATCGCATCCGGCTGGCGGACGTGGCATCCCGTCTCCTCGTCCGCGCGGAGCGAGGGGTGTTCCAGTGCCGGGCCCGGGTCGGCGGGGCGAGGGGCTTGACTTCCCTGCCGCTGGCCGTTGCGGCAAGCAAGCGGAACCTGGTGCGGCTGTCGGTTGCCATTCGTCACCTGTTCTCTTCAGCCAGGGAGACGTTGGCCGCCGCCGCTGCCCGCGAGAAGCTGCTCGATCCCGGCAACGTCGTCCGCAGGGGGTATGCGATTCTTCGCAACGCCTCGGGGTGCGCGATCCTCGATCCAAGGGGAGTGCGGGCGGGCGATCTGATCAGCGCGGAACTCAGGAGCGGGCGAATCGACGCCCGGGTGGAGCGAGTCGAGTCACGAAAACCGGAGAACCTGGATCATGGCGAAGCGGAAGACCAGCAAGACGGCGGAACAGCTCGAGGAGGAGTTTCGCAGCTTGAAATATGGTGACGCCAGACAGCGTCTGGAGCAGGTTCTCGAGGATCTGGAGGGAGAGGATGTCGATCTGGACGACCTCTCCGATCAGGTCCGGCAGGCGGCGGCCCTGATCCGGGTCCTGCACGAGAAGCTGACGAGGACCCAGGGAGAGGTGGAGAAGATCATGGACGAGGTGCGGCAGGAGGCGCCGCGCGCGGGCGCGGACGCTCCGAAGCCCGAGATGGAATCTCCCCTCTGAGTGATGCCGGGGTTGCTTGCCTTCTTGCCTGGAACGTGCTCGAGTTGAGAATCGGGCCACCAGGGGGTTCGGGTCTGGCGAAAGGAGCGACGAGATCATGCTGAAGTTCAAGAGAATCTTGTGCCCGGTCGACTTCTCCGACGACTCGAGGATCGCGCTGGCCCACGCGGCCGACATCGCCCGCGTGGCAGGCGGAGAGCTGGTGGTGCTGCATGTGGTCGAGCCGATCCTGTATCCCGTGGAGTACGGGATGGCACCGGTTCCCACCGTCGACCTGGAGTCGACCGCCACCGCCAATGCCCGCACGAAGTTGGAAGAGCTGGTCAGCGCGGAAGTCACCGCGGGGGTTTCGGTCAGCACCCAGGTGATCTTCGGCCGGGCGGATTCCAAGGTGTGTGATTTCGCGGCGGAGGGTGACTTCGATCTGATCGTCCTGGCCACCCACGGCCTGACCGGCCTGAAGCACCTGCTTCTCGGAAGCGTGGCGGAGAGGGTTGTCCGGCATGCTTCCTGTCCCGTTCTGACCGTCAAGAAGAAGGTCTAGTTGGAGATCTCATCGAGGCTGGGATTCTCCCTGCTCGCCCTCGCCGCCATTACGGTGCTCGGGTCGATCGGCTTCATGCTGATCGAGGGGATGCCGCTCTTCGACGCGGTCTATATGACGGTCATTACCCTCTCGACCGTGGGGTTCCGGGAAGTCACCGAGCTGAGCGTGACCGGCAAGCTGTTCACGGTGGCGTTGATCGTGGTGGGAATCGGCACCGCGTCGTACACCGTGATGACATTCGTCTCGTTTCTGATCGAGGGCAAGCTGCGAGAGGTGATGGGTAGGAGGCAAATGGTGCGGGCGATAGACGAGATGAAAGACCACGTGATTCTGTGCGGATTCGGCCGGCTGGGGAACGTCGTGGCCCAGGAACTCGCCGACAGCAAGATCCCCCTGGTCATCGTGGAAGCGGACGAGACCCTCCTGCGCAAGCTGGAGAAAGCCGGCTCTACATCATTGGATCGGCGCTGGAGGACGAGACGCTGCTCGCCGCCGGCCTGATGAAGGCGCGCGCCCTGGTGCTGGCCCTGAGGAGCGAATCGGACAACGTCTTTGTCACGCTCTCGGTGCGCGAGATCCGGCCCGACCTGCCGATCCATGCGCGCGCGGAAACGGATCTGGGAGTGCGGCGACTTCGTCTGGCGGGTGCAACGCAGGTGGTCTCGCCGTTCCATGTTGGCGGAGTGCGCATCGCCCAGAAGATCGTCCGGCCAGCCGTGGTCGACTTCATCGAGCTGTCGCATTCCGGCGCAGGAGACGCGATCAAGCTGGAGGAGGTGCAGTTGATGGACGGGTGCGCCATCGATGGTGTGTGTCTGTCAGAACTGCCCACCCATGGTGTGAGAGTGCTCGTCGTAGCGATCAAGCGCGACTCGGATCGGGCGAAAGTGAACCCAGGGCCGGGAGACCGAGTTCATGCGGGAAACCGGATCGTGGTCGTGGGGGACCGCGGAAACCTGGAACGGCTGGCTTTGCTCTCGGCCACTCCCTGAACCGGCGGAGCTGGCACCGAATGGCTGCCGCGGGTTTTTGGACCGCTAACCCGACCGGGTGACCCGCCACTTCATCGGAAAACCCAATAGGACTGAGACTTGCTGAATCGCTCTCGACCATCAGGAAGGGCGGGTTTGCGGTTCATGGATGGGCCAAGTCGCGGACCAGCTCCCGAGATGGTGGGAAATATGTCCCATCTTCTGAACATTGATCAGCCTGGAGCGGCTAGGATGCAGAACCAAGTGACTTCCTCTCTCAATGGACGGCGGATTCTCGTTGTGGACGACGAGATGGCGATCCGCAAGGCGCTGCGGGCGCGTTTTGAAGAGGAATCGGCCCACGTGGACACGGCCGAGGATGTGGCCGCGGCACGCAAGGGCGTGCGGAATTTGGACTACGACCTGCTCGTTCTGGATCATCGGCTACCGGACGGGACCGGACTGGCCCTGCTCGACCAGTTGAAGAACACGGGCTACCCGGCCGAGGTGGTCATGATGACCGCCTACTCGTCGACCCAGGACGCGGTCAAGGCGATGAAGATGGGGGCGGCGGACTACGTCATGAAGCCTTTCGACCTGGACGAGATGGTCCTCGTGGCCGAGAGGGCTCTCGATCACCGCGCCCTCCGGGGAGAGGTGAAGCGCCTCAGGGCCAGGGACAGGGCCTTCTTCAGCGTCGACAACCTGATCGGCGACAGCAAGTCGATGGTCGATCTGCGACATCTGATCGAGAAGATCGCGTCGAGCGGGGCCCGGACGATTCTGGTCGGCGGCGAGAGTGGAACCGGCAAGGATCTGGTGGCCCGGGCCATCCACTACGCGAGCCCACAGGCGAACCAGCCGTTCCTGAACATCACATGCACCGCGCTGACCGAATCGCTGCTCGAGAGCGAGCTGTTTGGCCACGAGAAGGGAGCCTTCACTGACGCCAAGCAGGCAAAGGAGGGGCTGTTCGAGCAGGCTGACGGCGGCACCATCTTCCTGGACGAGGTCGGCGACATGCCGCTCAGCCTGCAGGCGAAGCTGCTGCGTTTCCTGGAATCAAAGCAGTTTCGCAGGGTCGGTGGGCTGCGGGACATCACCGTCGAGGTCCGGATCATCGCGGCCACGAATCGGGATCTGGAGAGCCTGATCCAGCAGGGCGCCTTCCGCAGCGACCTGTACTACCGGCTGAACGTGATCCCGATCGAGATCGAGCCGCTCAGGGATCGTCGAGAGGACATCCCGGTCCTCGTCAATCACTTCCTCGGGGTCTTCGCGGATGAGCTGCGCAAGCCGGTCAGTGGATTCACGCAGGATGCCATGCAGGCTCTGACCAGTCACGACTGGCCCGGCAATGTACGGGAGCTCAAGAACTGCGTCGAGCGGGCGGTGCTGCTGGCGGGGTCCGAAGAGTTGAGCCTGGACGATGTCCCCAGGAACCTCCGCGGCGACTCCAAGGTGGCGGCTCCGGAGGATGGCCAGCGGCTGCTGATGCTCCCGGAGGAGGGGTTGATCCTGGATGATCTGGTTCGGGACCTGCTGGACCAGGCTCTGGTACGATGCGCGGGAAACAAGAGCCGGGCAGCGACCCTGCTCGGCATTCACCGTGACCAGGTGCGCTACTGGGTCAAGAAGTACGGACTCAAGCGTTGGATCCGAACTCGCGCCAAGAACCGGACGCAGGAGGAGCAGTCGTAGTGCTCGACTCCGGGTATGTGACTGCGCCGGTCACTGTCCTGATCGTTGACGACAATCGAGACTTCGCCGAGAACATGGCGGAACTTGCGCGGCTCCAGTCGCTCAGACCGTTCATTGCCACCGGTCTGAAGGACGCCCTGGACCGGATGCGCAAGGAACCGGTCGACGTGGCGATCGTCGATCATCGCCTTCCGGATGGAACAGGCACGGACCTGCTGATCCAGGCGAAGGAGGTGCTCCCCGACCTGGTGACCATCTTTGTCACCGGCTTTGCGTCCTCCGATACCACCGCCAAGGCGCTCAACGTGGGCGCCTTCGCGTTCGTGACCAAGGACAGCGAGCCGGAGCTGTTCCTGGACGCCATGAATCGGGCGGCCCAGAACGCGATGCTGAGAAGGGAGAACCGGCGACTGCGGGCCACCCAGCACGCCATCCTGGCCGGAATCCCCGATCAACTGCTTCTGGTTGACGACCGGCTGACTGTCGTCAGCGCGAACCGGCGCCACGCCGACTTCTGTCCTTCCGGCACGGAGGATGTGCCCCTGCCGGCGCCGCTCTCCGAACTGCTCTCCGAAAGGGTGCGGGATCGGTACGACTGGGAGGGCCTGGTGCGGCGCGCTCGCCAGGAGCAGATGCAGTTGGAGCCGAACCTGATCGTCAGGGATCCCGTCGAGGGGTCGCGGATCTACACCATTCGCTGCATTCCCGTGGCGGAGGATCCTGTCCGGCTGGCCCTGATCCGGATCAGCGACATGACCAGCCAGATCGACCTGGATCGGCGGATCAGCGAGTCGGAGTCGCTGGCGAGGGTCGGACGGATGGTGGCGATCATCGCGCACGAGATCCGGAATCCGATCACCGGCATCCGGGCTCTCGCGCAGCTCTTGCAGAAGGAGCACCCGGAGAGCAGTTCCGCGCGAGAGAGCATCGATGAGATCCTCTCCCTGGCCGACAGGATGACCGCCACGCTGATGGACCTGCTGCAGTACTCCAAGCCGCGGGAACTCTCCGAGATGCCGGTGAAGATGGGAGACCTGGCGACTGATCTGGTCCGGGAAGGGCGGCGCTGGCCGTCATGTGAAGGGCGCACGCTGAAGTACCAGGAGAACACCGAGGAGGATCTGCTGGTGCTGGGAGGGAGGGATCGTCTCTTCAGCGCCTTCTCGAACCTGATTGACAATGCCCTCCAGGCCTCGCCAGAAGGAGGGATGGTGATCGTCAGTCTGGGAGGGGACACCGGCGAGTGCCGGATTTCGGTGGAGGATTCCGGGCCGGGAATCGACTCGGCCGATCACCTCCGCGTTTTCGAACCGTTCTTCAGCAAGCGGGATGGCGGCACTGGCCTGGGCCTCTCGATCGTGAAGTCGGCGGTCGAGGAGCACGGCGGATCGATTTCGGTCGGCCGCTCGTCGCTGCTCGGAGGGGGACTGTTCGAGGTGCGGCTGCCCGTCATGCAGGCGGGGAGTGCGGAAGGGCAATGACGAAACGGGCCCCGCCGGACGGACTCGACTCCAGCGTGAGCCGGCCACCGTGAGCTTCCACGAGCCCCCTGCAGATCGCCAGGCCCAGGCCGGTGCCGCTGTCGCGGGTCGTGACCAGCGGCTGGAAGATTGTTTCGCGCAGCTCGGCGGGCACGCCGGGACCGTCGTCGATGACGGCGAGATGCACTCCGCTTGCCGATCGATGGGCCCGAACCTGGACCGTTCCAGACTGTCCAGACTCCTCAATCGACTGGAGCGCGTTGCGGATCAGGTTCGCCAGCACCCGGGCCAGACCAACCGGATCGCAGTTGATCTGTGCGCCCTCCGGCCAGATCGAAGTGTCGATCCGGTCGCACGGCGTCGGATCGACCATCGACAACGCCTCGCTGAAGAGTTCCCTGATCGGAAGCCGGTGGATGTGCGGATTCTTGATGCGGGTGAACTCGAGCAGTTGGTTGACCAGGTCACTCGCCTGGCGTGAGGCGCGAGAGATCTTGGCGAGGTGCTCGAGCAGCTCCTTCTGTTCACCCTGCTGCTCGAGCCGCCGCCTCAGCAGCAGCGTGGCGGTGTTGATCACTCCCAGAGGATCCTTGAGGTCGTGGCTGATGCCCGCCGCCAGCTGGCCCACCGCGGCCAACTGGACCTCTTCCCGGCTCCTCGGGGCGGGTAGATCCTGCAGGCGCTCCTCCATCAACTTCGTCAGTTCGAGGTCGAGGGCCTTGTTCAGCGCGATCTTGTCCTGTGGGGAGATGTCCAGGGACTCGATCATTCGGCGGACCCTTTTCACGGCTACCGCCCGCGTTTCTTCGAGCGGGCCTCCTCCATGAGGGCCTGAACCTCCGCCGGCTTCAAAGTCCGATATTCCCCTGGCTTCAGCCGACCCAGCGCGACCGAGCCGATCTCGATTCTGCACAGCGCCGTGACCGGCAGCCCCATCTTGGCGAACACCCTCCTCAGATGGCGGTTGCGGCCTTCACGCAGGGAGACCTTCAGAAGAGAAGAGTCCCGGGATTTTTTGGCGATCTGAACGTTGGCCGGCGCGGTGCGCCCCTCCGCCAGGCGGATTCCCTTGCGGATCTGATCCAGCAATTCAGTGTCGGCCCGGCCCTTCACCTTGACTCGGTAGCTCTTCGGCACGCCGTAGCGGGGGTGGGTGACCAAATTGCAGAACTCCCCGTCGTTGGTCAGGATCAGCGCACCCTCGGAATCCTCGTCCAGCCGGCCGACGCAGAACAGGCGCTGCCCGGCGGTGCTTCTGACCAGGTTCACGGCGGCCTTCTCATCCCGGCGAGGACGGTTCGAGCAGATGAAGCCTTTCGGCTTGTTCAACAGGTAGTAGACCGGCTGCTCCGCCTCGATCACCGACTCGTCCACGGAGACCTGGTCGTGGATCGGGTCGACCTGGATGCCAGGACGATCGGCGACCTTTCCATTCACCTTGACCCGGCCGGCGGCGATCAGGGTTTCGCAGAATCGCCTCGAACCGACGCCCCCCCGGGCCAGGACTTTTTGCAACCGCTCCATCAGACAGCTCGAATCCGAATGAGCCGGGCAGAGGTTCCGCTTCCGACCGGAGCCGGCGTGAGCCGGCAGGAAATCGTTGAGATCCTACAGAAGCGGCCGGCGGGAAGAGCCAGTTCCTCCTTGCCAGTACGAAAGACCGCCTGTCCCGCCTCCGCGAACCAGACCTCGGGCCGGTCGATCGGGCCGGTCTCGAACGGGGCGGTCAACTCCAGCGCGGCCAATTCGAACAGGCTGGTCCGCAGCAACAAGGTGACGCCGTTCTTCCCCGGAGGCGGCGCCTCGGGGGAGGAAACCAGCCCGCCCCCCGGATCCCGCCTCAGTGCCGCCTTTGCCTGCTCCAGATGAAGGGGGCGGGGCGGCAGGCGGTTCCAGTCGAAGAGCCGGAAGGTCGTGTCGCTGATCTGCTGCACCTCGAGCAGGACCACTCCGGCGCCGATCGCGTGAACCGTGCCTGGCGGGACATTGATCACCATGCCGGGTCGCACCGGGACGCGGTTCAGCATTCCCGAGACATCCTCGCCTTTGCGGGCCGCGCGCAAGAGGGCCTGGTCGTCGATTCCCTCCTGGACGCCGACCCACAGAACCGCATCCGGGTCCGTGTCGAGCACGTACCAGGCCTCCGCTTTGCCGTTCTCGAGGCCCATGCTCCTTGCGGTGGCATCGTCGGGGTGGAGCTGAATCGAAAGATGTTCTCTCGCGTCGATGATCTTGACCAGCAGCCCCAGTTCGTCGGTCGGCAGCCACCACTCGCCGATCCTCCGTCCATCGGCGGCGGGCAGTCCCAGGGCGGGCAGTCCAGTTCCGCCCCAGGGACGTTCCACCTGCTGGAGATCCAGGGGCGTGATGTGGCGATCTCGTCCCGGACCTTGATCGTCCGCGGATCGACTCATGTCTCCCCCTCCACTTCCTCCAGCAAGGAGCGCGCTTCCGTGCGAGTATCCGAGGAGGCCCGGCCTCCGCGCATCATGGCCGCGATCTCCTCCTCCCGCTGGGCGCCCTCGATCCTCTCCAGGAAGGTCTCGGTGTCGCCGGCCGTGGTTCGCTTCGTGACCAGAAGGTGGTTCTCGGCGAAGGCCGCGACCTGGGGCAGGTGCGTGACCGACACGATCTGCATCCGGGAGGCCATGTTCGCGAGGCACCTGCCGACGGCCTCTCCCAGCCGCGCGCCGATCCCCGACTCGACCTCATCGAAGAGCAGGGTCGGAACCTGCTGAACCCGGGAGAGAGCCATGCGGATCGCGAGGGCGATGCGGGCGGCTTCGCCACCGCTGGCCACGGCCGCGAGCGGCTTCCTTGAGTGCCCGGGGTTTGCGGAAAGAAGAAACTGAACCGCCGAGAGCCCCTGTGCGCCGGCGCGATCCAGGATGTCTTCTCCCGCGAACGGCTCCAGGGTGACGGAGAAACGCGCCGCATCCATTCCGAGCGAGGCGAGGTGCTGTTCCACCTCGCGCGCGAGGTGAGTTCCGGCGGCGGTCCTGCGCTCATCCAGGTCGGAACCGAGGCGCGCGGCCAACTCCCTGGCCTTTTCGATCTTCTCATCCAGGGTTGCGGTGTCTT
>JAZDLC010000235.1:0-29824 GCA_043802345.1 Planctomycetota bacterium | reverse complement strand
GACTGCGAAGCGGACCGCATGGCCTGCGTTCGTTTCCTCGGGAAGGTGAGCAACAACACGGAGTTCATCCTCGCGGAGACAGGGGCCGAGGGGCTTGCTCTGCTTCGCGATCGGAAACCAGATTGCGTGCTGCTCGACCTGAACCTCCCGGACATGGAGGGGATCGAACTGGTGGAACAACTGGTGGCCGAATACGGCGAGGTTCCCGTGCCGATCATCATGCTGACCGGACAGGGAAACACTGAGATCGCGGTCCGGGCGCTCAAGGCGGGCGTTGCCGACTACCTGCCGAAGGACGGGATGAATGCCTCATCCCTCGGCCGTGCCGTGCAGAACGCGCAGGAGAAGCACTCTCTCAGGACGGCGGTCCGTGAGCACCGCCGTGAGCTGGAGAAGATGGTCAGCAATCTCAGGAAGAAGAACGACGAGATCACCCGCTTCTACCACACCCTCTCCCACGAACTGAAGACGCCCCTCACCGCGGCCACCGAGTTCGTGCTCCTCCTGCTGGAAGGGCTGGCGGGATCAATCAACGAGCAGCAGGCCGAGTTTCTGGAAACCGTGAAGGAGAGTCACTCCCTGATGACTCTTCATATCAACGACATCCTGGACGCCACCCGGCTGGAGACCGGCAAGCTGTCTCTCCACCGGGACTCCATCGCGCTGGCGGATCTCATCGATCGCGTCGTCGCGACCTTTGGGCCATCCGCTCGAGACGGGGGAGTCCGGCTCGAGTTCAGGCGGGAAGATGAACTGCCCCGCGCCTTCGTGGATGAGCGCAGGATCACCCAGGTGGTCTCGAACCTGCTGGCGAACGCGATCAAGTTTACGCCGAATGGGGGGCAGGTCTCGGTTTCCGTCGGACTGGAGCGTGGGTCCGCGGATCGCCTCAGGGTGTCCGTGGCGGACACCGGTCGGGGCATCAGCCAGGAGCAATTGCCGCACATCTTCGACCGCCTCTACCAGGTCACGCAGGACGATACGTCCATCCACGGGGGCCTGGGCCTGGGCCTGAGCATCAGCAAGGACCTGGTCGAGCTGCATGGCGGGGAGATCAGCGTGGCCAGCGTCCTCGGAGAGGGGTCAACCTTCACCTTTGCCATTCCCGCAATTCCCCGGGGCGAAAAGTACCTCGAGCCAGTCAAGGAGTCAGTGCGATGAAGAAGAGAATCCTGGTCGTGGAGGATGATCAGGCCATCAGCAAGGCGCTCATGTTTCGCCTCAGCACGGCGGGATACGAGGTCATCTCCGCGTTCGACGCGATCACCGGCATGGCTGCCGCCGTGAAGGAGGAGCCCGATGTGGCCATCCTCGACATCTCCATGCCGGACGGCAACGGGCTCGATCTGGCGGAGCGGATGCAGAAGCTCGGAAAGACCGCCAGCCTCCCGTTCATCGTGATCACGGCGAGCAAGAAATACTCGCTCCGGCAGCGGGCACTCGATCTGGGAGCCAGGGCGTTCATCGAGAAGCCGTACGACCCGGAGAAACTGCTGGGAGCGGTCAGGGAGTGCCTGGGGGAATCACCGCAGCCGGCTGGCAGGTAGCGGGGGCTTTCGTGATGAGGAATTCGACCTAGTACTGCCGCTCGTTCTTCTGACTTCTGAGGAGCTGGCCCACCGCGGACATGTCCCGGGCCAGAAGCTCCATGACGTCGTCGAAGCTGACCACGCCGAGCAGGTTTCCGGAGCCGTCCACGACCGGCAGTCGGCGAAAGCCCCCTTCACTCATCAGCTTGACCGCGTCGCGAACGGAGGCGGTGGACAGGATAACGGTCGGGTTGGCCGTCATCACCGCCTCGACCCTGGTCGCGCCGGGGTTCTGTTCCAGCGAGAGGGCCTTCACCACCAGGTCCCGATCGGAAACGATGCCGACCGGCCTGCCCTGGTCGTCCACGACCACGAGCGTGCCGACGTCATGCGTGCGCATGCGGTTGGCGGCCTCGCGCACGGTCTCACTCGGGAGGATGGTCTGAGCGTTGTGCGGGGTGATGCTGCCAACGGACATTGTTCTTTCCTCCGATCGGGGGTCAGATGGCGACTACTTGCCGTAGCTGCGGACGATCTGCACCAGGGCGGCGATGACGTCCGGGTTTTCTCCATAGGTCGGATTGGCTGCCATCAACGGGCTCAGGCCGACTGACTGGCCGCCCTCCCGGATCACCTTGGCGATGTGGGCGTCATCGACCGACTCTTGCCACTTCTTGTCGGTCCAGTTCCTCGGCTTCGGATCGAGCGCGACTCCGGCGGGGCCGTCCCCCTTGCCGCTCTGGCCGTGGCAGGTCGAGCAGTAGGCGTTGAAGTGAGCCTTCGCGAGCTTCATGTTCTCGTCGGAGATCTCCGGGCCCTTCTTCGCGTCTCCGCCGCCGCAGGCCGGGAGGGTGATCATGACAATTGGCAGGGCCAGGGCAGCCAGGAGGCCGATCATATGACGCTTCATGCTTGTTCGTCCGTCGTTCGAGTAGGGAGTGGTGAAGCCGGATAGTTGAGACAATAGCGCCTGACACCGCAAGGCAGTATCACTCGATCGCCGCCGACGAGGCGCGCCGGCGGAGCATGATCCAACCGCAGAGCGCCAGGAGTATGACCCCGATGCCGGTGATCCCAATGGCGCGCCAGAGGCTGCCGGGAGTCAGCACGGCCTGACCGGGATTGTCGGGATTGTAGTGCACCGTAGGGCTTCCCCCCGAGACCACCTCCTCGAGGTGTCCCTGGGCGTCGGACCGTTCCGGGTACGATTTCGCGGTGCGCCCGGAGACCGTGTCTGATTCATAGGTCTGGCCACCGACCTCATACCGATACCGAATGACCGGCAGGTATCTCCGGCCCTTGCGGTTCACGGTCTCATTGATGCCGGCGCTGGCCACGGAACCGACCACCGTTGGCCACGAACGGCTCTGCTTTGCCTGGACCACTTCCAGCGGTCCCACCACCAGCGCAAGGGCCACACCTCCCACCAGGAAGATCGGCAGGAACACGGTCTGCAGGAATCTGTAGATCACCTTGCTCGCTCGCCCCGCTCTGAACACCCAAGGGAGGTTTTAACTCCACCGGCCCCAGCGGTCAACGGCCCCTGCTTCGGGGCGCTCCGCGGCGTTTCCCAGACCGGAAACCCGAGCCAGCTCAGGCACGCTCGGGTCCATATGATAGACTTGACCATGCTTGCGAGTCTGGGGCCTCCTGGAATGTCGAGTAACGAAGCCATAAAAGCTTTGCTTTTAATTGTTTGTGTTATCTTCTCGCTCGGCGCGGCCGCACCCCCGGACCACACTCTGGCCCGGGTGTTCCTGGCCACCAGGGCTGATCTCGAGACGCTCCAGCTCCAAGGGTTCGACCTGGTGGCGCGTGAATCAGGAGATCCGGGAGGAGGCGGCTTCGGGTCAGTCGACCTCGTGGTGCTGCGAGCCGATCTCGACCGCCTGAACCGGCTCGGGTTCAGGGTTCGCATTCTGGAGGAGAACCTGGAGCAGCGGACCGCCGAGCGGCTCGGATCTCCTCCCATGGCGTCGAGCATGGCTCCGCCGAACTTCGGCGCAGGGAGTCAGGGAGGGTACTACAGCCTCGCGGAGATCGAGGCACTGCTCGACCACTATTCCATGACCTATCCAGCCATCGTGAGCGCCAAGCAGGTCATCGGCACCTCGGTGGAGGGGCGGCCGATCCACGCGCTGAGGATCTCCGACAATCCGAACCTGGCGGAAGGCGAGCCGAAGATCCTGCTCGATGCGCTGCACCACGCCCGGGAGCCGATGTCGGTGCAGACGCTGTTGTTTCTGCTCCACCAGCTTGCCGTGGGGTACGGCGGCGACCCGCTGATCACCAGCCTGGTCAACGAGCGGGAAATCTGGATGGTCCCGGTGGTGAACCCGGATGGGTACTTCTTCAACGAGACGACTTTTCCGGGGGGTGGGGGGCTCTGGCGCAAGAATCGTCAATCGTTCGGTGGCTGTCATGGCGTGGATCTGAACCGGAACTACTCCACGTACTTCGCGTTCGATGACTACGGCTCCAGCAATGATCCGTGCGCGGAAACGTACCGGGGGCCGGCCGCGCTGTCCGAGCCGGAGACGGCGGCGCTGGACTCTCTCGCCGCCCGGGAGCGGTTCGAGATGGTCGTCAGCCTCCACGCCCACGGCGCGTTGCTGCTCCATCCCCTCGGTTACCTCGATCAGCCGGCACAGAACGTGGCGCTCTACCGGGAACGCGGCGAGGAACTGGCGGCCCTGAACGGCTATCTGCCGGGAGCCGTATCCGACTTGTTGGCGACGGTGAATGGCAACGCCCTGGATCACCACGACCTGACCTACGGTTCCGAGACCTGGGCGTTCGAGGTCGGGAAGTCGTTCTGGCCGCCCCTGTCCGAGATGCTGCCGGTGGCCCAGGAGAACCTGGAGCCGCTGCTGCTGTTGATCCGGTACGCCGGCGCGTATCTGGTGCAGAACGGGCTGGAGATCTCCGATGGCTCCGGGAACGGGAACGGTTTCGCCGACCCGGGCGAGGTGGTCGATCTCCTTCTTTCGGTGCGGAACAGGGGGCAGGCCGGCACCTCGGGGCAAGCCACGGTTACGCTGGGCTGCGCCGATCCGAACCTCAGTCTCCTGAGCTCCACGGCCACCCTGGCCTCCATCGGGGCCCTGGCGGAGGCGTCCACCGGTCCGGGAGGGATCCGGGTCGCGGTGTCGCCCGGCGCTTCCCCGGGAGACCGGATTCCGATCACGGTGACCCTGGACTGGGACGGGTTCTCCGTGGTCAGCGAGCTGATCCTCCGGGTCGGGACGCTGCGGCCCATCGCGGTGGACGACCTGGAGTCGGACCTGGGCTGGGCGGCCGGCCTGCCGGGAGATGACGCTCTTACGGGAGAATGGGAGCGATCCGATCCGATCCAGATCCTCCACTACCAGAACGAGGCCCAGCCGGAAGACGATACGACGCCTTCGCCTGGCACCCACTGCTACGTCACCGGCAACGGGGGGACCGCGCCGGGGCAGGACGACGTGGATGACGGCACCACGACCCTGGTCACGCCGACATTCAGCCTGGCGGATACACGCGAGCCGGTGCTCCGCTACAACCGCTTCTATTGGTGCAGCAACGGGCAGAACCCGCTGACCATCGACGTGTCGAACGATGACGGAGCGACCTGGGTCAACCTGGAGACCGTCGCCTTGAGGCCGAACGCCTGGGTGCAAAGGGAGTGGTGGCTCGCGGACTGCCTGGCGCCCACCGCGCGGATGAAGATCCGCTTCATCGCGACCGACCCGCAGAATAGCTCGGTGACCGAGGCGTTGATCGATGACCTGGAGTTGCTCGACTTCGGGCTGACGCCGCATGTCATGATCTTCGGCAAGCCGGCGATCTCCGGCCGGGTCGAGATCCAGCTGGCGGCACGCCCCGGGACGCCGGTGCTGCTGTTCCTCTCGCTCGGCACTGGCAGCACGAGGCTCGGCGGCGTGAGGGGGACGTTCGGGCTCGACCTGCTGACGCAGCGCATCATCCTGAATTCCGCCGTCCCGGGATCCGGACTGCTGCGAACCGCGCTGCCGATCCCGAACAACCCGCCGCTGGTGGGCCTCCAGGTGTTCCTGCAGTCGCTTGCCCTGGAGGCGACGCCCGTCCTGTCGAACGTGGTGGAACTCACGGTCGTCAATCCCTGACCGCGGCCGGGCGGACCGTCATCCTTGCCGGTCGCGGTCAGGGTCAGGCCGCCACATCCGGTATCCACCTGGCAGGTAGGCGACCTGCTGGAAGCCTTCTTGCATCAACACCCTCGCGGCGGTGTACGCGCGCTGCCCGACGCCGCAGAGGAGGTAGGTCGGCCGGTCCCTGTCCAGCTCGTCGAGCCGCCCTCTCAGCTCCGAGAGCGGGATGTGAACCGCCGTTGGAAGCGATCCCTCCAGGTAATCCTTCGCATCCCGCAGATCGACGATCTGCCCCTCGAGCGGGGCGGCTCTGTCGGGCGGCACGCCCAGGCACAGACCATCTTCCTGATTCTGGGCGATGAAGGCCGCGATGTGCACCGGGTCCTTGGCGGCGCCGAAAGGGGGTGCGTACGCCAGGTCCACGCCGGCCAGGTCGTCGATGGTGCCAGAGAAGCGCATGCACGTGGCGATCACGTCGATCCGCTTGTCCACTCCGGCGCCGCCCACTGCCTGCGCGCCGAGGATGCGCCCCGAGCCGCGCTCGTACACCAGCTTGAGAATCATCGGGGCGGCTCCTGGATAGTAGGCGGCATGGTGTCCCCGCAGGGCATAGCTGGAAGCGGCGTCCAGTCCGGCCCTCTCCGCGGCCCTGGAACCCAGACCGGTCACGGCTGCCACGCAATCGAAGACCTTCACCACCGCGGTGCCGAGCACGGCAGGCGCCTCCCTCGACCGGCCCGTGGCCGCGTGCTCACCCGCCAGGCGGCCATTGCGATTGGCGGGCCCGGCCAGCGGGATCTGGACCGGCTGGTTCAGAACCATGTGCCGGACCTCGGCGGCGTCCCCGACCGCGTAGATATCGGGATCGCTGGTACGGCTGTAGCGGTCGCAGGCGATGGCGCCACCCGGGCCGATTTCCAGTCCGGCATCCAGCGCCAGCCGCGCGTTGGGCCGCACGCCGATGGAGACCAGCACCAGGTCGGCGGGCAATTCCATGCCGTCACCCAGCAGAACTCCCCGGACCCTCTCACCATCATCCAGCAGGTTCTCGACCGAAGTGGAGAGGTGCAGCTCGACGCCGCGCTTGATCAGAACCTGCTCCACATGCCAGGCCATTTCTCGATCCAGGGGAGGCAAGACCTGGGGCTGCAGTTCGATCAGGGTGCACGCGACGCCGCTCTCCATCAGCGCCTCGACCATCTCCAGCCCGATGAACCCCGCGCCGATCACCACCGCCCTGCCAGGCGTATGGTGATCCACGTACCCCTTGATCCGATCGCTGTCAGGGACATCCCGCAGGGTGAAGACGTTGAAACGGCCGACTCCATCCCACTCCGGCACGATCGGATCCGCGCCGGGGGAGAGGATCAGCTTGTCGTACGATTCCTCGAACCGCGTCCCGGTGGTGCGGTCCAGGACGCTCACGCGCTTCCGGTTGCGATCGATCCCTGTCACTTCGTGCCGTATCCGGACGTCGATGTTGAACTGCTCTTTGAGCGCCTCCGGCGTGGCCAGGAGAAGGCTCTTCCTTTCCTGGATGGCGCCGCCCACGTAGTAGGGCAAGCCGCAGTTGGCAAACGAGATGTCGGGGCCTCGCTCGAACAGGACGATCTGGGCCCGCTCGTTCACGCGGCGGGCCCGCGTGGCGGCGCTGGCACCGCCCGCGACCCCGCCGACGATCACGATCTTGGGGTGTGACATGCGATGTTCCGGCGAGAGAGAGTTCTACAAGAGAGAGGTTCACCACAGAGGGCACAGAGAGCACAGAGGAGATGAGGAGAAGGGTCTGTTCGCAGGTAAGGCAATTCCCTTCAAGCTCCGACTCTCTGCTCTCTGTGGTAGAGAATAGCCTGGATTCGAACCAGCGGACGAATGCACCCTCACAGCCTGTCGGGGGGCAGGCGGCCCGTCAGGATCAGCGGCGCGAGCCTGGGGCCTCCAGGATCGGCTTCCTCACCTGTTCCTGCTCGATCCGATAGAGATCCAGTTCCTCATACAGCACGGCAGGGGCGATGACTGACTGGGGGACGCCGGATCCCAGCAGGCCGAATTGATTCAGGACTGTCCTGGAGTCCCCGGCGATGAGGATCTCCTTCAGCCTGCCCACGTCGAAATCACCGAACTCGCCGCTGCGGACCCGCTCCTCCCGGCCGTCTTCGACGAAGACCTTGTGAATCAGAATCGGGTCCGGGAGGGTCGGCCCGCCGCCGCCGCCCTGCTGGCGTCTCATGAAAGCGGCCCGCATGCCCTCCTCGGCGCCTCCCGAAGTGTCCCCGCGCAGCGAGGAGATTCGGATGCCGAATGTCAGGCCCTGGTCGGCGGCGAGCTCGATGAGGGCCTCCTTCAGAGCGGCCTCCGGCTGCCCCTTGGAAGCCTCCACGTACAGGCAACCGGCGGTCGCCTCGGGCATCCCGCGCCGACCGCGGCCGTGACCATTCGATCCCGAGAACTCCCCGGTCGGCGCCCTGGACATGGCCATCCCGACCAGCTTGCCCTCTTCCACGATCGAGATCCGCTGGGCGAGTACGCCCTGATCGTCGACCTTGTAGCTCCCGGCGAGGAGAGTTCCGTCGAACAGCTCCGCGCGGGGGTCGTCATACACCTGCATGAATCGTGGCAGGATGCGGCGGCCCAGCAGCCGGTCGAGGCTTTCGCCGCGGGCCGCACGGCGCCTTCCCGCGCCCACTGGCTCTGGCATGCCGCCGAGGCCGCTGGCCAGCAGGGCATGGAACATCTGCGCCGCGGCGAGGCTGTCGATCAGCACCGGACCGGTGTAGTTGTCCAGAGTGGGAGCGTCCAGGGTGGCCTCGAGTCTCTGGATCAAGGCGTCGACGCTCGAGAGAAGTTCCTCCAGCGTGGGGAGTTGTTCCGGAGCGAAGGCGAAGAACTGTTCCTCGTCCGAGAGGCGCTCGCCGTCCGCGGTCAGACCCGACGCCGACACGGCCAGCAGGGTCCGGCTCAGCCCGGTCCGCTGCCGTGTGCCCTCCGAGTTGACCAGGTAGTTGTTCGTAGCGCTGACCCGCAGGTCCACATCCGCCTCGGTGATCTTCCCGCTCTCGAGGAAGCGGGCAGAGATGGCCCGCAGGTTCTTCTCCCAGAGCGGCGCATCGAAGCTCTGCTCCATCCTGGGCTCGATCACGAGCAGCGGCTCCTCCTGGCTGAAGTCATCCGGGCGGCCGGAGGTCTCCCGATCCGCCATGTAGGCCTGCTTCTCGGTGAACTGCTGCACCGCGGCCTTGTATGCGTCGTCCGTTGCGGACCAGATCGCCTGGCGAATCGCGGTGTAGTTGTCCTCGATCGGCAGGGCCGTGTCACCCGCTCCGCGCCCTCCGCCCCCGCCCCTTCGAGCGCGGCCGCCCATGCCTCCGCCACCGCCGCCGGAGAAGTTGGTGTTGTCCAGCTGGTACGATCCGACGCGGACGTGGGACCGCAGCCGCCGTGAGCGGTTCTGGTCGGAGGAGACGACGGCGCCGTAGCTGGCGCTGATCGTCAGACTGTCGGTGTCATCCACCGCGTACTCGACGAAGTACGGCCGTCCGAGGTCTTCGAGTTCGAGCGTCATCGAACGCGCCAGTTCATCCGCGAGCGCCCGCAACACCGGGTCATCGACAGGGGGGTCGTCCTGGGCCGAAGCCCGGGTCGCCATTCCGAGGAGGGACAGGATCATCAGGATCGCGATCAGGGTCTTGGAGATGTTCATGTCGACCTCACTCGCCGATGGGGGGTGTCAGGATGGGGAGCCGCTCCTGGGAGCGCTGTCGCTTTTCGATTTCGATTTGTTCCACGAGAAGGCTGGGGGAAACGGCGGAGACCGGGACCCATCCCGACTCCGCGCCGCAGGAGCCATTGAAAACCGCCGGGTCGTCTCCGGTGCAGACGATCTTGGAGAAGCAAGACAGCGGCGTACCCACGATATCGACCCCGCGCACCAGTTCATCCGGCCGCCCATCGGCGAAGATACGATAGACCACCACCGGCAATACCTTGAACGCCTGCGGCCCTCCTCGCGAGGTGGACGTGAAGCCGCCGGTGATGTCGGCGAACAGGAATCCGTAAGGCTTGTTCTGCTTCTCGCACTCGTCGACCAGCATCTCCCTCAGTTTCCGGTAGCTGACGGCTGTCGAGGAGGAGATCATCAAGTTGCCCTGGCGCGACACGACGTCGTTGCCCGGCTCTCTCCGGCCGTGGCCGTTGGAGTGGTTGAACTGCAGCACCGGCGAGCGCGAGAGCAGGAAGGTCTTCAGCACGCCGTCCTTGACGAGCTCCACGCGGGAGGCAGCCACACCCTCGTCGTCGTAGCGGTAGAAGCCTCGCAGATCCTCCCCGCCGAATCGCTGCAGGGTCGGGTCGTCCACGACGTTCAGGAACGCCGGCAGGATCTGCATGTCGATCATCCTGGTGAAGGTCTGGCCCTCGTCCACGCTCTTCTGCCGGTGCCCCTCGATGCGGTGCCCGAAGATCTCGTGAAAGAAGACCCCGCTGGCGCGGTTGAGGAGGATCGCCGGGCCGGTGTACGGGTCGACCAGGGGCGCCTCGCGGAGCGCGAGCACCATGTCGATGACCTCCTTGAAGGCCGCCGACATCGCTTCCTCGGAGGGGAGACCTTCCTCGGTCGAGGCGTTGAAGATTTGCGTCTGGCTCAACTCCATGCCGTCCTCGGCGCGGGTGCTGGCAGACAGCGCCACCCTGAGCAGCTTCTGTCCGGTCACGATCCGGGTCTGCTCGCTGGTGACCATGTACTTGTTCGTGGCGCCGCCAACGAGAGAAACGTCGGAGGAGTAGATCAGGGGGTGCGCCAGCGCCATCGCCGAGACGGCGCGGACCCTGCGGACCCATTCCTTCCGGTCAATCTCCAGCACCGCCTCCGGTTCCGTGCGAACACTGGGGTCTTCACGCGAGAAGTCGTCCGCGCTCTCCTCCTCGACCATCGTCTGGACGTTGGTCAGGACCTGCTGATACGTCTCCACGGCGTCCTTGAAGGCCCGGTCCGTCGCCTGCCAGGCGGCATGCCGGATCGCGGCGGGATGGTTCTCGAGCGCGATCCGCTTCGCGCCCGCGGCCCCGCGCCGGAAGCCACCGCCGCGTGCGCTGCCGCGGAGCTCGTGGCTGCTGTCCAGGCCGTAGTCGCCGACCCGCACGTCCACGTCCAGGACCCTGGACCTCGTCGCCCGGTCGGTCTGGAGCGCGCCGAAGCGGGCCTGGACCGACACCGAGGAGTTGTCGGTAACGGTGTACGCCAGGTAGTAGGGCCTCGTCCCCTCGTCCGTGACCAGGGCGCCCGCGGAGTACTCCAGTTCCCCTGCCAGGAGCTGGATCAACTCATGCTCCGGGGGTGCCTGTTTTAAAAGTGGATCCTGGCCGGCGCAGAGGCCGGGCGCGGCTAGCAGAAAAAAGACGAGCAGAGCCGGGCGAAGTTTCATCGTGCCTCCCGTGAGCTGAAGCGGCGCGGTCAAAGAGACATCCTAGAAGAAGTCTCCCCCGGGTGCGGAGATGGAATCGGGTTCACCGGGTCAGAGATTCACGATCCAGGTGTCTCCCCAGGCACCGGCCGCAACCGAAGAGGCGTTCCCGACTTGCTCGGCCTGCCACCGAAGAATCGATCCCGATTTCGACAGCGATTTCGATTTCTGCGTGCGCTACTTCCGCCGGAACAGCTCCATGGCCCGATCCAGTTCTTCCTTCCCCTGGGGAGCCCGCTCCTCATGGGTACTGGGGTTGTAGACCGTGAGTTCGTGGGTCTTCGGGTCGTAGAGGTAGATCAGGCCGGATTCCGGATCCTTCGCCTGCAGCCGCTCAGGAAGGGAGTCGGCTTCTTCGGCGACCGGCTGTTCCTTCGGACCGGAACCTGGTTCCAGGGGCATCACGAAATTCGCGAACCAGACCTGCGACGAACCGTCCGCACCGCGCTGGGAGGTCCAGATCAGGCTCGACCCGTCAGCGTTGAAGGCGGGCAAGCCGTCGAACTTCGCGGCGTGAGTCACTCGCCGCTTGTGGGTGCCGTACTTGGTGGGACCCCCGTCAGTTCCAGGATCGGCGTCGATCAGGAAGACCTCGTAGTTGTCGTGTCCCATCTCCGAGGTGGCGTAGACCAGGTACTTCCCACCCGGGTGCCAGAAGGGAGCCCAGTTGACGTGCATGTTGTTGGTGAGCTGGAATTCCCGGGCCACGCCCATGATGTTGCCGGACTGGTCGAACAGCAACTCGGACACGAAGACCTGCAGCAGGTCGTCGCCCCGGCGGTCGGAACGGTAGCAGAGTCTCTTTCCGTCCGGAGAGAAGAAGGGGCCTCCGTCGTACCCCTCGCTGCCGGTCGCTGCCACTCGCCTGCCGTTGGCGAGGTCCATGATGAACAGATCGCCCCCGCTCGTCCCCTCATTGACCTGGTGCTCGCAATAGACGACGTATCTTCCGGAGGGGTCGATCACGCATTCAGCCAGGTAGGCCTCCGGGTTGGCAACGACCTTCTCCAGCGTCGCCGCGGTGCCGTCGGCCCGCGCGAGCTCGCAGCGGACGATGTCCATCTCCTGCGGGAACTGCCACGAATAGCGGCTGGTCGCGCGTTGATATCCGGCACGGCCCGGATTGCTGGGAGGACCGAGCGTCGAGCCGAAGATCACCACTCCAGGCTCCGTTGGGTGGAACCAACCGCAGGTGTTGGACGATCCCGGTGGGCTCAGTTGCTGAATCCGGCCCAGGCCGACGACACGTCCATCCTCGAATGCCAGGTCGGCCACGTACATCTGATAGAACTTCTCCTCCAGGGCCGGATCGTCATTCCGCTCGATCGCCTGGAAGATGATCTGCCGGCCGTCTGGCGAGAAGTAGCTCTCGCCCGCCTTCTGGAACCTCGACTCGAACGTCAGTTGGGTCTGTCCGGCCAGGATTCCGTCCTCGGCCGCCCGCCAGTCCTCACCAGCGAAGGCGGGGCTGAACAGGCCAAGGAGGGCAGCGAACAGGGCGGGAGATCGTCGAGAGCGGGCGTTGTGCATCGGTTTGACCAGAGGGAAAAACGGAGGAAAAGTAGATCTGAATAGCACAGGTTAGTGGAAGTGCGAGGCCCAGAGTAGGGTGCAGACCGGGCTTCCGGCGCGGATTTCCTGACCGGCTCGCCGCTTACGACTCTCGTTCGGCCTGGCTCGTTTCCGTGGTCCTTGCCCACGCGGCTCTCGCGCCATACCATGTCCTATTCCGCTGTTAAGCCGATATTCTCCTCTGGAAACGCGCCCAAGACGATGCTCGACGATGTGCCAGCCCGACTGATCGGACGAACACCCATGCGTCTGATCCTGGGCGCGCTGGTGCTCCTGCTGCCCGCCTGCTCCGACGAGCCTGCCGAGGAGTTCCTCCGGCCGGTCCGGCTTCTCGAGCTGAATGTGGACGAGACCTCTCTTGTCATCGCCGAGCAGTCGTTCCGGCATTCGAGCGATCTCTCCGACTGGTTCGTGCTGAGCCGGGACTCGACGAGCTTGACTCCGGCCGATGGGGCCGAAGGCGTGTCGATCGAGAACGGCTGTCTGGTGCTGGATCGGTCGTGGACCGCACTGGTCCGCTTCTTCTCTCTCCCGGCAAACGAGCGGCTGGGGCTGACCGTCCTGACCGATCTCGAGAAGCCGTTCGTGGCCAACAGCCGCTGTCACGACCTCAGCTTCCTTCCTGTGTCGCGGCTCGAGGAGGATGAGTCCGGAGCAGAAACGCTTGAATCCTGGCGCCAGCAACGGGAACTGACTCCGGCTCTCCACGGTCTGATGCTCAACAAGGTCCTCCTGGGGATCAGGGAGGGGCGCTTCCGGTGGAACGCTGCGCCCGACGACGACGGAATCGCCACGACCAGGATGGTGATCAGCAGGCGGGGCAAGCAGGAGATCCGGGCGCTCTTCGTTCCGTGCTGGAAGCACCCGCGGCGCGTTGCCGGCTTTCGGTTCGAGCGTCTGCCGATTCTGACCACCAACGGGATGGGCCTCTCCGATCTTGATGACATGCCTGGCGGACCGATCGTTCGCCGGGTCCGGTTGGCGGGGGAGGTGCGCAACGCAGCCGCGGTGCCGGCGGGGGGCAGGCTCGTGCTCAACCTGGAAGCGCCACGGGGCTCAACCACCCTGTCGCTTGGCCTGGCCCTCTCCGACCATGCCGCGATCGGATCGAACAGCCACTGGAAGGTCGAGGCCGGTTCCGAGGGGAGGTGGGTGGAACTGGGCGAGGGCACTCTGTCCCGGTCGACCGAGAGTGTTCCTTCATATGAGGACCACGCTTTCGACTGGCCCTTCCCGTCCGATGCGGGCCGGGCCGCGAGTGTTCGGCTCTCCTGCGAGGGGGAGGGGATGGTGCTGTTCGGCACTCCGCACCTGCTGGTGCGAGACCAGGGGAAGCGGCTCCCGAACCTGTTGTTCATCTCAGTGGATACGTTGCGAGCGGATCATCTCGGTCTCTACGGATACGACCGACCCACGAGCCCATTCCTGGAACGGTTCGCGGAGCGGGCAACGGTGGTCGAGAACTACTTCGCGGTGGCGCCGTACACTCTCCCGACCCACGCGACCATGCTGACCGGGCTCTTCCCGCCCAAGCATGGAGCGGTCGACCAGGAAGGTCTCGATACGTCAAGGGTTGCGTACTTGCCGGTTCTTCTCGCCAGGGAGGGATACGCCACCGGTGGCTTTACGGCGAGCGGATACCTTTCGGAGGAATTCGGGTTCGCGGATGGGTTCGACCGTTACGGCCTCGTTGACCCGATCGACAGAGGGGACGACCAGATAAAGGACCTGTACCGGACCACGGATGACTCGGGCGCTCAGCATTCCGGACCACTCGACCGGCGCCGTCACAGTCTGGGCGCCGCCGCCCGTTGGATCGAGTCAAAACGGGAGCAGCAGTGGTTCGCGTTCCTGCATACATTCGTCACCCACCAGTACCGCCCTCCGGAGCGCGACGGCCAGTTGTTCGACACCGGCGCCCGGGGCGCCTGGGACGGCGTGGAGTATGAGCGCCTCGAGGAACACAACTCCTGGCTCGAGCACCCTCCGGAAGAGGGGGATGTCCAGCATCTGATCGACCTGTACGACGCCACCATCCACTACTGCGACCGAATGCTCGGCCAGTTCCTCGACCATCTGGAGGCGGAAGGGCTGCTGAAGAACACGGTGGTGGTGATCACCAGCGACCATGGCGAGGAGTTCTTCGAGCACGGAGGCCTGAAGCACTCGGTGACCATGTACGACGAGATGCTCCACGTGCCCCTGATCGTGCGTCTGGATGGCCAAACGAAAGGTCTCCGCGTGCGGGATCCGATTTCCCAGGTGGACCTGATGCCGACTCTTCTGGACATCATGGGCCTGGATCCGCTGGAGAACACAGACGGCTTCTCGCAGCTGAACCTCTTCTTTGGGGAGCGCGCCGTTGGTCGGACAGCGCCGCTGTTCGCTCATGTCCAGACACAGGTCTCCTGCCGGGAGTCGCTGCGGTACGGCCCGTACAAGATCATCCGGAACGAACTGAGTCCGGACGTCTCCAATCCGGCCGCCCGCGAGTGGGAGTTGTATGACCTGCGGTCGGACCGGGCGGAGCAAGAGAACCTCGCGCAGGTGTCCGATCCCGGATTCAGGAACATGGCAGAGCATCTCGAGGCGGTCAGGGCGATGATCTGGTCCGGCGCGGTCCAGGGGCGGAAGGCCGAAATCAGTGAGGAGCTGGCCGACCAACTGAAGCAGCTCGGCTATCTCGACAAGTAACAGACAACTGGCCTGGCCTTCTCAACGCTGGGGAAAGTCAGGCCGGGGAGGCGAGCATGGATATCGACCCTTCGGAGCTCTCCGTCCGGGAGCGGTATGCCCTGATGACCGCAGCCATCGCGCCCCGCCCGATCGCCGTGGTGTCCACCTGTTCGCCCGAGGGAGCCCTGAATCTGGCGCCCTTTTCCTTCTTCACCGGCCTCGGCTCGAATCCGATGACGCTCGTCTTCTGTCCGGCGAACGGCCGCGGGGGCGTGGAGAAGGACACGCTCCGGAACGCCAAGCCGGTCGCGGAAGGAGGCAGCGGGGAGTTCGTGGTGGGCGTGGCCACATCCCAGCAGATCCGGAGGGTGGTGGCCGCATCCGAACCTCTGCCACATGGAGAGAGTGAATTCGAGCTGGCCGGCCTCACTCCGGTTCCCTCGCGGATCGTCAAGCCGCCCCGCATGGCCGAGTCGCCGGTCTCCTTCGAGTGCAGAACTCTCCAGGTGATCCGCACCAATGAAGGTCAGCCGGGCGGCGGGAATCTGGTGCTGGGAGAGGTGGTCCACCTCCACATCGCGGATGAGGTCCTGGACGCAACAGGTTCGTTGAATGCGGACGCCCTCGCTCTCATCGGCCGGATGGGGGGGCAGGAGTACCTGGAGTGCACGCATCGATTCACCCTGCCGCCAGGACTCAAGGCCCTGCGGCCTCTGGATCCGTGAAATCGATGCCTGCTGATCTCTGCGACGTGCTGCCGTTCACAGGTTACGCCGGGGTCCACTTCCCGACCCTGTTTGTGTTCGGTCTGATCTCCTCCACGTTGATCGACGGCTACCTGGTGCATCGCGTGCTCTTCCACCACGCTCCGGGCTCCGGTCCGCCTCCGCTGAATCTGTCGCGCGTGATACGGGCGATCATGCTGTTGGTCGTGTTCCTTCCCCTCAAGGCCCTACCGCTGCTCACCATCGGCGTGGGTCTCTTCGGCCTGATGAGCGTGGTCTGGTACGATCTGGTGCTGGTGCTGCCGTACTGCGCGCTGCGGGCGCTCTGGCGGTCGAGGAAGGGTGCGTCGGTCTCGCTCTCCGTGAAGGCCTTGGCGGTTCTCGCTCTTTGCGCCCTGCCCCTCTGCTACTACATGAGGTGGGTCGAACCGTACGACCTGCGGCTGGAAGCGGTGGACATCGACCTGAAGCCGGAGCGGTCGGACGGCCCCCCGCTGAGGATCTCGGTCCTGGCCGACCTGCAGACGGACCAGGTCGGGGAGTACGAGCAGGAGGCGATCGACCGGCTGCTGGCGTGCAGGCCGGATATCATCCTGGTGCCCGGCGACCTCTTCCACGGCTCCACCAATCTGTTCGAGAAGAAGCTGGAGGCGCTCCGGCAGCTGCTGTCACGCCTGACCGCGCCTGGCGGGGTCTACTTCGCCCGGGGAGACGTCGATCCGAGGCATCGGGTCGGGCCGATGCTGGAGGGAACCGGGATCATCGAGCTGGAGAACGAGATCGTCCGGCTGGAGGTGCGAGGGCGCGCGGTGACCCTGGGGGGCGTCGACCGGGACTGCGACTCGGCAGCAGCCCGCGCAGTCATTCAACGGCTGCAGGACGAGCCTGGCGGGGACGACATCCGGATCCTCATGGCGCACCGGCCGGATGTCATCCGGCTCTTGAAGGGGAACTCCCGCATCGACCTCACCGTCTCGGGCCATACTCACGGCGGCCAGGTCGTCCTCCCCGGCTTCGGTCCGCTCCTGACCCTCTCGGATCTGCCAAGGAAGGTCGCCGCCGGCGGGCTTCATGAGCTGAACGGAAACCGGCTCTACCTGAGCCGCGGCGTGGGACAGGAACGAGGCCAGGCGCCCCGCATCCGGCTGCTGGCGCCTCCGGAGATCAGTCTGCTCACACTGAAGGGCGGGCTGGAGGACTGAGAGCCTGCCGCATCGCAACGTGTGAGCTCAGCCCGGTCCGGGTCCGGCCCGGTGGCTCGGTCGTGGCGGAAGCCGTCAGACTCCGAAATGCGATGGTCACGAAAGCGTCGCAGCTCTCATCCTGTTCAGGTGGCGGAGTCATCCACGTGACGGCTCTCGCCCGACGATGATCACGGCGATCAGGCCGTAGAAGCCGGTCAGCGCCACGATGACCCAGTCGATCCAGCTCGCTGCCGGACCGACCGGCCGTTTGAAGCGGATCAGCGCCAGGGTGAGGAGGGAGAGGAGGATTCCGAGCCACGCCAGCCCTCCGCCGAACTCGACACTGAAGAGCACATAGTCGCTCGTCTGGTGGGTGTTTACGAAGCGGAAGGGGAAGAGCAACTCGCCGGCCGCCGTCGCCAACCGCAGGTCGGCCCGTTTCACCGGGCAATCCCAGGTCCTGATCGCGTTGTAGTCGCGATCGGTGAGCACGCAGTGCACCAGATCCTCGTCCAGATCCTTGAAGATGATCGTCCGGTTCAGCGGGTCGGCATACAGCTGGAGTCCCATCCGATCGGGTTCATACCCGACCGTCGGCAGCGGGATCAGCCGGTAGCTGTCGTAGCTGATCAGGTGGACCTTGTCGTCGCCGGAGATCAGCGTGCCGTAGAACTCCCGCCGACTGTTCTCGCTCAGGCTCATCAGCCGCACGCCGGCGGCCGGGGTGACGCCGGTATTCACGCACCACGGACGCCCCTCGACCATCTTGATGTGGAAGAGCGTTCCAGAGGCGTCGACCGCGATGTATCCCTCGTCGAACGGTTTGCGGGTGGTCGGGTTTCCGGCCACGTAGCGGGCCGGAAACTGAAAACCCTCGCCGCGGAGCGCCGAGGTGAAGAGCGCCGACTTCTCCTCGTCCACCTCGTTCGAGGACGCGACGATGAACTCCATGCTCTCTGTGAGCCGGAACATGTCCGGCGGGTTCTCCAGCTGGGCGAACAGCGAGGCCGATTCGTATAGCGGGTAGAGGTCGATCTGGGGAGTGTGCAGGTCATTGGGATCGAGGCGCAGGACCTGCATGTTGGTGCGAATCAGGTCGTCGTCGTACTGAGACCCCTTCACCTCGACCGGAAGGAGTTCCCACTTCATCAGATTCCGGTAATTGAAGAACGGTGTCAGCTTCTCGAACTCGATCCGATCGTACTCCTTCCCCGTCTCGTCGGCATGGGTTGTCTGGCCGAAGTCGTCCGAGGTCCGTGTCATGAAACGATCCAGGATCGCGCTGTACAGGATGAAGGGGCGGTGGACCTTCTGGTCCATCGCCTTCCAGTACAACTCGGGCAGCAAGAAGGCGGACACGGCGACCACGAGGAGAATGATGACGGTTCTTGAAAGACGAATCATCAGTTGATCCCCCGCTTGAAGCGGAAGGCAGGCAACACGATGGTGAGCGAGAAGAGACCGCCGAGCAGCGCGTAGCTCCAGAACGAGTGCGCGTAGGTCTCGTAGCCGCTCCCATTGAAGAACAGCTGAACCAGACCGAAGGAAAGCGCGGCGTAGGTGCACTTCCTCCACGCGAGAGGTTCGACCACCACCAGCACGGTGGCGAAATAGGCGACGACGCCGGCGAACAGCCAGGGAGCGGAGGTCACGACCGCGCTCCACACCAGCTCGGCAGGAAAGCGCGAGGCAACGATCGCAAGCAGGCCGGCGACGTTGAGGGCGACGACGAAGAGGGTGCAGGCGAGCCCGGTCGCCATCATGAAGTAGAGCGCGCGGTTCTGTTGGATCGGCAGGTGGAACAGCAGCCGGAGCCGACGCTTCACCGTCTCCGGAATGAACTGGATCAAGGCGATGCCCACGCCTGCCACCACCGCGTTGTACTCGATTCCCGAGTAGAACACGGCCTTGCGGTGCACCACGTCGCTCCAGACCGCGATCGGTTCCATGAACTCGAAGAACTCGCGGACCTGGAGGAAGAGCTGGATCAGGGTCCAGCAGGTGACAAGGGAGACGATCAGCAAGACCCAGCGGATCTTGATCCACTCCTTGTAGAGGAGAGCTCCGTACATGTTGCTGCCGGCCATCAGTACTTGCCCGTCACGCCGATGAACGCGTCCTCGAACGACATGGGTACCTCTTCCAGCGACTCGGGCTGGATGCCAAGGTCGCGTAGGTGGCGCTCGACCCGGCCGCGATCCTCGAAGGTGAACAGGGAAACCCGATTCCCGACCACGTCGAAATTCATGATCACCTCGTCCCGCCCGATCCGCTCCTGCCCCTCGGCCAGAGTGAAGTCGAACTGATTCAGATCGGCGCGGAACTTCTCGAAGGTCGACTGCACGAGGACGGTTCCCTTGTCGAGAATGATGAGATCGTCGACGAACTTCTCCAGGTCCTGGACGATGTGCGAGGTGACCAGAACCGTCTTGCCTCGGTTCTTGACGTAGTCGCGCAGGTAGTCGAGAAAGAGGCGGCGGTATCCCGCGTCGAGTCCCATCGAGTAGTCGTCGAGGATCATCAACTCGGGGTCCTGAGCGAGGATCAGTCCCAGCGCCACCTGTGATCGCTGGCCGCAGGACATGCGGAACAGCTTGCGATCGACGGGCATCCCCATCTTCTCCATGAGCGAGAAGTAGACTTCACCATCCCAGCGGGGGTAGAAGCCGGAATAGAACCGCTCCACCTGGCGGACCGTCATGAAGTCGTACTGCAGGTGCCCCTCGTGCAGCAATCCGATCCGGGTGCGCGTCGCGGGACGGATGTCGTGGGAAGGCTCCCCGAAGATGCGGCAGTCACCGCTTGCGGGCTGAAGGAACCCCATCAGGACGTTGATTGTCGTGGTCTTGCCCGCTCCGTTCTTGCCCAGGAGACCGAAGATCCTGCCGGGCGCCACGGTGAAGTTGAGGCCAAAAAGAACCTCCTTGCTGCCGTAGCTGTGACGGAGATTCCTGCATGCGATGACGTCTTGCACTGAGACCTGCCAGGGTGCGGGCGCAAAAGGCCTCTTGTATAGCGATCTGCCGCACTGGGGCCAAGTGCGCAGCCAGAAGTTGGCCGGAACCGCGAATCTTCGGGGGGCGAGCCAGAAGACTCGCCCCTTCAGCCCTGCGAACGCCAGCCGGTCGCACGCACCGCTACGATCCCGGCAGCACACCGATCGCCGCGTATCCCACCCAGTGGTGCAGATTCGAGGGCGCGGAGGAGAGAGGGGACATTGGTTCTATTCGTACATCCTCGGAGAATGTACGAATAGAACCAATGTCCCCTGGCCTGCCCCTGGCCTGCCCCAAGTGGATTCTGAGTCAGCACTTTCGATGTTGGGCTCGCAGTCTGCTAGGCTGGCGGCATGACCTGGGAGGAACGTTGGCATCCGCTCCGGGAGGAGTGGGTGGTGGTGGCCGCGCACCGGCAGAGCCGGCCGTGGAGCGGTGAGGTCGTGGAGACTCCGCCGCGAGACCAGGTGCCGGCCTACGATCCGGATTGCCACTTCTGCCCCGGCAATCTGCGCATCAGCGGCAAGCGGAATCCCGACTACGCCGACCTGTTCGTGTTCGACAACGACCATCCGTGTGTCGGACAGGAGGCCCCTCTCGATCTGCCGGCCGCGCCCGGGATCTACCGCAACCAGGCGGCCAGCGGGATCGCCCGCGTCGTCTGCTTCACCCCGAGGCACGACCTCTCTCTCGGTGAGCTCCTGCCGGAGCAGATCGCTGAACTGCTGCGGGAACTGGGTCGCCAGTACGTGGACCTGGGAGGCCGCGACGGCATCGATCATGTGCTGACCTTCGAGAACCGGGGCGAGGTGGTCGGGGTCTCGAACCCCCATCCGCACTGCCAGATCTACGGCACGAATTTCGTCTTCAACACCATCGCCAAGGAGCGGGAGGTCTGCCGGAGGCATCTGCGGGACACGGGGCGGGTGCTGTTCCAGGAGATTCTAGGGACCGAGGTCCAGGACGGCCGCCGGATCGTGTGCGAGCGCGATTCAGCGCTCGCGTTCGTGCCGTACTTCGCGCGCTTCGCGTACGAGACGTATGTCGCGCCGAAGGAGACGCACGCCAGCCTGGCCGATCTCTCGGACGGGGAACGCCGGGATCTGGCATGGGTGCTCAAGGACCTCCTGAGGCGCTTCAACGCGCTCTGGTCGAAACCCTTCCCGTACCTGATGGTGCTGCATCAAGCGCCGACCGATGGGGCGGACAGCTCCGGCTTCCATTTCCATATCGAGTTCCACCCGCCGCTGCGGCAAAAGAACCTGCTGAAGTACCTGGCCGGTCCCGAGCTGGGAGGCGGGAACTTCCTCAGCGATACCTGCGCCGAGGAGAAGGCGGAAGAACTGAGGAGAGCCGGTGAGCCGTAGCCTGGCGGAGTTCCGGGAGCAGATCGACCGCCTGCGAGGAGGGCGCGATGCGCTGTTCGAGAAGGACCGGGAGATCGTGATCGCCCGGGCGCCGGGTCGCCTCGATGTGATGGGGGGGATCGCCGACTACTCCGGATCATTGGTTCTCGAGTGGCCGATCCGGGAGTCCTGCTTCGTCGCGATTCAGCGCGATCCGGAGCGCCGCATCCGGGTCAAGAGCCCGGGGCGGGCTGCCGCCGACTTCGCGGTGGAACTGTCGGCGCTGGAAGCGTCTGACGGACCGCAAGACTACCGCAGCGCGAGAGAGCTGTTTCGTCGCGATCCGGAAACCGCCTGGGCCGGGTACGTGGCCGGCGCCTTCTGCGTGCTGGCCCGGGAGCGGGGTATTGTCTTCGAGGAGGGGGCTCGCCTGCTGGTCTCCTCGGAGGTCCCCGAGGGGAAGGGGGTCAGTTCCTCGGCGGCAGTGGAAGTCGCGGCCATGGCCGCCGTCGCCGCGGCGTTCGAGCTTCACCTGGAACCGGAGGATCTGGCGCATCTCTGCCAGACCGTGGAGAACCGGGTCGTCGGGGCGCCTTGCGGCATCATGGACCAGATGACTTCGGCCTGCGGCCGGGAAGGACACCTGCTGGCGCTCCTCTGCCAGCCCGCGCAGCTCGTCGGTTCGATCCCCGCCCCCGAGGCGATTCGCTTCTTCGGCATCGACTCGGGAGTGAAGCGGAGCGTGGCGGGCCCCGCCTACGGCGCCGTGCGGACCGCCGCCTTCATGGGGTACCGGATGCTGGCTGCGTTCGAGGGTCTCGCCGTTTGCGATGGCGAAGACGGCCTCGAGATCGAGGACCCGCGCTGGCACGGCTATCTCGCCAATCTGGATCCGGACGAGTTCGAGCGGAGCTATCGCCGCCGGTTCCCGGAACGGATCTCCGGGGCGGAATTCCTGCGGGAGTTCCGGAGCACGACCGACAGCGTCACCTCGGTCGCGGCGGAGCAGCAGTACGCCGTGCAGAGCGCCACGGCGCATCCGGTCCACGAGCATGCGCGCGTGAGCGAGTTTCAACGCCTCCTGAAGGAGCCGCCGGCCCGCGCGACCTTCGTCCGCATGGGGGAGTTGATGCTCGACTCGCATGAGAGCTACAGCGCCTGCGGACTCGGCTCGGACGGGACCGACCTGCTGGTCGAATTGGTCCTCGCGGCCGGCCCGGATGCGGGACTCTTCGGCGCCCGGATCACCGGCGGCGGCTCGGGCGGAACGGTCGCGGTGCTCGCGGCAAGGGAGCGGGCCGATTCGGTCGAGCGGGTCAGGTGCGAGTACTCCCGGCGGACGGGGAGGGATGCCTACCTGTTCCGGGGGTCTTCGGGTGGGGTGGAGGTCGTTGGGAGGGTGACCACCTGACGGGCAGTTGACCCTCTCCTCGTACTCGTACTCGAACCAGATTCCGTTGCGTTGGTCCGCTCCAACCTGGCAGCTCACGATTCGAGTACGAGTACCGTCGCTAAAGCGACTGAGTACGAGTACGAGTACGAAGCGTCCCTTTCGCGTGCTTCATGGGGAACTCGGCACGGAGCACCCGGCAACGGTGGCGGCGGGAGCAGTGCTGCAGAACCTGCAAGGCGAGTGACTCCGGGCACCGCGTTTCGTACTCGTACTCGTACTCGAACCGGACTCCGTTGCGTGGGTCCGCTCCACCGAGCCTGGCAGCTCACGATTCGAATACGAGGGGTCCGCTTCGCTGAGTACGAGTACGCGACTGGATCGGTCGCTACCTGTACGTCTTCCGCATGTGCGCCACCGACTTCTTCACCAGTTCCTTCAGCGTCGGCAGGTGCACATCCTCCAGCTTCCTGATGTACAGGCACGACTTCCCGGTCTTGTGCCTGCCGAGCTTCTTCATCAGTTCGTCGTACCGGTCGAATCCGGACATGATGTAGAGCGAGAAGTCCTTCTTGCGGGGGGAGAACCCGGTGACGGGCCAGTCTCCCTCGCGCCCACTCGCGTACACGTAATGGTAGCTGCCGAAGCCGATGATGCTCGGACCCCACATCGCCGGCGGCTCGCCGGTAGCCTTCTGCATCAGGTCGATGATCTTCCGGCAGTCGTCCTGCCGGTCCGCAGCGACCCCCTTCAGGAACTTCTCGACACTCGCAGTGGTTCGCTGCGTCTTCGGCTCAGCCATGTTCTTGCCTCCAGGGCGTCCAGAATACAGCAGGACGGGCCGGAAGGGCGCTACCGGCCAGGAAGGCTGGTTTTTTCAGTTTTCAGGGCGTTTTTCCTGTCCCGATCAGGTCGTGGATTTCCTTCGAGAGGGTCAGAAGCCTGATCCCTGGTGATTCAAGCCAGACCCGGAAGGAGCGACGGCGATGAAACGTAGACTGAATCCCTCCGGCCTTGGGGCCGTACTCACGCTGCTCTTCCTCGCTTCAGCGGCCGAGGCACAGATCCTCACGCTCGGCTCAATGCAGGGGAAGGGGGCGCACACGCCCATCCCGATCGTGGTGGACGAGAACTTCGGACCGGGAACGCCCGGCTGGGGTACGTACGCCTTCGACAAGATCCAGGACGGAGTGGACGCCTGCCGGCCGGGCGGAAGCGTGCTGGTCCATTCCGGTGATTACACGGAGAACGTGGCAATCACCACGCCGTTGAGCCTGATCGGGGAGGCGGTCGACACGACCTTCGTGCGGGGTGGCCATGTCGGCGACGTCATTCATGTGGGCGCGGACTCGGTCACCGTGACCGGATTCACGGTCAGCGAGTCGGGGACGAATGCGGACGACGCCTGCATCGAGGTGGGCGGCGACTCCTGCGTCATCGGCGCCAATGTGATCGGAGACGGAGCGTTCGGGATCTACCTCGAGTCGAGCCAGGAGAACGCCGTACTCGAGAACTCGATTGGAGGGTGTGGGATCGGCGTCGGTCTCGAGAACTCGACCGGCAGCCTGGTCATGGACAATCTCATTGTCAGCTGCGGGGCGGGGATCCATCTCGCGGGATCCACAGGCAACCAAGTGAACCAGAACCAGGTCGCCGGGAGCTCGGCCGCCGGCATCATGCTGACCTCCTGGAGTGACTCCAACACGATTGACTCGAATCAGTTGTTGGGTCACGTGAACGGAGTAGCGCTTTGGATCGAGTACTCCTCGGCCAACACGATCATCCAGAACCTCGTCCAGTACAACGGCATCGGGATCTACTCTGTTGCTGCCAGCGGCAACGCGCTGTATCACAACGTGCTCCAGATCAACGTCGTTCAGGCCATGGATTCCGGCGTCAATACCTGGGACAGCGGCTATCCAGGGGGGGGAAACTTCTGGAGCAACTATGGCGGCGAGGACGCGGACGGGGACGGGATCGGCGATACGCCCCAGCCCATCGCAGGAGGTTCGAATCTCGATCACTACCCTCTGACGGAGCCTCGGTTGGGCACGACCGTGATCGCCTACGTGGACCAGGGTTTCGACCAGAATACCAATGGCTGGGGCATCTGGGCCTTCGACAACGTCCAGGCAGGGGTCGACGCCGTGGCGGAGAGCGGTTCGGTCTTCGTCTACGCGGGCACCTACTACGAGAACGTGGTGGTGAACAAGAGTCTCCGCCTCATTGGATCGAGTGGGGTCGTGATCGATGCATCCGGTCTGGGACCCGCGCTCGCGATCACGGCGGATGATGTAGAGGTCATCAGAATTGACTTCTGGAACGGATCGGGTGGGGGCGTCTACGTCGAGGCCGCTGGTGTCAGTGTCACGGACTGCGAATTCCACGGGAATGACGACGGGTTGCTGGGGTACCTTGCGAACGGGGTTTCAGCCGACGCCTGCCTGTTCGATGGGAACGGCTACGGCATCCGACTTCAGCAGTGCGAGTCCTCCTATCTCCTGAACAACGACGTGCAGAACAACCTGTACGGAATCTGCCTCGTGACCTGCTCGGGAGCCGTTCTCGCGGGAAACACCATCGTGAGCCAAGGGGCGAGTGGCTTGGTCCTCGAAGGTTGCATCGATGCGGTGGTGGGGTCGGGCCTGTTCGAATCGAACGCCTCGCAAGCGATTCAGCTTCTCTCGACCACCGACTCCAGCATCCACGACAACACGCTGGAGCAGAACGGGACAGGCCTGGCAAGCGACACTCTCTCCTCGGGCAACCGGATCTATCACAACACTTTCACGAGCAACGGGACTCACGCCACGGACGATGGTGCGAACCAGTGGGACGATGAGTACCCGTCAGGCGGAAATTCCTGGGGCGGAGTCAGCATCCCGGACGTCGACCTGGACGGCATCGGCGACGTCCCGTATCCGATTCCAGGCGCGGGCGGCAATCAGGATCGGTATCCCCTCGTCGTCATTCGCCCTCCACCGGCGGACGTCTGGGTGGACGATAACTTCAGTCCTGCGACGCCCGGCTACGGACTGACCCACTTCTCGACCATCAGCGGCGGAGTCGAGGCGTGTGCCGAGTTCGGCACGGTCTACGTCTATGCGGGGAGTTACTCCGAGAAGGTCGTGGTGAACAAGACCCTGACACTCACAGGACAGGACCGGACCCAGGTGGTTGTGGATGGAGGAGGCGGCAGCACCGGGAGCACGATCTTCATTGCGGCGGACGACTGCGTGGTCAGCGGGTTCAAGGCACAGCACAGCGGCTCGAGCTGGGGAGCCGGAATCTACCTCAAGTCGAACGGCAACCTGATCACCGACAACATCTGCTACGGCAACAACGACGGCATCTGGCTCAACACCAGGCACAACAACACGATCTCGTACAACGTGCTGGAAGACAACGACAGCGGGATCGACATGCTGCGCTCGACGCACAATCTCTTCATCCACAACGACTTCATCAGCAACCGGTATGGTCTGGAGCTGCGGGAGTCGAGCGCCTTCAACACGATCCACCACAACAACTTCTTCAGCAATTCCACTCAGGCGAAGGATACGAGCGTGAATACCTGGGACGACGGCTCTCCGTCAGGAGGGAACCACTATTCGAATCACACCGGTCCGGACGGGAACGGCGACGGCTTCGTGGACGACCCGTACGAGGTGCCGTACGGCAGCAACCAGGATAACTACCCGTTCGTGAACCCGGTCACTCACTAGCGGGCCTACTCACCACAGGCGCGCGCCAGGCCATGCTTCCTGACGAGGTGTGGCCTGGCTTCCTTCTCGGCGGCGCCCACACGAGTCTCATGGCTGCAGGTCGGAAGGGAGCAACTCGATCAGCTTGGCCAGGCTGCGGCTGTAGATCTTCTTCGTCGCCTCCTCCGACCTGCCGACTCGCTCCCCGATCTCCCCGAAGCTCAGGCTGTCCCGCATGCGGAGGATCAGCACCTGGCGCTGGAGATCGGGAAACCGGTCGAGCGCCTGCTGCAGGGAGGTGGTCGATTCCAGACCGCTGACATTCTGACTGGGGGTCGGATCGGACGCTCCCCTGGGGCCCGCGAGGCCGGCTTCGGGCCAGGCGGAGGTGCGCTTCGCCTCGCGCTTCTGCGCCTGGTGGTAGCGGCGCTTCGAGTGGATCTTCCTGATCAGACAGGCGTGGAGCCAGCGGAAGAAGGAATCGGGTCCCTGGTCCTCGAACTGGTCCAGATCCTTGAGGATATCGGACCAGACCGACTGCACCAGATCGACGCTCTCCATCAGGCCGTGCAGGGTGTTCCCCAGCTTGCGGTGGGCGACGCCGACCAACCGCTGCTGGTAGATGCGGTAGAGAGTGTCAATCGCGGCCTGGTCACCGTTCAACGCGCGGGAGACCATTTCGCCGACCGACTGTTCCAGATCGCTCACCGCGGCTCCCGGGGAAGACGTGCGCACACCTCGAGATCAGCCTGCATCATACCAGAGGGGCGCAACCTGCTATACTCGAGGCTCGGGACGGGGGACCGGGACGCCTGACGATGGACGAACACGATCAGACGGACGACGCCGACCTGGAGCGATTCTCCCAGTTCGAGAGCAAGCTGAAGCGGCTGTTCCAGCAGATCGGGCCGGAGAACGGCGGCGAACACGAGCCCGCTGGCGTCTCGCCGCCCGGCGGGCAGATCGTTGGCGGCTTCCGGATCGTCCGGGAGATCGGGTCGGGCGGGATGGCGACGGTCTACGAGGCGGTGCAGTTGAAGCTCAACCGCCCGGTCGCCCTCAAGGTGCTGCCATCGCTCATGGGGCTCTCGGAAAGGGCCGTGCGGACTTTCCAGCGGGAGGCGCAGGCCGGGGGGCGCCTGCAACATCCCGGGCTGGTCACCGTTCATGACGTGGGAGAGGTGGACGGGGTCCACTACATCGCCATGGAACTCGTGGGCGAAGGGCGCACCCTGGCCGACGTGCTGGAAGAACTGCGGCAGTCAGGCGAACTGCCTCGGGGGTATCCGCGCACCGTGGCTCGCTGGATCGCCAACGCGGCGGACGCGGTGCAGCATGCTCATTCGGCCGGCGTCATCCATCGCGATCTAAAGCCTTCCAATATCCTGCTCGGCGAGGATGGCCAGCTCAAGGTCTCGGACTTCGGCCTGGCCCTGGAGGAGGTACGCACCGCATCCGCCAGCCGCGGTCTCGCGGGGACACCGTACTACATGTCCCCGGAGCAAGCCCACGAGGGAGGGCATCGTGTGGATCATCGAACCGATATCTTCTCGCTCGGAGTCACGCTGTACGAGTGCCTGACGTTGAAGCGTCCGTTCGACGGCGGCTCCACGCATGAGATCCTGGGGAAGATCCAGTTCCAGGAGCCGAAGGACCCGCGGACGCTGAACCCGCGGACCCCTCGCGACCTGAGGCTGATCTGTCAGAAGGCGATGGAGAAGGACCCGGTCCACCGGTACCAGCAGATGTCGGAGCTGTCCGCGGACCTGCGGCGACTGCTGGCCGGCGAGGCGGTGCTGGTCCGACCGCCTGTTTTGCATCGAGTCGCGGCCCGTTGGGTCCGGCGCCACCAACTCGCCAGCCTGGCCCTGCTGGCGGCGGCTGTGGCCGTCGTGCTGGTCTTGCTCCTGGCCCGGAGCGAGGTGGGACAGCGAGCGGCCCGCACCCTCGCGGTCGAGACGAACTACCTGGAGCTGGGCCGAATGCTGACCTATCTGGGGCCCAGCAACTCCCGGCCGCCCTGGCGCTGGTGCAAGGAAGCAGACCCCGCTGCGCCGGAGTGGACCCTGCTGCGGGCGGCAAAGGAACTCCAGGAAGGCAGTCTGGAAGCGGCGACCGACGACCTGAGGACCTGCGTCGACCGCTGCGTGGCCGCCTCGAGGCCGCGTCTCGAGCGGGACGCGCGCTACCTCCTGGGCGTCACCTCCTGGCGGCTGTCCTTCGACCCGCGGATGGATCCCCGGCGAGAGGGACTGCTCGCGGAGGCGGCCCGTCAGCTCGAGCTTGCCGGGAGACCGGACCCACTCGCCCCTGGGGTCCTCGCTCTGCGCAGTGTCTCCCCGGAGAGCCTGGGCGCCAAGGCTGGGCCGCTGCCCCCGATCCGTCTCCGCGCCGATCACTACCTCTCCCACCTGTTTCAGGCGCTCTCGCGCTTCGACCAGCTCTACAAGGGCGGCCGGGTGCGCACCTTCGAGGAGGCGATCGAGGGCTTTCGGGAGGTCCTGGCGCAGCGGCCCGATAACGAGCCCGCGCTGACGTACCTCGGGCGCACCCTGTTCCTGTTTGCCCGCAGCTACGACGACCCGGAGCTGACCGTCGAGGCGGAGGCGCTCTTGCTGCGGGCGCTCGAGGTGGAAGGTGCGCGGCCGTACCATCTCACGCTCGCGACCCTCGGTCAGATCGAGCTTCTCAGGGGAAACGCGGAGCGTGCGGAGAAGCACTTCCGGAAGGCGATCGAGGCTGACGACGGCGAGCGCGGGATGACTCACAACTCCCTCACAGGCCTCGGGATTTCCCTGAGCCGCAGGAATCAGACAGCGTCCGCCCTGGATTATCTGGTGCGCGTTCCAGAGCAGGAGTTCGACCCGCACACCAATGTGGCGCTGGCCGAGGCTCATCTGCGAGCGGGCGATCTGGAACGGGCGCTCTTCCACGCGGAACTGTCCTGGAAGTTCCCCGTCACGCGGTTCGTTTCCCAGAAGCTGGAGACATTCCTGGGGGCGGGTCACCTGGCGTGCGCCAGGGTCCGTCTGGAGATGGGCGACTTTCAATCCGCGCGGGCCATGCTGGACAGTATGTATGAACACGCCGTCTACTCGCCGCGGGAGTTGAGCCTGGCCTGCCTGCTGATCACC
>JAZDLC010000234.1:0-12638 GCA_043802345.1 Planctomycetota bacterium | reverse complement strand
TACTCGTACTCAGCCGCGCAGCGGCGGTACTCGTACTCGAATCGTGAGCTGTCTGATCTTGCCGGTTTCGTGGACATGAGGTTGGCAAGTTCCAGTTCGAAGTACGAGTACGGGACCCATGCCCGGCGCCCCTCTCCTAAGTTGCGGCTCCGTTGCGTTGTGCTCTCTGTGGTAAGAATGAGCTACGCCTTCCCGCCCTCCCCCTCGTCCTCGACGATCACGGCGGTGCCGTACACCATGATCTCGGCGGCGAAGGAAGCGATTTCGGCCGACGCGAAGCGGACCGAGAGAACGGCGTTGGCGCCCTGGGAGCGGGCCTGTTCCAGCATCCGGTCGAGCGCCTGCTCCCGGGCCTCGGCCAGGGTCTTGGTGAATTCCTCCAGCTCCCCGCCGAAGAAGTTCTTGATGGTCGCCACCAGAGAGGGAAGCAGTCCGGGGGAGCGTGTCACCGCGCCGGAGACCAGGCCGAGGGTGCGCACGACCCGCTTTCCCTGAATCGAATCGGTGCTGGCGGCGATCATCGTTTGACTCCCCGGTATCGATCCAACTGGCGAATGCGGAGCCAGGCCCGCGCCACGGAAAAGACCAGGAGCACGCCGCCGATGAGGGTCAGTCCGGCGCCGGGTTTGACCGGTGTTGAAAAGGAAGACAGGAAGAGCGCCACCAGGCCGGCAGAGGTGAGAATGATCGCGCCGAGGAAGAGCAGGGTGAAGCCGAGGCGCCGCTCGAGCCGGGCACTGATCTTCGCGAAGAACCGCTCGTACTCGTAGTCCTCCGGTTCGCGGAGCCGCATCGAGTTGGTGATGTCGTTCAGATTGCGGTACTTCGCCAGCTCCGCGGCCAACTCAGGGTCCGCGTAGCATTGCTCGACGAATTCGAGTCTGGCGCGGTCGTCCAGCTCGTCGTCGAGGAAGCCCATCATCTGAATCCGGAAATGCTCGCGGTCGTCCATTGCCGTGCTTTCAGAGATACGATTCCAGCTTGTCGCGCAGCTTCCTCCGCGCGTGGTAAAGCCTCGACATCACGGTGCCAATGGGAATGCCGAGCGTGTCTGCAATCTCCTGATACGACTGTTCCTGAAAGTGTCGCAAGGTCAAAATCTCGCGATCTCTCAGGGAGAGAGTGGTGTACGCCTTCCAGAATTCCTGCCGCAGCTCGCCACCCACCAGCACGGCGTGGGGAGGCACGCTGGCCTCGTCCACCAGTTGATAGTCGGGCTCTCCCTCTGCCGGGCTGCTGAGCGAGAAACTCCGCACCAGCCCCTTCCGCTTGAGGAAGGTCAGGCAGGTGTTGCGCAGGATCCGGTAGAACCAGGGGAAGAAGCGCTGGTCCGTGTCGAAGCGATCCATGGCCTTGAACGTCTTGAGAAAGGCGTCCTGGGAGAGGTCGAGAGCGTCTTCGCTGTTCTGGACGAATTGCATGGCGATTCCGTGGGCCCTGCGCATGTACTTGCGCACCAGCGACTCGAACGCCTCGCGGTGCCCGGCCTGGACCTCACGGATGATGCGAACGTCGCTCGCGTCTGCGGCTTCCATGCTCTGGTCGCATTCTTCCTGCGGGCGGGCCATCTATTCAGCAGGATTCCGGATCTTTTTCGAGAGATCCAACCCGGCCGCCCAGCACCTTCAGGATTTCCCCGGCCGCTCGTGCCGACGCGCCGGGCAAAAAGGCGAATCGGAATGTGCTGGAGAGAGCCTCGAGGCACTCCCCGCGGGTTGACGTCTCCCCAATCAGCTCGAGCGCCGCGGCCGTGATCTCCTCCACGGGATGGCCGGCTGTGACGAACTCCGGAACCAGCTCCCTGCCCGCGATGAGATTGACCTGGGAGATCCAGGGCACGGTCAGCAGCTGTCGTCCCAGAAACTCCTGGAAGCGGGTGATGCGGTACAGGACCACCATCGGCACACCGTGACAGGCGACTTCGAAGGTGGCTGTTCCGGATGCAACCAGCGCGAAGCGGGCGAGCTTGAGCACGGGTCGGGCGGAGTTGACGATCCGCACCGGCTCGCATGGATGCTTGGCCACGATCTCGCTGCAGACCCGCCGGGTGTCGTCCCGCGTCTGGGGCACGAGGAAGATGGCGCCTGGCAGGCTGTCCTGCAGCCTGAGGGCGACGTCGAGCATCAGCGGCAGGTTGGACCGCGCCTCCTGGGGCCTGGAGCCGGGGAGCAGCGCGATGGGCGGGGCCCCGTCCCCGATGAGTTCCTCGAGATCGAGATCCTGCGCCGTGTCCGCCGTGGAGGCCAGTTCGTCGGCCGCGGGATGCCCCACGTAGCGGGCCTCGATTCCCCGGCGGGCGAAGTACCTCTCCTCGAACGGGAGGATGGTCAGTGCGTGGTCGACGCAGCGGGCAAAGCGGGCTGCCCGCCAGGGCGCCCAGGCCCAGAGCTGGGGACAGACGAAGTAGACCACCTTGACGCCGCGGCGATGGGCCAGAGCCGCGAAGCGAACGTGGAGGCCTGGGTAGTCGACCAGGACCACGGCATCGGGCCGATGCTGTTCCAGGTACCGGTCGAACAGCGCCAGGATCTTCACGAAGCGGCTGAGGTTCTTGAACACTCCCGCGAAGCCGAGCACCGCGAAGTCGGAGAGGGGGTAGATCAGCCGGGCGCCGGCCGCCTCGAGATGCCGGCCGCCGAAACAGTCGATCTCCAGGCCGGAGTCGAGCCTCTTCAGGGCCGAAACCACCCGGGCGGCGTGGTGTTCGCCGGAGACCTCGCCGGCGGAGATCAGGAGTCGCCGTCCCGAATTCACGTGTCGAAGTCGTGGGCCTGGCCGAGAGCCGCCAGGCCGTCATCCGTGGACTGGAACACAAGCCGCTTTCGATCGGACAGAATGTAAAGGGCCCGATCGTCGCTGAGGTCTCCCGGACCCCGAACGAGGATCCGGCAGTCCTTCATGCCTGGCAGGAGACGCAGACCAGGGATCCGCTCCGAGGGGAGCAGGCCTAGCAGATCGATCGGCACCTCGGCCCCGGCGATTTCGAGGCCGGCCCGGGCGGCGGGCGCCGGCACCAGGACGATCCGGTTGCCGGAGTGCCGGAGGTCCGCCACGAGGTGGCCTTCGGCCTGGTCTGACGCGCCGGTGGGCAGCAGGCGGAGTACCACGCCCGGGATCTCGAGCTGCACCTCCTGCGTCACCGCCCGGGCGGGAGGCGGATCGCCATCGCCCCACAACGCCCGATCCAGCACGGGAAGGGCAGCCTCGGAGCACCAGACCGTTCCCCAGTCCACACCCTCCGGGAAGATCGGCGGCGCGTCGGGCGTCGCCAGGAACACCGTGTCGCTCACCTGCGAGAGGCCCCGGCGGGACAGGTATTCGGGCAGGCCCTCCAGGCGTGGTCGGCGGTTCAGGAGAAGGAGCACCACCCGATCGCAGTGGGCGCGCAGGATGACGCACTCGGACTCGGATCCCGGGGAGAGGAACTGCACGGTCGCGGTGTGGTCCGCGGACTTGGTGGGCAGGAGCGGCGCGCACCCCGAAACCGCCAGCAGCCCCGGCAGGACCAGTCTTGACCAGCCTTGAAGAGTCATGCGCTAGGGCTCCATGTCCAGCCGAAAGAGAACCTGGCCAGAGGCCGCCTTCGGATAGAAGTACGTTGACTTGCTCGGCATTGTGCGACCCTGATCCGAGACTTCGAGAATTGTCTCGATATCAGGAGCGGTGAGGAAGAAGGCCAGCGGCACCCCCTGCTCCTCCGCCAGTCCCAGCGGGTTCTCCTCGCCCCGCACATAAACGCAGCCGAGAGTGTGGCCCAGGGCACTCGGCTCGAGCAGGAACCTGTGCAGCAGGTTGACGTCCAGGCTTCTGAGCGGCTCCTGGATGGTCTCGGCGAGAGCGAAAAGGACCGCGGGCTTCGGGCGGGCCAGCAGCGCTCGTCCCCTCCGGCGCAGCCAGACGCCAAAGGTCCCGGGAGCGTTCGGCCCCGCCAGGCGGTCGAGGATCTGGCGGCAGTCGAGATCCTCCAGCTGGAAATTCTCCACCAGCCGCTCCACCAGGGCCTCTTCCGCGGCTGGATCGATTTTCCGGACGAAGCGGTGGGTGGGGAGCACCACGACCCCCGGATCCTCCGCGCGGACCAGCAGCGCCATCCGGTAGCGGGAGCCGGGAAGGTCGGGCCGTTCTTGCCGGAAACGCTCCGCTACGGTGAACCGATGGTGTCCGTCGGCAATGTAGAGAGGCCTGTCTCGCAGCCGCTGCTGGATGGCCAGGCAGGCCTCCGGGTCTGTCCGACGGAGTTCGAAACGCACCCCCTGCAGGTCGGCGCTCGAAACAGGTGGCTTCTCCCTTTCCGGCGCGACCATCTGGTCCACGGCTCCCTCGGAATCGCTGTACAGGAAGAACACCGGCTCCAGATTCGCCAGCGTGGCGGTGAGCAGCCGATGCCGATCCGCCAACGGTTTCGGCTGCACCTCCTCATGGCCCCGGATCATGCCGCTCCCGATCGGCTCGATCGCCACCAGCCCGATGAGTCCCTTCCTGGTCAGGGTCTCGCCACCCGGCGCGCGAAACAGGACATCCTGCAGGTAGAAGCACGGCTGCTCGTCGCGGGTCAGCCGGGTATCCTCGGCCATCCGCTCCAGCAGCGCGCGCGCGGCCGCATACCGATCCAGCTCACCCTCCGGATTCGGCAGGGTCAGATGAACCACGTTGGCGGTCGACAGCCGCGCGTACCCGTCCCTCTCCGACTCATCGATGACATCGTAGGGAGGAGCCACGCAGCGGCCATCATCGCCGCTGCCCGGATCATGCAGCAGCCAGCCGCGGAACGGTTCGATCGAAGCCATGGGAATGCGGTTTCGCGCCAGCTCTCCTGTTGTCGCCGGACCCGAAGGGAACCGGGCGAAACGTCCGCCCGCGATCAGGCGGGTGCCCTCACCTCGATCGGGGTCAGCCAGTGCTTGTACTGGGGAACCCGGCCCCGGATCACGTCCTGATACGCGGCGGCCAGGGCCTTTGTGACCGGGCCCGGCTTGCCGGTGCCGACGGTCCGGCCGTCAATCTCCCGCAGGGGCGTGACCTCCGCCGCGGTACCGACCATGAACACCTCGTCCGCCAGGTAGAGGTCTTCCCGCGGGAAGGTCTCCTCGATGACCTGGATCGAGAGCTCCTTCTGCCTCTCCCTCGCCAGGGTCAGGATCGTGGCCCGCGTGAGGCCCGGCAGGATCGGGGAGGAGCGGGGCGGCGTTCTCATCTCGCCATCCCGCACGATGAAGATGTTCTCGCCCGGTCCCTCGGCCACGTTCCCGCTGCCATCCAGCAGGATCGCCTCCTCGTACCCGGCGAGCTGGGCGGCCCGGTTTGCCATGATCGAGTTGACGTAATGCCCGGAGATCTTCGCCCGGGTCATGTGACGGCCGTGGTCGATCCTGGTGAGAGAGGAGATGCAGGCGCGGATCCCTTTCTGGATTCCCTCATCACCGAGGTAGGCGCCCCAGGCAAAGGCCCCGACACCGGCATGGATCGGGTTGGTTCTCGTGCCGAGCCCCATGGAGCCCTCGCCCATCCAGACCAGCGGTCGTACGTAGCATTCGTCCAGCTCGTTGTCGTGGACCACCTCGACACAGGCGTTCTCGATCTGCTTCTGGCTGAACGGAATCTCGATCAGGCAGGCCTTGCAGGAATCGAACAGGCGCCGGACATGCTCCTGCAGCCGGAAGATCGCCGAGCCGCCATTGTCCAGCCGGTAGCACCTGATTCCCTCAAAGGCCCCCAGACCGTAGTGGAGCGAATGGGTGAAAAAATGGACCTGAACCTCGTCCCACGGCCGCAACTGGCCATCAAACCAGATCGATTTGACCTTCTGCATGGCTCCTCGTCTTGCCTCATGGTTCCTGAAAACCGCCGCATTCTAGCTGTTCGGCCCCGGCAGGTCAAAGTCAGCTCCCCGGGGTCATTGCCTTGATCCGACCCAATCCGGATACTCTCCCCATGGCGGCCAAGAAAGTCCTGGCATTCGAGCAGCTTCCGCGGATCGGCGAGGGGGATTTCCGGGCCTTCGAGCCGCACAAATGGCGGGATCCGGAGTACAACGCCGAGCGGCTCCTGCTGAAGCGCAAGCTGGCGGTGATCGGGGAGGCGCTGCGGGCCCACCTGAAGCGGGCCGGCGAAGAGCTGACCCTGCGCACCTCGATCCACAACCCGTATGTCTTCAACGGGAACAAGGTTGATTCCCTGTGGCTCTATCTCGCCCCCTCGGACCGGGCGAAGCAGCCCCTCTGCGATTTGCTGGGGGTGGAGTTCAGCGCCGACACCGACGCTTCGTACGTGCATGCCAACCTGGTGCTGGCGGTGGAGTTCGAGGGCGTGAAGCTGGGCCTGCGCGTCCATGAGCGGGCCTGGTGGGACACGCAGAACCTCAAGTCGATCTGCTCCAGCCGGGACGGGGCGGAGCGGTTTGCCGGGCTGTTGAACGGGGTCGAGGGGGAGTATGCACTGACCCTGCACGACTGGAAGAAGGAGTACCGCTGCGCGCAGATTCGCTGGGATGATCTGCTCAACTACTTCCGGTACTTCGAGCCGGGCACCCACCGGATCCATGTCTCCAGGCGGGTTCCGAAGGGGGACCTCCGGCTGGAGGAAGAGGGTTTCTACGCGCAGGTTGCGCGCGAGTTCGAGAGCCTGCTCCCGATCTACCGATTCATCCTCTGGACGCCGGAAAACAACCACCTGGGAATGAAGAAGAAGTAGAGTTTTGTGGCTTCGAGACGGGAATAGGCGGTGAGCCGGGCGACCTGCCTGGCCGATGAGAAGGCATGGAGCGAACCAGAAACAGCCGAGGTGCGGCTTGCCTGGCGCCCCGTGGGTCCTAGATTGAGGCCTGCGAAGCAGTACCAGGAGATATCGATGTACCAGGACGAGCAGACTCAGGGCAGGTCGCACGATTTGGGTTGCGACGACGATTCCAGCAAGGACGATGGGGGAGCGCTCGCCAAGCGGCTTCTCAAGTCCCGCACGATTCTCGTCGCCAAGCAGGTCGACAAGAAATTGATGGAGAAGGTCACGGCCCAGCTCCTGATTCTGTCGCACGAGGACTCGACCAAGCCGATCACGGTCTACGTCAACTCGCCCGGTGGGGACGCCGACTCCGGCTTCGCCATCTACGACATGATGAAGTTCGTCAAGGCGCCGGTTCACACCATCTGCGCCGGCCTCTCCGCCTCCGCCGGGGTGATCATCTACCTGGGTGGCGAGAAGGGACATCGCTACTGCCTGCCCAACTCGCGCTTCCTGATCCACCAGCCGTCGACCTTCGCCCAGGGCCAGGCCTCCGACCTGGAGATCACGGCCCAGCAGATCATCAAGATCCGGGACCGGTACAACGCCATCGTGGCCGCGGAGACCGGCACGCCCGCCAAGCAGATCGTCAAGGACGCGAACCGCGACTTCTGGCTGAACGCTGAGGAGGCGCAGAAGTACGGTCTGGTGGACCGGATCGTCAGCGCTCAGGGCGAGATCGAGTAGGAGGGGGGCGCTCGCCTGGCCGTGCTCGTGCTCGAATCGTCGAGGGCCGACCTGCGTGGGAGGGCTCGAGCACGAATACGAGCACGGGAAGATCTGCGCCTGCCGCCAAGAACTCGCAGGCAAGTGGCACGAAGAGAGGACCATCCAACCTTGCCCTGGGCGTCACCGGGAGTGATAATCGCAGGCTTCCAGGCCCCCGCAGAACCCGAAAGCTCCCGCCATGGACTACCCGCTCCGGACCATCGCCTATCTCGCGGAACTGCTGCATCCTCCCAAGAAGCACACCCCGGAGGATCTGCAGAGGTCCACACCTTCGCCTTTGGGGATGAGAAGGCCCGCTACGAAAACTTCGCCATTCTCCCGGGCGGGGTGGGGGCATCTCTTTCCAATCCCCAGACCCAGGCCAACATGATCTCGTGCTGCACCTTCCTGGCGGATCGCATCCAGCTCCGGGAAGAGATGTCGGGGATCAGTCGGGAGGACTTCCAGGAGCGGGTGGCCCGCCTGTCCGGGCTGGCGATCCAGGTTCTGGGAGTGAATCAGTTCGTGGCCCAGAACTTCATCGTGCGGTCGCTGGTCAACGCCAGGAACTTCTACGACTCCCGGGAGTTCATCTCCCGTGCCATGCTCAACATGGAGGAGGAGGACTTCGCCTGCCTGGAGCGGACGCCGCAGATCGTCGGCCTGAGGCTCGTCTTCCCGCAGACGAGCGAGAACCGCGGGATGTTCTCCATCCGTGTGGAGTCGTATGCCGCGGAGCCGAGATCGCTGTTCATCGAGAACGTCGGCGTCTTCCGGTCGATGGTGAACCAGACCAATCTCGGTGACCTGACCTCCAACCTGTTCGCGACCTACGACTACATCGACGGGAACCTGGTCAACTTCATCTCCCAGTTCGATGCCCGGGATGAACCGCCGCCCGGGTAGCCGAAAGGGGATTCCCTCGTGGTGAAGGAATCCCCTCCCGGCTACCGGAACAACCACTGATCGAAGCCGAACGAGTCCGCCGGCAGCTCGATCTCCTTCGCGCCTGCGCTCAGCTCCATCGTGTCGACCAGGATCGAGTCGGTCACCTCGGTCGGAGCGCCCTGGAAGAAGTGGGGGACCACCGAGAAGAGCAGTTCCTTCCTGCGGGACGAACTGGTCTCCTGGCCGAACAGGAGGCCGAGTACGGGGATGTCGCCGAGCCAGGGTGCCTTGTTGCTGGTCTCGATCTTCTCGTCCCGGGTCATGCCGCCGAAGACCAGCGCCTGGCCGTCCGCAAGGCGCAGCCTCGAAACCATCCTCCGGCTGGTGATGATCGGCGTGCCCTGGGGAGTGGTGCCGGCCAGCTCCGTTGAGGTGATCGCCACGTCGACCTCGGACGACTCGGTGCCGACGGCGGCGAAGACCTGGAGCTCCAGCCCGAGTTCTCCCCGGACGCGGTGGTTCAGGAAGCGGTTGTGGGCGGCGAAATCGGGCGGCGGGTCGAAGTTGCTGAAGGCCGCGACCCGGTTGCCGCTGGCATCTTCTGTGTTGAGCCGGGCGGGAACCAGGCCGGCGGAACCCGGGTCGTCCGGCGTCACCTCGAAGGCCAGGAACTGGTCGGAGGAGCGCCAGGTGGCCGGCTGATGGGTGAAGGTGAAGATCTCTGGCCGCGCCAGCACCCGCGCCTTCCCCTTGACCTTCAGGAAGTCGAGGTAGGCGGTCGTCAGAACGTAGTTGGCGGAGAGCAGGAACTGGGTCGACTCGAAATGGGCGCCGTGACTTCCCGAGTCAAACAGACCGAAGGCGCCCAGATTCGGGTCGAGGAAGCCGCTGGCATTCTCGTACTGGTGATGCGCCTCCTGCCCGGCGAAGATCGCCTCGAACAGCGCGCGGCCCGGCCCGTTCTTCCAGGCGATCCAGTCCACGCCCAGCTTCAGGTCGTCGGTGGTGTCGACCTCGTAGATGGAGAAGCGCAGGAGGGCCTGGGGAGGAGGCAGGTCGAACAGGGCGCACGCTTCCAGGTACTTCTTCGTCCGGAACGGCTCGTCCCGGCGCGCGATCGCGTTGAGATTCGGATCGAAGGCGGTGGAGCCCTCGCCTCCGTACCTGACCGCGAACGGCTCGAGGGTCTCCGCAGGACGGTACTTGCTGAAGTACTGTCCCGTGACCGAGCCATCCCGGCCCTGCTGGAGCCAGTCCACGTCCAGGCGGCGGACCGCATCCTCGATCCAGGGGAGCATGAACTTCGGACAGATGACCTGGAGGTATGCCTCCCCCTTGTCCAGGTCCCGGATCACCTCGGCCCGGCCGCCCTCGTGGCCGACCACCGCGCGCATCACGTTGCGCAGCTCCCTCGGCACCACGTGCTCCAGTTTGAACTGAGCGGTCACGAAGTCGTTGATCAGGTTCTTCTGGTTGGTCCTCAGGACCTTCACCACGCCGCTGTCGGGAGTGATGTTGATCTGCTCGTCCTGGTTGAAGTCGTCGTCGATCCGGCTGTTGGTCTGCCCGCTGGAGATGCCGGAGGCGGGGCTCTCGTTGCCGCGGCGCGTCTGAACGCCGCCAGCTTCGTTGGGCGAGACGCCTGGATGCTGTGCCAGCGCGGAGGGAACGAGCAGCGCGAGCACGAGGGCTGGGAGTCCGAACCTCATTCGTCCACCTCCTCCTGGATCCTGGCATCCTCGTCCGAGGTATTGCCGGTGCCGAACTCCAGGACTCGCGCGGAAAAGGTGGTTACCACCATGCTCTGCTGGTCGAGATGGGACTCCCCGCCAAGGAGGTAGCCGAGAACCGGAAGATCTCCGAGCCATGGGATCTTGTTCGAGCTGTCGCTCCGGCGTTTCCTGACCAGGCCGCTCAGAGTGATCTCGCGGCCGTCATGGGGGATCTCGAACGACTGCTCCTGTGAGCGGCTCGCCAGGACGGGAGTGCCGTCGTCCGCGTACCCGGTGTGTTCAACGATCGAGAGCGCGAAGTTCACGGTGCAGCCCTGGGTGCTGATCGTCGGCGTGAACTGGATGAACAGTCCGGTGGAGGCTGCGCCGAGACTCCGCCCCTCGAGGGCGGGCGTCACGGTTCGGCCGTCCGGGTGATCCGCGAGGCGCGACCCGAAGTCGTCCGTGGTCTCTCCGGGAAGGGGCGTGTCGGTGAGCGCCTCGAGATCTCCGTACGGATCGAGCGGCATGAGCCGCGAGCCGGTCCGAAGGTCGGGTTCGTGCCGCTCCCGGTAGTACAGGATCTCCTCGCCCACCTCCAACAGGGAAGTACTTCGATTCAGCGCCACCATCTTCGCGCGGGTCGCCACGCGCGCCCGGCCTTCCGCCGCCAGGAAGTCGAAGTACGCGGACGGCATGTCCAGGAAGTAGGCTCCATTGCGGCCGGTGCTCTCGAGGGCCCGCCCGGGAAGCTGATGGGTGTTCTTGCCGGAGTGGTACAGCAGCGCGCTTGGCGCGTTGAGGGTGGAGATCTTCTCCTTCTGTGCGAACAGCCCCAGGCTGCCCAGATTGCGGCCCGGCCCGCTCTTCCAGGCGACATAGTCGAGCCCGATCTGACCGTCTGCCGTAAGATCGACCTCGTAGACCGTGATCCTCGCTTCCATCTGCGGCGTGGGAACGTCATACACTTCGAGGAGCGCGCGCTGGACCTGTTCAGAACCGGCGGGAGTGTCGCTCAGGAGCAGGGAATTGATCTGGTTGTCCGGTTGCACGACCACCCCGGTCGTCCCCGCGCTGCGGCAGACATCCAGGAGTCCCGGATCGAAGGCGTTCTGGTGGCGCAACCGGTAGAGCAGCTTCAGTCCCCCCGCCGAGGAGGTGAGATCCTCGCGATCGAGCACCTCCACCAGGGCGTCCAGGCCGGCGATCTGGTACTCCGGACAGACCAGCAGCAATCGCCCCCCGTCCATGTCCGGATTCGCGAATGAGAACCAGAGGCTATCCTCGATCTCCATTGCCCGGCGGATGAAACGGATCACCGCGTACGGGTTCACATGCTCGAATTCGTAGACCTTGGGGACGTACCGGTTGGTCTGGGCCTTGTTGCTGGTCCTCAGGATCTTGACCAGGTTCATCCGTATTTCGTCAGGGGCCAGATTCAGGTTGGGGTTGTCGGACGCCTGCTGGGCGGCGGCGAGACGGGTCAGTGCGAGCGACGCAGCGAGTACGGAAAAGCGCAGTATTCGAGTCAAGGTGAGTGTTCTCGTGGGCCTTCGGGACTACCGCCCGCTCTCCGTGGTTCCGTCCGGGTTCTCGATCACCCATCTGGGGGTCGTGTCCAGCTTGACCTGCTCCTTCGTGATGCCCTTGATCACTCCCAGGTACGGATCGACGAAGCAGGATCCGTACGCTTCGCCCTCGGCGGTGGGGGCCGCGTAGTAGACCGTCACCCACCATTGGTGCATCTTCATCCGGCTGTCCATGACCAGGCGGGCGTCGATCCGGCTGTCCTCCCGGCCGAAGTGGGTCTTGGCAATCCGGGAGGCCTCAGCCTCCACGATCAGGCCCAGAGAATCCCGTTCCATCTCCACCGGCAGGCTGACCGTGATCGGTACGGCGTTCGATGCCACCGTGGCGGTGTTCTTGAGTTCCGCCTCCGGCTCGGAGCGGTAGACCGCGAGCAGGTCGTACGATCCTTCCTTCAGCGTGGCCCGGCTCAGGATGTGGGAACGCTGGTGCGATTCTCCCGGTTCGATCGGGACGAAGTCGACGACTTCATCGGGCCACGAAACCATCTGGGTGTGGAGCGGTTCCGGCGAAGTGTGCGGCCGCAGGTAGAAGTCGACGGTGAGCGGCGAGGGGCGCGCCACGGAGACCGGCAACTCGCCCTTGTTGACCAGGGTGAGTTTGGCAATGATCGGCGCGCCGACGCCATACGCCTGCCGGTCCAATGACAGGACGAGGCCGAGCTGAGGTGTCTCCAGCTCCAGATCCGCGCCCGCCTTCCCCAGCCCAACGCCGATGCAGCCCGGAAGGGAAACGGCAGTCAGACACAAAACGCAGATCAGGACGGTTCTCGCGATTACCATTCTTGGTCCTCGTGAAGCGGTTCAGGACGCCTTCCCCGGATGGGAGGAATGCCACATAAGCGAAATGAGATCACAAGCGATTTCATCAGGATCTGACCCGACCCGCCGTCACTTGAAAGTCAGTTTACATAACCTTCATCAAGGAAGGAACTTGCCGGGGTCCTTGAGTTTGGCCGGCAGGTAC
>JAZDLC010000233.1:0-4059 GCA_043802345.1 Planctomycetota bacterium | reverse complement strand
TGGGAAGACCCGCGCAACTCGCTCGGTACATCCCCTCCCCCCCCGGCTCCGGCCTTCTGGCGTCTCGCGGGACAGGGGAACCCTCACTCTTTGGGGGTCCCCCGGTGGGTTTCCTCTGAGGAGCCCAATGGCAAGCCGCCGACGCGATTCGTACTCGTACTCAGTCCCGCAGGGACGGTACTCGTACTCGTACTCGAATCTCCGACCGCGGACCTGGCTGGCGGGCTCGAGTACGAGTACCGCTTCGCTGAGCATGAGTGCGAGTGCGACAGGTCAGTGCCGCACCACTCCTGTCAACTTTCGTGGGGGTGGGTGCGACGCAACCAGGCCTATCGTGGCCTGTTCGAGAGGGCCCTGCGCAGGCGCAGCGAATCGCGAAAATCGGGTTCGAGCTGGAAGGTGCGGGCGAGCGCGCGCTCGGCCAGGGCGGGCTCTCCCTTACGGAGATGGAGATCGGCGAGCCGGTAGAAGACCATGGCCCGTGAATGCTGCACCGCGATGTTGTTCTCCAGGATCGATCGGAAGTCCCTGATGGCCCCGTCCAGATCGTTGGCCAGGGAACGGCTGTCGGCCAGCTCGTAGAAGAGGACGCCGTACATGCTGACGATCCGCGACCGTTGGTACTTGCGCACGGTCGCGAGTTGCTTCTCGGGCGACTCGAGCAACAGCGCGCGCTCGAAGTCGCGGATCGAGCCGGCGATGTCTCCGTTCTTCTTGCGCGCCAGGCCGAGGTGGATGAGGCTCTCGTAGGAATTCGGGTTCGCCTCGACCGCGGCCTTCCAGATCGTGAAATCCGAACGCCAGTCCTTGACACGGTCGAAGGAGAGGTACGACAGGGTCGCCGCGAGCAGCAGCGTCGCGCCGGCCGCCCCGGCCCGGAGCAGCGTTCTCCGACCGCCCGAGCCACCGACCAACCCGCCCGCGATCCAGAAGCCGATGACGGCGAAATACGGCATCGTCGGCATGTACGTGTAGCGGTCGGCCGCGCCGGCGCGGCCGACGAAGATGATCCCGATGACCGGGCTGATCGCCACCAACAGGTACAGCAGGGCGACCAACCAGTGCCTGCTCCCCTTGCCGAAGGCGCGAATCGCATGGACTGAAACGCCGAGCAGAACCGCCGCCGCGATCAGAGCGCCGGCCCAGCCGCGCAGGGCTTCAATCGGCGGCACCTCGTAGAAGAACGAGAGGTTGACCGGCGCCAGCATCTTGCTGAAGTAGAACGGCAGAGCCACCAGCGCATTGGATACCCGCGTTCCGAAATCTATCGCCGCGAGCGAAACGATCGAACCCTCGGAGCCTTGCGCCCAGATGGCGAGCAGGATCGAGGCCGCGGTGAGGAGGAAGAACGGCAGCTTCTCCGCGAGAATCGGGATGACCGGCCGGAACCCCGTGCGCAATCGGAGCGCGGGCGTGACCTCGATACGGCCGAGCGGATAGACATCCAGAATCAGCATCACGACCGGCAGCGTGACCGCCATCGGCTTGGAGAGCAGGGCCAGCGCGAAGGCCAGGAGTGACGCTGACAACCAGGTCCATCGCTGGCGCCCTTTGTCCGCCGCCAGCAGGTAGAAGATCAGCGTCACCAATGAGAAGAGCTGGCAGAGTACGTCCTTGCGCTCCGCCACCCAGGCGACCGACTCCACGCGCTGGGGGTGGACGGCATACAGGAGCGCGGAGATGCCTGCGCCGAGAAGAGCCCGGTTTCTCAGGGAAGGAATCCGCAGTCCAATCAGGAGGAACAGCAAGCAGGCGAGCGCCGCGTTCAGTGCGTGAATCAGGACGCTCGTCAGGTGATGTCCACGAGGCGCGAGCCCGTACCACGAGTAGTCGAGGGCGTGCGACATCCAGGTCAGCGGGTGCCAGTTGCTCGAATGAGCTTCCAGGAACATCCAACGGACGTTCTCAGCGGAGAAGGAACGGATGTGCTCGTTCCGCACGACGTAGTCGGCGGTATCGAGACTGATGAATTCATTCTCCAGCGCGCCCGCGAAGGTCAGGTAGGTGCAAAGGCCGATGGCGAGGGCGACCAGCACGGCGAGCACCGGATTGACTCTACCGCTCCTGTCCATCCGGGTCAGTTCCCCACCAGCCGCGCGTAGACCCCCCGGGCCCGGGCCGGGTCAGTCGTGCCCTTGAGGATCGCCCGGCCGTCCCGGAAGAGGGTAACCTGCAGGCCTTCGGCGCGGAAGCGAAGCAGGAAGCCGTTGTCGTCGACCTCGACCGCACGGGCGATCCGCGGCCGGACCGCGTCCAGATCAAAGGTGGTTCCGGGCGGGGGAGAGATCTGAACCGCCTCCCTGCCACAGAGTTCGAGGGTGGCGCCGGCCTCCCTGACCTCGAGGAAGGGGAATCTCCTCCGCCCACAGCACGGACACTCCTCGCGCGGCCGGTCGACGGCGATGGCCCGGAACTCGTTGCTCCAGAGATCGATCTGGAGCAGGCCGCGGCGAACCGCCTCGCGCCTGCCCGCGGCGATCTTGAGCGCTTCCATGGCCGCCACGGCGCCGACAGTGCTGGTCAACGGCCCGAATACTCCAGCCGTATCGCAGGTCGCGGCTGATCCCGCCGGAGGAGGATCCTCGAAGAGACAGCGCAGGCAGGCGGTGATCTCCGGGATGACCGGCAGGATCAGACCGGTGGCTCCCACGCCGGCCGCGTAGATCCAGGGCAGGCCGGCCCGCACGGCGAAGTCGTTGACGAGATAGCGAACCTCGAAGTTGTCGCTGCCGTCCACGATGATGTCGACGCCGGTGAGCAGCCGTTCCACGGTGGAGGCGGTGAGATCCCGGACCTCGGCCCGGATTTCGATCTCGCTGTTGGCCGCCGCCAGGTGGTTCGCCGCGGCGACAGCCTTCGGCAGGGCGAGCGCGGCGTCCTCCTCCGTGAACAGGATCTGGCGCTGAAGGTTGGTGACCTCCACGAAATCCCGATCGATCAGCCTCAGGAAGCCGACCCCGGCCCGGGCCAGCAGCGCCGCCTCCTGGCAGCCGAGCGCCCCCAGGCCGACGACCGCCATCCGGCTGCTTCCGATGAGCCTCTGGCCCGCCTCGCCGATCTCATGGAAGAGCAATTGCCTCGAATACCGATCGCCAGGGGAAGGGATCATGGACCGAATCGTAATCAATGGAACCGCTGGCGCCCAGGGTCCCGGATGCAAGTGCCGACCCGTCGGCGAACCGGGGTCTTCGGGAGTGAGTTTGGTTATGGAGAGTCCGAGGGTCGGCAGGAGGTACGAGAGGCGCCAGGGGAACCCGTGTGTTCAGGGAACTGGGAGGAGAGATTGAAGGGTTTTACGCCTTCGGCGCAGCAACCCTGGGCAGCATCTCGGAGCAACTTCTGGAGGTCCCCTTGGGGACCGCCGTCCGCCACTCGGTTCCTACTAGGCAACAGGGGGAGCGGGGTAACAACCAATCCCGGGACTTTCTCGAGGGGAACGCAGATCGCCCGGGTCGGAGCCCGCTTTGGACAGGTGCCGCGAGACTGGTAGACTGCCCGGTTGGCAACCGCTGTCCGGTCCCGAAATTTCGGACCGTGTCATCCAGGGTTGTCCAGGTGGTGGATTGTACGGCACGAGATGCACACGAGAGATGTCATGAAAGACACGTTCGAGACCCGTTCCAGCCTGACCGTCGACGGTCGGGAATACCAGATCGCCCGGCTGCCGGCGCTGGAGCGCCACGGCTTCCAGATCGAGAAGCTGCCATTCGCCCTGAAGATCCTGCTCGAGAATCTCCTGCGGCATGAAGACGGAGTGACGGTGACCGCGGAGGATGTGAAGGCACTCGCGGGATGGGACGGACACTCCTCGCCGGCGCGGGAGATCGCTTTCACACCGGGCCGGGTGCTGCTGCAGGACTTCACCGGCGTGCCGGCGGTCGTCGATCTGGCCGCCATGCGCGAGGCGATGGCGGTTCTCGGCGGGGACCCGGAGCGGATCAATCCGCTGCTGCCGGCCGAACTGGTCATCGACCACTCGGTGCAGGTGGACGCCTACGGAACCAAGGATGCGCGGCGGATCAACTCCGAGAAGGAGTTTCAGAGGAACGCGGAGCGGTA
>JAZDLC010000232.1:0-8880 GCA_043802345.1 Planctomycetota bacterium | reverse complement strand
CGAGCAGCGCGGCGAGCTTCAGCATCGTCGATGCCGAGACCGGCGTGGCGGGTGTCCCCTCGATGTTGGTCGAACCTCCCCCGACCGGCTCATCCTGCTGCAGGGTCAGGAATGCGCCGACCCAGGCATTCCGATTCCCTTGGTGATCGTCGTCCAGACGCCTGCGCAGCAGTTCGAGGCCACGCGCCTTGTGCCGGCTGACCGTCTCCCGGCTGAGCGACAGACAATCCGCAACTTGCGTGAGCGACAGTTCCTCGTAGAAACACATCAGGATTACGGATCGCGTCCTCGCAGGAAGATACAGCACGTGGTCGGTGAGCCTGCGATGCATCTCCGCGCGCAGAACCAGGTCACGTGTCGGCTCGACGTAGTCCTCCCTTGCAGTACTCTGTTCGCGTTGCCGTCGCCGAGCCTCGGAGCGTGACCGCTGGCGGAGGGCGTTCATGAGCACACCTGCCAGCCAGGGCCGTAGCGAACGAATCTGCCCGGGCTCCGCCCGTAGCGCTGTGATCAGCGCGTCCTGCGAGGCGTCATCAGCCGTGTCCGGGTCCCGGGTGAGTGAGCTCGCCAGCCGGCGGATCCAGGCGGCGTGTTTTAGCAGTTCGTCAGGCTCGGGGCATGCTTGTTGGCTCATGAGCAGGTCCTGATTGTGATCACGTCCGCCAGTAGATGCCACCACTCGACCCGATGCGGCAGGTATTCCTGGTCACGGCGGATGAAACTGCTCCGGTGGCCCTCCACCCTCTCCACCCGCCCGATGCGGACCAGGTCTCAGCAAGCGGCAGGCCCGTGCTCCCGTACTTCCCGGATGATCCCCGATTCGTGCCCGACGAACCGGTTTTTGGAGGCCGCCGTGTCCGAAAACTGGGTCGATGCCGATCACGGGGAGAGAGGGGACATCCGTTAGACGTCAACATTCTCCGAGAATGTTGACGTCTAACGAATGTCCCCTCTTCACCCGCGGTGCCGCGGCACCGTACGTCACAGGGACGGGGCGCGCGCCTCTTTCGGGAGGAAGCTGAGCACCTTGATGCCCCAGAGGAACAGGAAGCCGATGAATCCGGCCACGCCGAGCGCCTGCACGACTTCGACCCAGCTCACGGTGTAGCTGGCCACTCCTTCATTGACCTCGGAGGCGATGATCTCCATCCCCGGGAACAGATCCGGAGGATGCAGCAGGCCGGGGAGCACGATCACATACCGTTCGCAGAGGACTCCCGCCATCACCATCAGGGAGGCGACCACGACCCACCTGACCGACTTCCCGAGCTTCGGATGGAACAGGATCAGCATCGGGCCGATGAGGCCGGTGCAAACGAGACCCAACCAGAACAGCACGGAGTGGAAGCCGCCGAAGAGGTAGAAGTGAGCCGCTTCGCGCAGTTCGAAGACATACGCGCGGTATGCGTTCTCCACGAAAACGAGATAGACGACCACGGTCAGGGTGACCGCCATCAACTTGCCGAGCCACAGGATGAGGGCGTCGTCCACGTGGCGATTGGTGAGCTTGAACAGGCCGGTCACCATCACGATCATCAGGGCGATCCCGGACGCCATGGCCGCGGCCACGAAGGTCGCGGGCAGCATCGGCGACTCGTACAGCACGCGCGCGCCGAACCCGAAGATCGCCCCTGTGCCGCTGTGGACGCAGAAGGCCCACGCGAAGGCCATGGTCGCCACGACCTTCACCAGGCGGTCCATCTGCTTGAACATGACGAAGAGGAACAGAATGCAGATCAGGATGTGCCCGAGGTAGAGGAGCGGATTGATCGAGAACATCGACTGGAAGTTGAAGTGGATGAACGTCTCGACGAAGACCCGGTCCATCCGCCCCTGGTCGGTGAGAATCGACAGCAGGCCGGCGATCAGGAACAGCATGGCCAGGAAGACGGCCATGCGCGCGAACGGTTTGTACTCCTGCTTGCCGAAGACGCCATACAGGCCCGCGACGACCAGGCACCCTTCCGAGAACCCGATGTAGTAGACCGCCATGACGATCTGCAGGCCCCACGGGATCCGGTTGGTCATGCCGGTCACCCAGAGCCCCTTGACGCTCGCATACCAGGTGACGAGAAACCCCGCGACTGCGAGAGCCCCCAAGAGGGCTAGCAGCGACCAGTACTGCGGCGACCGTCCCTCAAGCCTCTCGAACTTCGGATCCATGCCAAACCTCTACAATCCGATGTAGCGCACCCTCGGCTTCGTGCCCAGATCCTCCCGGATTCCCTTGGCGGCGGTCCTCGAGATCAACTGCGAGATGTCGCTCTCCGGGTCTTCCGTGTCACCGACGCTGATGGCGCTGGCTCCCACTCGCTCGCAGGCTTCCACGCAGGCCGGGATCCTGCCGGTCTCCAGGCGCGGCGCGCACATGTTGCACGCCTCCGCCACGCCATGTGACCGCCGGGGATACCCCTCATTCGACCACTCCTCCGCCTCCTTGAAGTTGAAGTAGCGGGCGTTGTACGGACAGGCGATCACGCAGTATCTGCACCCGATGCACCGGTGATAGTCGACCAGCACGATGCCATCGTGGCGCTTGAACGTGGCCTGGACCGGACAGACCTGCGCGCAGGGCGGGTCATCACAGTGGTTGCAGAGGAGCACGACCTGCTTTTCGACCGACTGCTCGTCGTCCCGCTCCCTCAGAGTGACCTTGCGGATCCAGTGCACGTCCCAGCGCACGTCCCCCGGCTGGGAGATGTTGTTCTCCTTCTTGCAGGCATCCAGACAGGCTCTGCAGTCCGGCCGGCACTTGGTGACGTCGATGACCATCCCCCACTTGTGACCCGGTCTCCCTCCAACCTTGCCCCCCGGGTCCGACCTCTTGGCCATCAACATCTGGACGGCGGCGGCGGAGGAACCCGCCGCCAGAAGGACGCCACCGCCCACTTCCAGAAACTGTCGTCTGTTCATCGTCGTCCGCCCCCTCGAAAGGGACCCGTTCCTAGGGGTAGTAGTGGCAGCCAAAACACATCAGGTTGACGTTCACGGCATTGTGGCAACGATTGCAGAATCGCTCCCTGCTCGTGTGACATCCGCGGCACTCGTTGAGACTCACCGGTCCACGCTTCCCCTCGCGCACGACCTCCTCCCGCAGCTCGGTCAGGAGCTCCCAGTGGTGCAGGCGCATGTAGGTCGTTTCCCGGACACACTTCTCGTGCCGCGGGTCTGGTCTCTCCAGGAAGGTCCCGGCGGGCGTGACCTCGCGCGCGCCCAGGGTGGTGATGAGCGTGTACCCGAGGGGGACCAGCATGAGCAGCACCGGAATGACCACCAGGAGTGGACTCTTCTGTCTGACTGGACCGTTCGTCATCCTTTCGCTCCAGCGTCGGAATCCGCCCCCTGAGGCGCCGGGTGCGGGATTTCCTCGGACCTTCGGTTGAAACGATCGGCGAAGACCAGCGCGGCCGTCCGATAGAGCATGTGCGCGAACTTGGAGTAGGGCAGGTAGACCAGCAGCGTGAAGATGAAGACCAGGTGGCCGAAGTACATCACGTGCCGGTGCGGTTCCAGGCGCATGTAGTGCAGGAGCTCGGTGGCAAACCCCGACAGGGTCGTGAGGAAGAGCATGCCGATCAGGAACCAGTCGAAGTAGCTGCCCGGGCCGACGCGCTCGTCGATGGCGAGGCGGTCGCGAATCATCAGGAGACAGCCGACCAACAGCACGCCGCCGCCCACGTTCGCGAGGATCTTCCAGGGGCTCAGGAAGGCGAACGGATAGATGAAGTCAGTCTGGATCAGCGGGTTGTATCGGGCGGTGATGACCCAGGCAGTGACCACGCAGAGGGCGAGGAAGCCGAAGAGGACACAGTAGTGCGACACCAGGCGCGACCGCGCCGACTTGCAGGCGGCGAAATCCTCGTGTCTGAGGATGCTCCAGAGCACCGTCCGGATGCTGGAGCCCATGCTCTTGGAGGGGTTCTCGAGCTGGTCCCTGGAGAGGGTTCCTTTCAGCGCCTTCCAGAACCGCGCGACCCCGACGTAACTTGCGAGCAGGACGAGAGCGGTGGAGAGCCCGAACAGGGTGTTCAGCAGCCACTGGGGGAAGAGATGGGAGTAGGAGTAGACGATGTCCTCTCCTCTGTACTCCGAGATTCCCAGGAACTTCTCGATCGGATCTCTCACCACCAGGGCAAGAGTCAGCACCAGGCACGAGATGCCGAGAAGGAGTGGCAGGCAGTGGGGCCGGCCGGCCCACCGGCCCAGGATTCGCGGGAAAGCGTAGTGATGGACACTCGCCTGTCGCACGGCTGCCAGCACATTCCCGGGCTGGGCGCCGCGCGGGCAGCGCGTCGAGCAGTCATTGCATTGGTGGCAGAGCCAGACATCGACATCGGTGAGGAGGCGGTCCTTCAAGCCGAAGTTCGCCCAGGCCATTTCCTTGCGGGGGAAAGGCCGAGCGTCTGGCGAGAGTTCGCAGGCTGCCGAACAGGTCCCGCACTGGAAGCAGTTCGTCAGCGAACCACCGCCCTGTTTCTTCAGCCGCAGGATGAAGCCCAGATCCGGTTCGAGAGTTTCCACCGTGGAACTCCTTCGATGGTACTCCATTGAAATGTCACATGCCCTTGAACGGGTTCGGGCCGTACTCCTCGATAACACTCATGAAGTTGTCGAAGATCCCTGGAAGCCTCCGGAACTCGGAGATCTCCAACTGGTGGAGCTCGAGCCGTTGGTTCTCCAGGGCCATCTTATCAAGCTTCTCTCGGATATTCTCGCTCCTCGTCGCCGCCAGTTCGCTGCCCTTGACGAAGTGGCACTGGTAGTCGTCCCCATACTTGCAACCGATGACGAGGACTCCATCGTACCCGGCTGAGAGCGCTTCGGTGACCCACACCGCGTTGACCGAGCCGATGCACCTCACGGGGATGACTCTAACAAAGGGGCTGTACTGAAGTCGATGCTGGCCCACCAGATCGAGCGCGGGAATGGCGTCGTTCTCGCACATGAGCGCGAGAATCCTCGGCTTTTCGTCGAGTTCATCCGGGACGTTGACCGCTTTGATCATGTTGGCGACGATGTCCACGGAGTAGTCCGCGAAGGAGACGATCCGTTCAGGACAGGCGCCCATGCAGACGCCGCACCTGCGGCAACGGGTCGCCTGAAGCAGCGGCAGGCCTTTCGGGTCTTCGTTGAGCACGCCGAAGGGGCATTCCTCCGTGCAGCGCTTGCAGGAGGTGCACTTCTGGAAGAAGAAGTCGGGATACGACGTGTCACCAGCGCGCGGATGGACCGCCTCTCCTCGCGAGGTCATCTCCACGCACTGAATCGCCTTCAAGGCCGCGCCCGTGGCATCCTCCCTGCAGGCGATGCCGTCCATCGGCTGGCGGATGGGGCCGGCCGCGTAGATCCCGGTGCGCCGGGTTTCGTAGGGGAAGCAGATGAAATGCGAGTCTGAGAAGCCATTCTCGAGGGTCGGGAGGTCCGGTCCCTGCCGATACGCCAGGTTGAGAATCCTCGTGCCCTCGTGGTGGCCGAGCTTCTCGATCGTCCCCCTGGCCCTCTCCCGTTGCTGCTCGGAATCTCCCTTCTCCGCCGCGATTTTCGCGTCCTCCAGGGCCCGGATCGCTTCTCCATCCGCGGAATTCGGGACCATTCCCGCCGCGATGACCACCAGGTCGACGTTGACCCGGACTTCCTCCCCGAGCATCGTGTTGCGCGCGGTGACGACGAGCCCCCCGCCCTCGGCGGGCGCCACATCGGTCACCTCTCCCCGCGTCAGGAAGACGCCGGGATCCTCCTGCACCTTGCGGTAGAAGTCCTCGTAGTGGCCCGGGGTCCGCATGAACTCGAAAAAGATGTACGCCTTGGCGGTCTCGTCGCTCTGCCGCAAGTAGGTGGCCTGCTTGAGAGTGGTCAGGCAACAGATCGAGGAGCAGTAGGGGCGGCTATCTCCTTTCTTGGAGCCACCGCACTGGATGAATGCGATGCTCTTCACCGGCCTGCCGTCCGAGGGGCGCTTGATGCGCCCGTGCTCCTTGACCATCTGTTCCAGCTCGACATTGCGGATGACGTTCTCGAGCTTCCCGTACGGGAGGTGGTCCCTGGGCTCCGCTGGTTTCCAGCCGGTCGCCTGGATGATCGCCCCGACCCGGAACCTGTCCAGAACGCCTCCGCCAGGCGTGCCGTTCGGCGCTGAGGCGAGGGTCACGTCGAAGAGTCCGGGAGCGCCCTTGATCTCGCTCGTCACCGCCGAGGCGTGCACGGTGATCCGGGGGTGCGCCACGATCTCGGCGATCATCTCGCCGAGGCCGGTCTCCTCGAGTTCACGGAACGGCGGCTTCGTCGGGATCGACTTGTGTTGTCGGGCCAGCCAGCCGCCAAGACGAAAAGTCCTCTCGACCAGATGGACTTCGTATCCTGCCCTGGCCGCCTCCAGAGCCGCGGTCATGCCCGTGACGCCGCCGCCAACCACGAGAATGCTCTTCTCGATCTCCTCCTCCGGGCAAAAAGGAGTCGGAATGCGAGCCCCCCGCACCTTCGCGATGTACATGCGCAGGTAGTCCTCCGCCATCATCTGCGTGTCTTCGTGGTTGGGCGGCTGGCAGCTGACGACATGCTCCTGGAGAGCGATCTTCTCGACGAGGACGCCCTCGGGGAAAGCTCCATCCTCGTAACGGCGCGAGGAGATGCCGGCGATGACGACCTTGGTCAGCCCCTCACGGCGGATGTCCTCGCAAATGTCCCTCAGGTCGGCGCCTTCGCAGGAGTCGACCTCCTTGCAGAAGGGGACCTTGCACTCGCCGGTGGCGACCTCTCTCAGGGCGTCGATGTCAAGCGCTTCGGCGATTCCGTACCCCATGCAGATGAATACGCCGATCTTGTCTTCCACGTGTTCTGCTCCCTGCTCTAGAGGCACTGAATGGCTCTCAAGGCGGCCGCGGTCGAGTCCTTTGTGGTGCGAGCGACGTCGCAGGGGTGCGCTGCGCAGCCGGTCACATACACGCCCTTGTTCTCCTCGGTCCCATGAGCAAAGCCGTATTCGTCCTGGCCCAACTCAAAGGGGAACTTGATGCCCGCGGTGTTGGGCACCATGCCGGTGGCCAGAACCACGAGGTCGAACTTCTTGTGCAGGTTCTCCGAGGTGAGCGTGTCCTCCACGTCCAGGAGCAGGTCCGTGCTGCCTTGGTCCTCGATGATCCGGGCTACCTTGCCCTTGATGAACGTGAGGTTCGGGTCGTCCGCCAGGTCGCGGTAGAATCTGTCCAGCCGGCCTGTCGTGCGGATGTCGATGTAGAAGATGGTGGCCCTGGAGTCCTCGATGCTGTCGCGAAGGTAGCGGGCCTGCTTGAGCGACGCCATGCAGCAGACCGACGAGCAGTAGCGGAGATGGTTCTCGTCCCGTGACCCGGCGCACTGAACGAACGCCACGTTCTTCGGTTCCTTGCCGTCGGACGGCCTGACGATCTTCCCACCAGTGGGCCCCCCGGGGGACGCCAGCCGTTCCATCATCACGTTCGTGATCACGTTCTCGCAGACCCCGTACCCCAGGTTGTCGAGCTTGGCGGCGTCGTACGGTTTCCAACCGGTCGCCAGGATCACGGACCCGACGTCGACCTGGAGTTCTTCCTCCTGCATTTCGAGGTTGATGGCGCCGTGCGTGGAGATGGTCCGGAGCGTCGAGAGATCGGCCTTGGAGAGTGCCTTCCGATCGAGCACGGGCACGGCGGGGTAGGCCATGTCGTGCGCCATGTAGATCGCCCCGGTCTTGTCCATCCCGTAGTTGAACTGATTGGCGCGTTCAGACGTCAGCTTCCCGTAGAGGGACCCATCGATCGGCTTGTCTCCGGTCACGTATCTCGGCTTGACGCGGAGCGTGGCGCGGAAAGCCCCGGCGATGCCCGTCACTTCCTTCACTGTGGCAAGCGTATGGACGTCGATCCTGGGATTGTTCCGGATCCTGCGCACATTGATCTCGAAGCCGCAGGCCGGAGGGCACATCTTGGGGAAGTACCGGTGCATCTGCATCACCCGGCCCCCGAGAGTCGCCTCTTTTTCCACCAGGATGACCGGGTGACCGACCTCGGCAGCCTCCACCGCAGCGGTCATCCCTGCGATCCCTCCTCCAACCACCAGAATCGAGTTCGCCCCCTCTTTCACGACGCCTTTTGCTGTGCGCATCTTGCGGTCCTTTTTCTTCGCACGTCCGGACCATTTAACAAGATGTGCAGAAGGCGCGCTAGAGCCTGTTCTGAGCTCAGGCCGAAGTCGCTCGGGCGGCCGGGGACCCGTGGTCGATGCGCGAGGATCGCTCAGGTGCTACGACAGGATCTCCGACAGCTTCTCGAGGAGGAGCTCGGCGTCGATCGGCTTCTCGAGGAAGCCGTCCGTCTTGTATTTGGCGAAGTGGCCATGAAGGAACGTCCCGATCTCGCGAGCGACATCGTCCGCGTAGGTCTCCTTCGGCAGAGTCTCTCCGGTCCTGATGTCCACCCCCGTGACCTCCGAGGCGCCGGTGGTCACGATGACCGGGATCCCCTCGAGGGCCGGATCCTGCTTCATCTCCTTGAGCACGCTGATCCCGGTCTTGCGCGGCATCATGATGTCGAGCAGCACCGCATCGGGCGCTCTCTTCTTCAGTGACTCCAGCGCTTCGGCCCCGTTTCTCGCCACTGCGTAGTCATATCCGTGGTCCCCGAGAACGTTGGAGAGGTAGGTCACGTTCTCCTCGGTGTCCTCCACGATCAGGATCCGCTTCTACTTGGCCATGGCTCGGCGCTCCTCCTGAGTTCGTTCGCTCAGCGATTTGGGTCCGCATTGTACCAAAGCAATCAGATGTTGTTGGGAGATGTGATCAGATCAGTGGGTGATCGAACCCACCTGTCGAAGGCGCAGAAGCGTCTGCGCACCACGTGATGAGGGCAATAACGGGGAATTCCACCC
>JAZDLC010000231.1:0-7411 GCA_043802345.1 Planctomycetota bacterium | reverse complement strand
GATGGAGAACTACAAGAAGAAGGAGCAGGCCTCCTTGCTGCGGGAGATGCGCCGCATCAAGAAGAACCTGGACGGTATCCGGACTCTCGAGCGGATCCCAGGCGCGGTGATCGTGGTCGATCCCAAGAAGGAGTGCATCGCGGTGCGTGAGGCGAACCGCCTCGGCGTCCCGATCATCGCCATTCTCGATACCGACTGTGATCCTGACGACGTGGACATCCCGATTCCAGCCAACGACGACGCCATGAAGTCTGTGTCGCTGGTCCTCGGGAAGCTCACCGAGGCGATCGCCGAGGGGCGAGCGAGCTACCAGGAAGGGGTAACGCCGCTCGACGATGACGAACCGGTGATCGAGATGAAGAAGCGAGAGCAGAAGGGTGGGCGCAGGCCCCAGCGAAGGGGTGGACCCGGCGGACCCGGAGGACCCGGCGGACCCGGAGGGCCTGGAGGACGTTCGCGTCCTCCGAGACCGGAGCCACGGGAAGCGGCGGCCCCGGTTGCTGAAACGCCGGCAGCGGAAGCTGCTGCGGCGGCCCCGGTTGCTGAGGCTGCTCCGGCAGCGGAAGCGACTCCGGCTCCCGAGGCAAAGAAGCCTGAGGCCGTGGATCCGGCAGGACCCGCGCCCGAGACGCCACCCGCCAGCTGATGCTGGGGTACAGGAGGCAAACAAACAACGAGAGGTGATTTGATGGTTGACGCAAAAGACGTCATGAAGCTGCGCAAGAGCACCGGCGCAGGGGTCAACGACTGCAAGAAGGCTCTCACCGAGGCGGATGGCAACTTCGACGCGGCCACCGACTTGATTCGCAAGTGGGGCGGGAAGATCGCTGAGAAGAAGTCCTCCCGCGAAACCTCGGCCGGCCTGATCGCGACCTATCTGCATCCCACTCCGGAGACGGCCCGGCTGGGCGTGATGGTCCAGTTCAACACCGAAACCGATTTTGTCGCCCGCAACGACGACTTCCGGGCCTTTGCCAAGCAGATGGCGCAGCATATCGCCGCTGCGAGCCCGGCGTACGTTTCGCGGGAGGAGATCTCGGAAGAGGTGATCGAGCATGAGCGCGAGATCTATCGCGAGCAGGTGAAGGACAAGCCGGCCAATGCGATCGAGAAGATCGTGGCCGGCAAGCTGGAGAAGTTCTTCTCCGAAAAATGTCTGATGGACCAGCCGTTCGTCCTGGACACGGACCGGACGGTGGCGCAGGTCGTGACGGAGAGGATCGCGACCATCGGCGAGAACATGAGGATCACCCGCTTCTCCCGCTTCGTGATCGGGGGCTAGGCCGTGCCGGCCGGCCCGCAAGCTGCCGACGCAACAGGGTATCGTCGGGTTCTGCTGAAGCTCTCCGGCGAGGTTTTCGGAGGTCAGGGCCGGAACTACGACGTGGAGCGTCTGCGGAGGATCGCGGGCGAGCTGCGATCGGTGCGCGAGGCTGGGATCGAGCTGGCGGTGGTGGTCGGAGGAGGAAACCTCCTCCGTGGAGCCGAGCTTGCCTCCGCCGGCCTGGATCGGGCCAGTCTGGACCAGGCGGGGATGCTCGCCACGGTGATGAACGGTCTGGTACTTCGGGAAGTCCTCGCACAAGATGGAGTGGAAGCGCGGGTGTGCAGCGCGGTCTCCATGCAGAAGGTGTGCGAGACGTTCTTCCGGCCGCGCGTGTTGCGACATCTGGATCGCGGGCGGATCCCGATCCTGGTGGGCGGAACCGGAAACCCGTTCTTCACCACCGACACCACGGCGGTGCTGCGGGCGAGAGAACTTGATGCGGACGTGGTGCTGAAGGCCACCAAGGTGGACGGCGTCTACACGTCGGATCCGAAGCTGGACAGCAACGCCGTCCGACTGGGACGGACCAGCTACCAGGAAGTGCTGCAGAAGCGGCTACGGGTCATGGATGCGACCGCCATCGCCCTGTGTCAGGAGACCAGCATGCCGATCGTGGTTTTCGATCTGACTGTCGAAGGCAACGTCTTGCGGGCGGCTCGCGGAGAACCGGTCGGGACCCTCATTTCCCAGTGAAGGAGCGGATCATGAACTACAACGAAATCCTCGCGGAATCGAAGGAGAAGATGAAGCGGGGCGTGACCCATTTTCAGGAGGAGACCCGGGGGTTGCGCTCCGGACGGGCGACGCCGGCCATGGTCGAGAACATCCGGGTCGATTGCTACGGCTCCCCGACCCCGCTGAAGCAGATCGCCTCGATCGCCGTGCCCGAGCCGCGGGGGCTGCTGATCAAGCCGTACGACCAGAGCATCATCAAGGAGATCGAGAAGGCGATCCAGAAGAGCAACCTGGGGATCAACCCCCAGTCGGATGGGAAGGTGCTGCGGCTGACCGTGCCGGACATGTCCGAGGAACAGCGCAACAAGATGGCGACGCGCGTCAAGGACCTGGCCGAGCAGGGGCGGGTCGCGCTGCGAAATCTCCGTCGCGACCTCAACAAGAAAGCTGACGAGGGAGAACTCTCCGAGGATGAGCAGACCCGCGTCAAGGAAGAGATTCAGAAGAACCTGAAGCAAGCGGAGGGCGAAATCGATGAGATCGTCGCCGCAAAGACAAAGGAAATCCTCGAGGGTTGATGCCGAAATGGGGGCATAGCTCAGGCCGGTAGAGCAACGGATTTTTAATCCGTCGGTCGGGGGTTCGAATCCCTCTGCCCTCACCAGTATCATCAAAGCCCAACATGAGGAGGTTGAGCCATGGCCAAGGTCACCAAGGAGCAGGTAATCCAGCAGCTGAAGCAAGTGTTCGACCCGGAGGTTCCGGTGGACGTGTACAGCTTCGGTCTGATCTACGACATTCAGGTCGCGAACGAGGGGCGGGTGAAGATCGTCATGACGCTGACCTCCGAAGCCTGCCCCGTGGCCAAGGTTCTGCCGGTGCAGGTCAGGGAGCGGGTCGAGGAGCTCGCAGGCGTCTCCGCCTGCGACGTCAAGGTTGTCTTTGAACCGCGCTGGAGCCCGGACCGCATCTCCGTGGAGGGTCGCAGGACCCTGCATCTCGATGAACCGGACGACGACGAGGACTGAGCCTCCCTGACTTGACGAGAAGTCCCTGCTCCGTTACCGTCGCCAAACTTCGTGGCCCTGTCGTCTAGCCCGGTCAGGACACTGCCCTTTCAAGGCAGTAACACGGGTTCAAATCCCGTCAGGGTCACCACTTCACACTTCTTTCCATCCGGTACGGGACAACCTCTTCGCGGGAACCCACAGGGGACATTCGTTCTATTGCAACTTCCTTGTCACGCGCGGACACTGGGCATCGCGCCCGCGGTCGTGTGCGAAGCGCGGACCCGACGTTGCCCGAGCGCTGCGCGTGTCGGGAATGTTGACATCTAACGAATGTCCCCTCTCTGCTCATGACCGATTGGCGTGGGGAGAAAGTTGACATCTAACCAATGTCCCCCAGTTTCCCCGGCTAAACGGTTCGCAGCAGCGCCCGGGCGCTGTTGGCGCCGTCGAGCGCGGCGGACATGATGCCGCCGGCGTGGCCGGCTCCCTCGCCCACTGGATAAAGGTTGGAGAAGCCGACCGCGCGGGCGGTCTCCCGGTCCCGTGGGATGCGGACCGGGCCGGAGCTGCGGCTCTCCACGCCGATGAGCAGCCCCTCGGGGCCGGCGAAATCGGGGATGTTCTGGTCGAACTGAAGCAGGGCCTTCCTCAGGGCGTCCCGGACACGCGGGGGAAGCAGTTCGTCGATCCGCTCCGGGCGCGCTCCGAGCAGGTAGCTGGTGCGGAGCTCTCCTTCAGAAAGGCGGCCGGAAAGGAAGTCGGGCACTCGCTGCGAAGGGGCGGTGTAGTCGCCACCACCCGCGTCGAAGAACAGCTTCTCAAAGTGGCGCTGAAAGGCGACGCCAGCGAACGGACCGTCGCCGAAGGGCGCCCAGTCCGCGGGCCGAACGGTCGTCACGATCGCCGCGGTGGCGAACTTCGAGGAGTGGCGGGAGTTGCTCGTGCCGTTGGTGCAGAGGTGTCCCGGGTCGCTGATGCTGGCCACGATCCGCCCGCCGGGGCACATGCAGAACGAATGGGCGCCCGGGTCATCACCGCTCTGCTTCATCACCAGGTTGTACGAGGCGGCCCCGAGCAGCTCTCGCTCCTTCCCGGTTCCGAAACGGGCCCGGTCGATGAGCGACTGGGGATGCTCCACGCGGACGCCGAACTGGAACGGCCTGCTCTCGAAGAGAACACCGTGGCTCGCCAGCACACTCCAACTGTCCCGGGCGGAGTGCCCGACCGCAACCAGGACGGCGTCGCACGGCAACTCGCCACCAGAGGTCTTCACGGCCCGCACCTGTTTCGGCGGCCCGTCGTCGACCGCCAGGCCTTCCATGCGGGCTCGCCAGTGGAACTCCACTCCCTGCGTCCGCAGCCGCTCTCTCAGCGCGGGGATGACGCGGTGCAATCGGTCGGTGCCGATGTGGGCGCGCGCGTCGTAGAGGATCGTCTGCTGGGCGCCGCAGGCGACCAGTTCCTCGAGCAGCAGCACCTCCAGCGGGTCGTCGACGCGGGTGTACAGCTTGCCGTCGCTATAGGTCCCCGCGCCCCCCTCGCCGAACAGCAGGTTCGATTCGGGGTCGTGGCGCCGATACCGGTGCATCGCCACGATGCTGCGTCCCCGCAGCGGGATCGGGTCGCCCCGGTCGATCACCGTGACCCGGGCGCCGTTCCTCGCCAGGGTCACGGCGGCGAACAGTCCGCCCGGACCCGCCCCGACCACCACCACCCGTGTCTTGCGAACCGACGCCGGCAGCCCCTCCAGCTCGAGCGCGGCCGGCTTGGGGGCCTCCCGCAGCTTGCCGGCTTTCTGCGCCCTGCGCATGGCCGGGGTGGAGGTGGCGGCCGGTAGGATCAGGTCGACCTGACACCGGAAGAGGATTTCCCCCCTCAGGCGCCTGGCGTCCAGCGATTGCCGGGCAATGCGGAAACCGCGCAGGCGATCCGGCGACACCCCCGCCTTGCGGCAGGCCCGGAGCCGAAGTTCTTGCTCTGACTCCTCTAAGCCGCGCGAGAGGTTCAGCAGCCGCCATGTGCGGGTGGATGAAGGGTCGTGTTTCACTGGGCTCCGCCAGACTCTCCCGGGAGCCTCGGTTTCAGCAGCCAGGCCGATTCCTTCGAAAAGGGATGGCCCTCTTCGGGATCCTGGTTCATTATAGGAGGCCAGGAGCGTTCACCAGCACCCATCTGGTGGACTCTGTCGGCGTCGAAGGAGAGGGAACGATACGTGTTTTGCGTCTCGTGTCAGGGAGAGTCGTATGCGGACCACTGCTGGAATCACCGCCTTCATACTCGCTTGCGGGCTTTCATTCGCGGGTGAGATCACCCCGCTGGGCCCGGCGTTCCTGGCCAATTCCCGAACCACCTGGGATCAGCACGACGTCTGGGTCGCCTGCGATGACGACGGGAATTTCGTCATTTCCTACGCTCAGGGAGACATCTTCTACCGCCGTTTCGGTCGGAACGGGACGCCCCTGTCGGACGACGTCCAGCTCAACCTGGCCCTGACCAATGGCACCCAGGACGAGACCTATGCCGCGATGGATCCGGCGACCGGCGACTTCCTGATCTGCTACAGCGACCGGCATGGCAACGATGGCGACCAGATGGGGTGCGCCGGCCGGTTCTTCCGGGCGGATGGAACTGCGTACGGCACCGAGAAGATTCTGAACACTCATACCGTCGAATCCCAGTTCGAGCCGCATGCCGCCTTCATGCCGAATGGCCGGGTGATGGTTGCCTGGGGTGACGCGGGAACCGACGGTTCGTGCGGAGTCATCGGCCGGATCTTCAACCGGGTCGGCACGCCGCTCACCGGCGAATTCCTGATCAACGAGCCGGCCGACACCACCCAGATCGATCCTTCGGTTTCCTGCAGTCGCGACGGGTTGTTCGTCTGCGCCTACGTCGACGCCGGCGGGACCACCGGCGAACCGCGGGAAGTCCTGGCGAGGCTGTACGATCAGTACGGCAGCGCCCTCGGCCCATCCTTCCTGGTGAACTCCAACTCCGCGGGACAGCAGCGGGATCCGATCGTGGCCATGGACGGCGACGGCGACTTCGTCGTGGTCTGGCAGGACGAGAGCGGCACCGATGGCGACGGCTGGGGTATCTACGCCCGCCTGTTCGACAGCAGCGGTATTGCCAAGGGCCCGCAGTTCCTGGTGACGAACACCACGGCCGGCGACCAGCGCGATCCCCAGGTCACATGCGACTACGTCGGCAACTTCGTCGTCACCTGGGAAAGCAACGCCTCCGGCGATTTCGATCTCTACCTGCGCCGGTTCGGCCGGAACGGCAGCCCCCTGAGCACCGAGATGCGGGTGCACACCAACACCGCCGGCGATCAGACCCATGGCAAGTCCTGTCTGACCCAGGGCGGAGATCGGCTGATCACCGTCTGGTACGACTCCAGCGGCGACGGCGATATCTACGCCCGTCTGTTCACCATTCCTTTCATCCAGGCCGGCGGATCGCCTTCCTTGACCCAGACGGTGAACATCAATCTGGACTTCCCGGGCATGGGCGGCGAACAGTACATGCTCTTCCCCTCCATGGGCGATGGTCCGGGCGTTTCGGTCAACGGGTATCGGCGTCTCAACCTGGCGGTCGACTCCCTGCTGCTGATGGCCTACACCACCCCGGAATCAGCCTACTTCAGCAACATCGTGGGCACCCTGGGCCCGCAGGGGACCGCCACGGCGACCTTCACCGTCCCGGACTCTCCCGAATTCTACGGGGCTCCGGTCTACTTCGCGGGCCTGACGCTCGAATCGGGCTTCAGCCCCAACTGGGACTTCCAGTCCGGCGCCATCGACGGGGTCGACTTCCTCTCCGGCACCGTGTCGATTGATGTGAACGGCCCGGTCCGGGTGCATCCCGGCCAGGAGATCGTCGGCCAGATTTCGACCGCGCTGGACGAGGACCGGGGCCTGCTCGAGCTGACCAAGGGAGAGAAGGTGAAGCTGAAGCTGGTGGAGGTGCCGCCCGAGCAACAGTCGAACGCGATCCAGACGCTGCGGATCGAACTGCTCGACGAGGCAGGCGTGCTGATCAATGCCTGGAACAAGACCACGCCTGCGTTCAACGGCAAGTCGAAGAAGGTCAAGTTCAAGGCGGCGGCCAGCGGAGCGTATCAGCTACGGGTCGTGACCGGAGATGAGACCATCGGCTTCTACAAGCTGACCTCCTCGCACACGGTCAACAAGAAGGCCCGCGCGCGCAAGATCAAGGCGAAGGTCGGCAATGACCTGGTCGCGAAGTTCAACCTGCTGGCCTCGCGGAGCACTCTGCTCTCGCTGACCGTCAAGCCGCTGGGATCCTCTCCGACCCCTGGGACCATCGTGCTGCTGGCACCCGGCGGCGCCGAGGTGAATGTCGATGCCTACCTCTCGCTGGACGGCGCCAACCTGAT
>JAZDLC010000230.1:0-11227 GCA_043802345.1 Planctomycetota bacterium | reverse complement strand
AGCTCCCTGTTTTGGCCGGCCCTCGCCGCCCCTGGCTGTGTTGCTCCTCCTCGGAGTATCTCGAATACACGGTCGTCGTCGCGCCTTGCCAGGAACGACGATTGCTCGCCCAAAACAGGAAGTTATTTCTGCGCGGACCCTAAGGTACTGAGGTCCTGGGCCTCTACACCGCCATCTTGAAGTCGCTGACCTCCTGCACACGGGGCGGAATCCCCGTTCGCCGCATACGGCCTACGAGCTGTCGCCGTAGGTACGGGGACGCGCCATGATTCCCGCGAGCCTCGCTCGCGCCTCGGCGAAGGCGGCGTGCCTTCCGGCATGGACGAAGAAGCAGAGTGCGCTCAGACCGACGGCGATGCTGCAGCACCGGATCCTCCGCTCGTAGTCGGCAAGACCAGGTGCGTTCCTCTCCATGTGAGCCGCATATGCTTCGAGGTAGTCGAGCCTGTTCGACCAGAAGTCGAGGTAGGCGACGTCGAACAGCGGATCACCATACTTCGAACACTGCCAGTCGAGAATGCCGGTGATTCTCTCGCCGTCCGTGAGCAGGTTGTTCGAGCCGAAGTCGCCGTGCACGAGCGACGGCGTTTCTTTGCAGCAGTCGGCGAGTTCGTCAATCTGTTGGGTCAGACTGTCGAAGAGGGACCGATCCAGCATGGAGTCGTCATCCAGCAGGGACGGGCAGCGGCTGAGCTCGGAGTCCCCGAGACTCCTCAGGTACTGGGCGAAGCTGCCGAATCGGGCGACTCCGTCTCCGTCCCAGTCACCGCAGCCGGCCTCGGCCGCGATCGGCACGGAATGGATCAGGTCGAGCGCCTCGAGGATCCGGGGCAGGAGAGCCACCAACTGTCGCCGGGAAAGCGCGTCGAGGGTCACGCCCTCGACGCTCCGGGTCAACGCGTAATGAAGACTGTCGCGGACCGTCTCGATCGCGAGCAGTTCGGGTACGGAAATCCCGGTCAAGCAAAAGTGCTGATGGGCGTACAGGTCCTTCTCGAACGGCTCCCGCCACTGATTGAAGCGAGCGACAAAGCGTTCTCCGCGAACGGCGAACGTGAAGGCGGTGGATGTTTCCCCTTCCCGAATTCTCTGGAGCGGGGAAATGCCGGACGCGAACCGGGACCTGAGGAATTCGAACGCCCAGTCGCTCGTGACGAGGGCCCCGGCCGGGGACGGAGCGGAACCGGACTTCTCAGCCATGATCGACGCCAGCCTCAGGTGCGGTGCCGCGGCACCGTACCAAGAAAGGGAAGGCAGATCGACAGGATGGAGCAGAGGACTACAAGCGGATAGCAGGTTGAGAGATAGAGAGGCGCGAGCGTGTGGAACGAGGAAGTGTGGATCATGCACAGGCAGAGGAGCAGCGCGAGCAGGTAGAGGAACAGGCCGCCACAGAGGAAGTAGAGCGAGGAGGTCTTTCGCCGGGTCAGGAGAAGGCAGGTGGCGATGACGAATCCGGCCACTCCGAGGATCGAGATCCACGGCACAAAATAGCTGTAGCCCAGCCAGATGGCATGCCGCCTTGTCCGGTCACCTTCCCGGTCATCAAAGTATCCGGGCGGAGCCGTTTCCTCGCTCGCCTCCATTCTGCTCCCGGTGAAACGCTCGATCTCGAGCACTCCTGATTGAGGCCCCCGGCTGTAGAAAGGGATCGCGTCGCAACCCCAGAATGTGACCGATTTCCGAATCGCCTCAGGCAACTGCTTCACCGTTCCCCTCAGCATCTCCCTGGAGAGCAGGAAGCCGAGCAGGAACGGACTGTCGTCCTTCGCGAGAGTGCCCGCGGCAAAGGCCCGGTTGAGTTCTGCCGCGATCGTTGTGTAGAAGGCTTCCGCCATCGGCGCGGAGTAATGATGGCCGGCCAATTGCGCCGCATCCCTGAGTGCCCACGGAAACCAACCACCAGCGATTTCGTTCTCGGGCCGCGGAATGTCCTCGGGGCTGGTCGCGGACCACTTCGCCCAGACCTTCTCCAGGCACGGCCTCAGTTCCTTGAACGCGGGGCTCGCCTCGCCGGCCAGGTCGCAGGCGGCGCGCGAAACCGTCACGTACGGCAGCCGTTCCGTCTTGATGGACTGAAGCGCCTCCATCGCAGAAGCATCAGGACTCGACTTGATCTCACAGCAGGTGAACACGCCGAACTTCGCGCGATTCAGTGCCGCAACAGACAGGACCAGACCCGCACCGACGAGGAAGGGGAAGGCGGCAAACAGCACCGACTTCAACCTTGCTCTTCCGTCCTGCCGACGCAGGGAGCAGAGCAAGGAGATCGCGAGGCACACGACCAGAGGCAGGGCGCAAATGCCCTCCTCCCTGTTCAACCAGAAGGCCGCCGTGACGCACCCTGAGAAGACGCCCCAGGCCAGAAAGGGGGCCTTCCGGGCCGGAGGGTCGACCAGGAAGTGGCGGATCATCACCGATATGAGGAGCACGATCAGAGCCGGGTGGATGCTCGACCGGTAGACACGGAGCATTTGCTGCGTGGTCATGACCGGAATGAAGAGCAGGGCGGCGTAGATGATGAGGCAGAACCATCGGTTGACCCGGCATGCCGGCAGGACCCGCACCAGGAGAGTGCAAGCGAGAAGGTACAGGAGCTTCTGTGCAAAGAGCAGCGGCATGCCCAGAACATGACACGCAGCCAGCCAGAAGGCGTAGCCCGGACTCTTGGCGAGAGTCAGGCTGTCGTATGGACCGAACCAGGATCCCCGGACAAGGGCAGTCGCCAGTTCAATGAAGAGTCGGTCATCATTGCGGGCCGTCGGGATGGCGAACATCGCGACATCCGAACTGTTCATGAAGTAGAGCGCAGCCAGCAGCACCATGAAGACCGAGCAGACCAGTCCCATGCACGGTCCGCCGGCATCGTGAGCCGTCTGGTTTGACGAGCGTGCGGACATCGTCTAGCCCGACCCAACTCCCGCGCCCCTCCAGTTCGAGTCCAGCAGTACTGGCGCGGACTTCACATGGTCGACCGACTCCGCCAGATTCAGCGCCATTTCCATGCATTCATCCATGTTGCAGTACTTGTACAGGCCCTGCCTGCCGGTTGTGACGAGATTGCTCACCGACATGACATGGGAAAGGGCCCTGGTGACGTGATCCCGGTAGCGGTTGACCTGCATGGGATAGGCGTGCCGTTCCCGTCTGATCCACCCCCCTGCGATGGCCCTGTCTCTGAGGACGCCCGCAGCGACGAGGTCCTCGACCACCTCACCCACAATCGCGTCGTCATCGCTCTTCCATACAGGATCGCCCTCAAAGCAGGCGATCTCGGCGCAGAGGGCGGTGTGGCCGGGCTTCGACATCGCCGCATCGAAGAGGGAGAAATCTGTAATCCTCTGGAAGACCTGTTCCTGTTCCGGGAAGTAGATCCAGTGAAATGGATTCGTCCCTGACCTCGGGATTTCGAGGAAACAGAAGATCATCGATCGGAAGGAAAGTCGATCGTTGAGCTCCGGCCGGCCCAACAGGTTGTTGATCTGGGTGAGGGGCGCCGTGCTGATGATGATGTCGAAGTCCTGAACCACCTCCCCCGACGGGCCGACCATCGCCACGACCCGATCTTCCGCGACCACAAACTCCCTGGCCTCCCAGTTGCACCTCATCTCGCAGCCCGACTCGAGACACTCCTGGTGAAGTCGGTTCAGCAGAGTGCCGATGCCGCCCCTGGCGTAGTAGAAGCTCGACTTGAGCGGGTTGTGGCTGGATTCGTATTGCTCCTTCCCGAACATGAAGAACTGGAGAGTCTTCAGAAGCAAGTCGGGAATCCCCTTGAATGCGATGCGGTCGGAGGCGGTTGTCGGATCGAGCCGGTCAGGATCGATGCCCCAGACCTTCCGGGTATAGGGGCCGAAGTAGCGCCGGTACAGGGTCGTACCGAAGCGGTTCTCGACCCAACCCTTGAAGGAGCGATCGGGTGGCCGGAGAACCAGGTTCTTCAGGCGAGACACGACGAAGTCGCACGCGGTCCGGGCGATCAGCGACTTGCTGGCCTTGCGGACGACCTGAAGCGGCCGGATGGGATAGTCCAGGAAGTCCCCCATGAAGTACTGCGCGACGCTCTTGTGTCGTACCAGCAGGTCAGCGCCCAGCACTTCGGAGAGCAGTCCGAGCAGGACAGGGTTGTTCGTGCAGAATTCGTGGGGGCCCAGGTCAAAGAGCTGACCACCGTATTCAAGAGTCTTCGACAGACCGCCGATCTGGCCCTCCTTCTCGTAGATCGCGACGGAGTGTCCCTTCCGGGACAGCTGACGGGCCAGTGTCAAGCCGGAGATGCCTGCGCCGAGAACGACGACTCGCTTCATCGCGTGCGGTCCCCCTCCTCCTTCCTCACCGAACCGGGTCTCCACCGGTCAAGCAAGGCACGGCTCACATCGCAGGAAGCGATCAGCCTCTCCAGGTCGAATCGGCACAGCGGACAGACGGTTGGCATGAAGCGAGGTCTCCTCCGACACCTCCTGGAGGATCATCGGCAGGTTCGCCATCGTCTCTTGACAACGCTTCCTGTACCGCGCTCCCACTTCCCGACCCCTCTTCCTGTCATCACGGCCGCTGGATCATCATGGCGACCCAAAGGGCGGCTGTCTGGCGCCCGAGCGTGGGAGGGGTCACCCCTTAGAGCCTTATCGTGTCATCGCTTATGACTACGCCGCTGTGCCTCACGGGATCGGGGAGTGCTCGAGCGCCTGCAGGTCCTCGTCCATCTTCCCGCGATGGCCGACCACGAGGCGTGAATCGGTCATGGCCATGTCGAGCTGGCGGGTGTGGATCAGCAGGTAGCCGAGGGCACGGACCATCTTCAGGGCGCGCTCGGCGGTCACTCCTGCCGCCCGGGCCCTTCCCACGTCCATCTTGATGGTCATGTCGAATCCCAGCCCCTCCAGCACGCTTCCCATCAGCTCGAGACGCGCCTGCCGCCGGGACATGTCGGCACCGCCCCCCTGAAATGCGAAGATCACGAAGTTCTCTTCCGCCTCTTGGCCCGCCAGCGCCTCCACCGATGCCAGGTGCATCCCCAGCCGCGACTGCAGGTTCATGAAGTCCCTTCCCACCAGGAAGTAGTTGCCGTCCGGCCAGCCGGAACGGTTCTCCAGCTCCGGGCGCATGGAGGACTGCATGATCACCGAGGCCAGCCCGCCGGCGCTCACCGGCGGTCCGGCCCACTCCACGGCGGTCATGCCCTGCCACAGGGCCAGGAACGGCCGGCAGGCGATCTCCTCGAGACGCACGTGCTTTTCCTTCACTTCCGCGTGGAAACCGCCGCCGAGGTCAATGAGCTGCCAGTCCATCGGGACATCGAAGTAGAGCCGCTTCGCCGCCGCCTGGGGGAACTTTCCTCCCTCAACGCGGAAGACCTCCTGCACCGCCTGCTCGTGGCAGAAGCGGGTGATGTCGTGGAGCGTCCGGCAGTTCGAGGCCTTGAATTCGGGAACGGCGGGATCGACGAGATGCAGCGGCACCACCAGCTCCACGAGACGGCGGAGAGCCAGCCTGAGCCGCGACGGCGGGGCACTCGGTCGCTGGCGTGGAACCAGCAGCTCGGGCACCTGGCCCGGGTAGACCGCCCCGCGGTCGGCGTCCACCGTCACTTCGGTTCCCTGCGGCAACCCGTAAAGCGGGACGCGGAGATCGAACAGCGCCGGCACTCCGTATTCCCGCGCAACGGTTGCCAGGTGGCCGGCCAGGTTCCCCTCCGTCGCCAGCACCGCCGCCGCCCGACCCAGCAGTGAAGCCCAGCGGGGGAGCGGCCGCTCCACCGCCAGGACCTGGCCCTTCTGGAAGGCAAGCGCGTCCTGCCCGGTGCGGACCCAGTGGATCCTCCCGGCAGCGGCGCCCGGAGACACGCCGAGCCCCCCGACGATCAGGGGCGGAGGCAGCGCTTCCACGGAGAGCGGCGCGCTGCCCTTTGCCGCGCAATGCAAAGGACGGCACTGCAGGAACACCAGCCGGTCATCGCTGGTCAGGGCCCACTCCAGATCCTGGGGTCCGCCGAACGCGTCTTCCAGCTCCCGCGCCTGCGCCGCCAGTTCGCGCGCCAGTTGGTCGGAAAGGGGCGACTGTCGGACCAGCTCGGCCGGGAGGCGCGTGGCCAGGACACCCCCCCGGGGATCACATTGGTAGATGCACCCCTGCCCGCCGGTCCATCGCTCCACCTGCCACGTCGCCAGGTCCACCGCGATCTGCTCGGCGTTCCCGGAGCCATCCACGACCCCCTTCGGCAGTCCCCAGCAGGCACTGATCCAGACCCTCTGATCGGCTAGGTCTACGGGGGAGGAGCTGTAAGCCACGCCACCGGCCATTCCCGGCATCATCACCTGGCAGCCCACCGCCATGGCCAGATCCTGATCCCGCAACTCGTGGTGCCGGTAGTAGGTCAACGCCTCCGGACTGTAGGCGCTGGCCACCACCTCGCGGTAGGCGTCAGGAAGTTCCCGCGGATGCACGTTCAGCAGGGTGCGGAACTGGCCGGCGAACGAAGCATGCGACGCATCCTCCCCCAGGGCGCTGGAGCGTACCGCCAGCCGCAGCTTGGGACCGTGCGCCTCCTGCAGCGCGTGCGCGGCAGCCGCCATCTCCTGTTCCAGCCCCGGCGGCAGCTCCGCCTCGGTAAACAGTCCCTGCAACGCCGAGCAGGCGGCGAACAGCTCGTCCACCCGCTCCACGCCGCGGACCTGCAGCAGCCGGTCGATTTCCGGACGGAGCTGGTTGTGGGCGATCAACCGGTCATAGGCGACCGTCGTGACGACGAACCCGTCCGGCACCTCCAACCCCCGCGCCCGGAGTTCGCCGAGCATCGCCATCTTGGGGCCCGTCAGCTCGACCTTCCCCCGGTCCAGCAAGGCAAGATCGGTCACCAGCGGCCCGTCCGGCGCCGGCCGCTCGTCGCAGACGACCTCGTCGAGGGCGCACAGGATCTCTCCGAAGCGCTCCCGGAGTTCCGGATAGCGGTCCGGCGCCAGGGCGTCGAGGTGCCGGATCATCGAGCGCACGGCGACCGCCAGGCCGGTGGCGGAGGCACGCAGAAAGGCCGGTGTGATCGGCGCCTCTTGCTGCTCGCCTCCTTGCAGTTCGGCCATCAACGTGAGGGCGCGATTGTTCGATCTCAAGAGATCGCGGTAGTCCTGGAAGCGCGCCCCCATGCGGGCGCGCAGCCTGGCGAGAGCGGCCGGGTCCGGTTCCGACTGGCTGCTGAAGAGGCGTAGGATGCGGTCGGTGATGCTCATGGGTCCCTAGGGGGCCGTCTTGCGGACGAGCTGACCGCGCTCGTCCGCGTCGCGGATCCGCTCCATCAGGTCGTCCAGCTTCACTGGCTTGATCAGATAGTCGAACGCCCCCAGCTCGACACCGTCGACGCCCGATTCGACCGACGCGTGGCCCGTGAGAAGGATCACCTCCACCTGGATGCCCTTCTCCTTGAGGCGGCGCAGCACCTCGATGCCGTCCATGCCGGGCATCTTCACGTCGAGCACCACCACGTCGAATGGCTCCCTGGGCAAACGCTCCAGGGCAGCTTCACCGCTGGTGACCCCGACTGCCTCCAGGCCCCGCCGGCAGAGCCGCCGGACCAGTGAATCGAGGAAGTCAGTCTCGTCGTCCACCACCAGAACCTTGCACTGTCTCATGACTCTTCCTCCATGGTTTCTTCGTCGGGCCGCGGGAGGCACCCAGGAAACCTCGCGATGAACGTGGCGCCCTGGCCGGGGGGACTGATAAAGGTCAACTCGCCGCCGAGCTTCTGCATGATCGAATGGCTGATCGACAGCCCCAGGCCGGTCCCCTCCCCCGGCGCCTTGGTGGTGAAGAACGGGTCGAAGACGCGGTCTCGCACCTCGCGGGGAATTCCGGGCCCGCTGTCGCTGACCCGCACCTCCAGGAAGTCCCCGGCGCGGGCGGTCGCGATCACCACCCGCCCGCCCTGCCCGGCGGCGTCGAACGCGTTGTTCATCACGTTCAACAGCACCTGCTGCATCTGCGCGCGATCCCCCTTGAACGCCGGCAGGCCCGGGTCCAGCTCCAGCTCGACCTCGATGTTCTGGAAGCTGGCCTCCTTGCCGACGAAGGCAAACGACTCCTTCACCACCTTGTTGATGTCCAGCTCCTCGAGGTGGGGCTCCATCCGCCTGGCGAACTTGAGCATGCGCTGGGTCACGTCGCGGACCCGCTCCACCTGGCCCTGGATCTTGACCAGGTTGCCGAGGCACAGCTCGCCGTCCTGAGTCTGCTTCAACAAGTCGGGATCCAGGAGGTCCTCCAGCTCGCCGGCGAGCTCACCGATGGCCGCCAGCGGGTTGTTGATTTCGTGGGCCACACCGGCGGCCATCCGTCCCAGGGAAACCAGCCGCGCGGAATGAGCGAGGTTGGCGTCGAGCTCGGCCCGCTCGCGGTCGTTCTTCCGGAGCTGGCGCACAAACAGGCGGACCAGCAGCAGCACCGCGGCGACAATGAGCAGGTTCGCCGTCAGCAGGACGGCCATCCCTACGCGGAGGGCCAGGTTGAGAGGCGCCAGCACCTCGGAAGGATCCTGGTCCACCACCAGCAGCCAGTCGGTGGTGGGGATCCACGTGAAGGCGCTGAAGACGGTGTTTCCGCCGCCATTCTTCCTTGTCAACACGCTCTTGCCGGGGGGAATCGATGGGACGTCCAATCCCGACGGACTCAGGATTTCCCCGCCGAAGCGGCTCGGAGTCTGCAGCCGCCCCTTCGCATCGACGATGTACGCGTCCCCGCTTCGCCCCACCTGGACACTGCGCACCAGGCGGTTGAACACCTCGGAGTCGATGGTGGCCCGCAGCACCCATGGCTCGTCGTCGCCCTCGTGCTTCACCGCGATGACGAAGTGCGGGATGTTCCGGATCCCCATGAAGACGTCGCTGATGTAGACGCCACGCTCCATCGCCAGCTCGAACCACTCGGCTTCCCGGTAATTCCGGTTCTCCAGCTCGTACGGGCCCACGTAGCAGATCTGGTCTCCCTGCGCATTGATCACGCCCAGATCGACGAACGACCAGGCGCGCCGGTTCAGCACCTGGAAGAGGTTGGTCAGCGCGCGCCGTTCCCTGATCTCGGCCAGCTTGCCGGAACGGGCCAGCACCTCGATCAGCGAGGTGCGCTCGGCCAGGAACAGGGCGATGGCGCCGCCGCGGTTGGTCGCCCGCGACAGCATCTCCTCCTTCAGGTTCTCCCGGCTGGCGCGCTGGAAATAGTAGTAGATTCCGATCCCAACGCCGTTCAGGGGGACCAGGGCGATCAGCAGCGCCACCAGCACCATGCGCCGGGCAAGCTGTGCGTACGGCCGGATCATGCTCCTGACTCCGGATCCGTGCGGCTCAGACCGTAGTTGCCGCGGGCGAATGCCTTGGCGAGCCACTCGACCATCGCCGGCCCGTCCATGAGCATGTCCATCTGGCGGGTGTACAGGATCAGCCGCCCCATCTCGGCCAGGACCTTTCCGATCTCCTCGGCAGGCCGCTTCTTCAGGAAGGCGCTCACCGCGTCGCCGTTGCGCTCCACCGCGAACTCGAGCCCCTCCAGAATACGTTCGACCATCTGTGCCCGCAGCGAGCGCCGGTCCTCGGTGGCGGCGCCGCCGTGGAAGCGGAAGCTGATGTAGTTGTCGTTGATCTGCGCTCCCGAGTAGCAGTCGAGGGCGGTGAAGTGGTATCCCACGCGGCAGTTGAAGTTGAGGTACCTGGCCCCCACCACCGCATACGCGCGGTTGCCGATATCGCGTTCCTGGCCCGTCTTTGGCGGCGTCAGGAGGGAACCGCTGAAGACCGAGGCCAGCCCCTTCACGCTCACGGGGCGCGGCCCGTTCCCGTGGACGCGCGGATCGAGGAGCCCGTGGAGGAAAGCCGCGCCGGGCCCCGAGATGACTCCCCGAGGCTCCAGGCGCTCCGCGCCGTCCGCCTCCAGCCCGCCTCCCAGATCGATGAACCACAGTTCAAAGGGGAGGCGCGCGTCGAGGCGCCGGGCCTGGGCGCCGGCGGTCTTGCCCACCTCGTCTCCCAGATTGAACATCTCCCGGAACGACATCTCGTGCATGAAGCGGATCAGGTCGTGGAAGCTCCGGCACCCCCGCGGATTGAAGTCCGGCGCGCGGGGATCGGTGAGATTCAGCCGGCTGACGAGCTGCGCCACCATCAGCCAGATCGGTTCCGCCTGCCCCGCGGAGCGGGCCCGCCGGACCGATACGTTCTGGTCCAGGAGCGCCCCCACGCGCCCGGAGTAGACCCTGCGGCCGAGAGCGTCCACGGTCACGATCTCACCGGCGGAGAGCCGGGAAAGCGCCCCGCGGACCCCGAGGAGCGCCGGCACTCCATACTCCCGCGCCAGGGCGGCCAGATGGCCGGCCACGCCACCGACCTCGGTAATCAGCGCCACGGCCGCGGGCAGCAGGGACGCCAGCGACGGCGACGACTCCCGCGCCACCAGCACGGCGCCAGCCGGGAAGGCCGCCATGTTCTCCGGCCCACTCACGATGAACACCGGTCCGGAAGCGGCGCCCGGCCGGGCCGTCTGGCCACCCGAGAGGAGCACGGGCGCGCGCACCCGGACCCGCGCGGCGGCGCCGCCACACTCCAACACCGACAGCGGCCGGGCCTGGACGATCCAGAAGCGTCCCTCGCGATCCCGCACCCACTCGACGTCCAGCGGTCCGCCGAGCAGCGCCTGGAGACGCTCCCCCAGCCGGACCAGTTGAAGGACGGCGTCCGCCGGTAGCGCCTGGCGCATCGCGTCCGGCGAGTCGAGCTCGCGCCTCCTTGGACCGGCGGGACCGAGTTCGAGGTAGTGATCCCGCTGGCCGAGGTTCCGCACGCTGACGACCGGCGGGTCGCCGGCCCTGATCGCGTACACATCGGCGTCGATGGTGCCGTCCCCGAGGCCGAGCCCCAGGCCGGGGACCGCGCTGACCAGCATGAGATCGTCTTCGCCGCCGAGGGGATCCCGCGTGTACAGCACGCCGCTCGCCGCCGGAGTCACCATGACCTGCAAGATGACCGCCATCTCGGCGTCGGCGTCGGAAAGCCCCTGGTGGCCGCGGTGGGCCAGCGCCTGAGTGGAGAACAGCGACGCCATGACCTGGCGGCATGCCTCCGGTGTGTCCTCTGGACGAACACCCAGGCGACTCTGGTGCAGACCGGCGAACGACGCATGGAGGTCCTCGCCGAGGGCGCTGGAGCGGATCGAGAGAGTCGCACCGCCGTGGGCCTCGCTCAGCTCGGTG
>JAZDLC010000229.1:0-3984 GCA_043802345.1 Planctomycetota bacterium | reverse complement strand
TCGCGCTTCCCGACAACGAAAGGGACATTGTCCAGATCTCGGTCCATGGCGGGACGAATCCCTGGGACCGGAATCTAGGTCCGGGGAACGGGCAGGCGACACTGGAGCAGGCATGTGTCATTCACCATCCGTCGGACGCCTCGCGGACGCCCCCTGCTCCTGATTGTCGCCTGCTCGTTGGGAGAAAGGGGGCGGCTCCGGAATCGAAGAGCGGGTGGATCGATTTGGCGGAACCGACAGCCCTCCAGCCCAATGATATTCTGCAGCTCAGCATAGGTGGAGCAGCGAGCAAGGTTATCGTCCGACTCCTCGCACGCGGCAAGTCACCACAGCAGAGCGATGGGGCCATTCCTCATCCGTTTCCCGTACCGGCGGATCGCGTTATTCGCGTGGTCGTCAAGGGCAACCAGTCTGCCATTGTGCAGATCTCGGTCCATGGCGGTCCGAATCCCTGGAAGAAGTTCCCACTCGGAGCGGACAACGGTGCCGCGACGTTAGAGAATGCTTGCCTCATCCGTAGGATGGCACGACAAGCTAACCGGCCTTGAGGGATTCGCACGATGAGTTCGGACACGTGGCTTGCGATCATCGGCGTTGCCTTGGCCGCCGGCAGCGTTGTCGCCGCATACATTACCATCTCGCCTCGCGGCCGGAGGATCGTTCTTCTCGTGGTTCTGCTGGGCGCCTTCATCGCGACAAGTAGCATCACGCTCGTCCAGCGATGGAAGCACAGTCAGCGAATCGATCAGGTCAAACGGGAAGTCATGGTGCTGCTGGGAAACCGCACATGGACAGCCGAAACGCTCTACAAGGAGCTTTACCGAATTTCCTACGATGAGGTCAATGAGGCCCTGATGCGAGGTGTGAAGGAGGGCGAGTTCGGTCAGAAGCGACTTGAGCTGCGGTCAGGGGACGGAGAACTCCTGGATGTGCGCGCGTATTTTGTGCGATCAACGTCAGGAGAGGGCGATACAGACGAGCCGCCGACAAAGCGATAATCTCCTGCCGCCTTGAAATTCTTTGGGGTACAAGATCCTCATGGATTCATCGCCCCCGCCAACAAGAACCATCAAGGAAACCTCCTGGTGAGCCGCGCGGGCGGCCGGGACTGGATCCCAGACCCGATTCGCGCCCGGGACTCCGGAGGCGCCCTCGGCCTTCCACGCGACCCGACGCGGATCCTCCTCGTGTTCCCACGCGACGGATCTGCGTCCGGGAAGCCATCCTCCCGGGATCCTCACGGAAACCCGGCGAGCCGCGTGAGCTTGGCTGTCACCGAACACCCAAAAGCGGCCAGTGGGGAACACTTCAAAACCGGCCACATCGGTGCGGCTGGTTGAGAGTATGGGGTTGCCAGGTGATCCTGGCAACCAGGGATGTCGGGGTCTGTTGATCGCCTCTGGCCAGCTTCGAGCCGTTCCGGAGAGCTGGCCCCGGAAGACGACTTCGTAGGAGCGCGCAGGAGCGACGATCGGGGCCAGGTCCGAGTCGTGGGTACCCCCCGGATTCGATCGTTCGTGTTCCGTCGGCCCCGCATCCGATCAGTTCTTCTCTTCGAGAGCCGGGGTTTCCGGCCTGGTTCGCCGGTTCATTCGATAGCTCTTTCCCTGCATCCGGATGATCTCGGCGTGTTCGAGGAACCGGTCGAGGATGGCGGTGGTGGCCGGGATGTCTCCCAGGAACTGGCCCCAGTCCTCTGTCGGGCGGTTCGTGGTGATGAGTGTGGATGCCTTCTCGTGACGCCGGACGAAGATCTCGAGCAGATCCTCGGCCGCCGAGGGACCGAGTTTCCTCATCCCGAAGTCCTCCAAAACCAGCAGGTCGACGCGCGTGAGTTGTTGGACGAGTTCGCGGCGCTCGTCGGTGGCGGCCGCCTCGGTGAAGTCCTGGGCCAGGTCGAAGGTGCTCTTGATGAGCGCGCGGTAGCCGGCGCGGATGGCTCCGACCGCGATCGCGACAGCGGCGTGACTCTTTCCCAGTCCTGGTGGACCGATCAGGAGAACGCCATGATGCTGGGCGATGAAGCGTCCGGTGGCCAACTCGCAGAGCCGGGCTCGTGGCAGCTTCGGGTTGAAGGACCAGTCGAAGTCCGTGAACTCCTTGAGTTGACTGATCGAGGCCTGCTTCAGGCGCCGGGCAAAGAGCCGGTCTGATCTTCGGGCCAGTTCATCCTCCACCAGCAGTTCCAGGAACTCCCGGTGAGGCAGGCCTGCGCCGGTGGCCTGCTGAATGCGGATGGGAAGAGCCTCGGCCATGCCGGAGAGCCTCAGGTGACGGAGCCGGGCATCGAGTTGGACACTCATCACAGATCCTCCAATCGGTAGTCAGCCATGGGACGGATGCTCTCGTGTTCGACCAGAAGCACGCGGTTCTGGGTGGGCACGGGAGCCGTTTCGGTCAACCGTTTCAGGTCCCGGTAGCGGAAGAGGCCGTGTTCCTGCGCGCACTGAGCGGCGTGGAGGAGTCGTTCCCGCGGATGGGTCCGAGTCAGGCCCAGAACGCCCTGGATCAGGCGATAGGCACGCACCCCTCGCTCTCGGATCGCATCTTCAGCCCAGACGCGCAGCGGCGGCCCCACGCGTAGGCAGCGGCCCAGCAACTGCTCGGCAAAGACGCGCTGGGTCGAGGTGGTTTCGTGGGCGGATGCTCCCGGACGGGATGCGTAGTGGCCCGGAGTCAGGTGCTGATAGACGGCGATCAAGTTGTCGCCTTGATAGAGGCGGACCAAATAGCGATCCCAGCGGACGCGGACCTCTTCGTTGAGCACGTTGATGGGCGATGGATAGAAGGAGCCATCCACTTCGACGTGGCCATCGGGATGGACGGTGCGGACGCCAGAGTGGAAGAAGGCGAACGGCTCCGGAGCGAGCGGGCTCAGGGCGGGCTGATCGGTCTCGAGGAAGTGCGCGTACACTTGTCGCCGGGTGGTGCCGTGGATCCGGAGCCGGGCAATGGTGCGGTTCCAGTGCCGCAGGAAGGCGTTCTGCTCCTCTAGGCTCTCGAACCGACGTCCCTTGAGGGCATTGTCCTTGACGTAGCCGCCGCTCCTCTCCTGCTTCCCGTTCTCCCTCGGGGTCCGAGGCTTGATCGGCAGCGAGGTGAAGCCCCAGTGCTCGGCGAAGGCTGTGTAGATGTCGTTCGAGTCCGGATCGTAGAGGCAGGCCCGCACGACCGCCGCTTTCAGGTTGTCGTGGCGGAGAACACGAGGAACGCCTTTGATGTCGTGGAACGCGCTCTCGTGGAGCCGCAGGAAGGTCTCGATCTTCTGATCCCACGCCGCCTCTTCATATCCATGGCGGGAGTGGCAGAGGGTCAGTCGGAACACCCACGGCCGGGCCCACTGGCCCGTGGTCGCATTGAAGGTCGGTGCTCCCTGGAAGAAATCGATCTGACCTTCTTCTCCTGGTTCCGAGTGGTAAACCCCCACCGCGCGCTTCGGTCGGTCGAGCTGCCGCACATACCGTTTGACCGACTCGTAGCTGTGGCCGTAGCCGAACTCCTCGACCAGGTCTTGCCAGATTCGCTGCAGGCTCAGACCGGCGTCCAGTTTCTCGGTAATGGCATCCCGATAGGTGGCCGCCGAGGCTCGCGCCGGAAGGGCCGAGCCGGGGAACGTTTTGGCCGCATTTGACGCCGAGCCGGGGAACACTTTGGCCGGGTTTGCATCGGCGAGGCCCGTGTTTCCTGCCTCGGACAAGGCGGCAGACCCCTCCGAGCCGGGGAACACTTTGGCCGCATTTGACCGGCGTGCGCGATCGTACCGGGAGATCGTTTCCCGCCGGACACCGGTCTCCGCCTCGATGTGCCGGTACGTCCAGCCGAGGTCAAGAAGAGCCAGAACCTGTTGTTGTTTCATCATCTTCAGGCAGTTGACCATGGACACCCTCCCTGGTTGAAACCAGGGACGATGCCCGATTGGCCGCTACCCGAAGTGGCCGCTTTTCAGGTGTTCCGTCGTGGCCGCATTAGGGGGTTCGGTGACAC
>JAZDLC010000228.1:0-2058 GCA_043802345.1 Planctomycetota bacterium | reverse complement strand
GGTGACGTTGGTCCAGGAAACCGAGCAGGATGTCCAGGCTGGCTTCCTGACGTACGTCCCCGTCTACGCGCACGACCGGCCGCACAGCAGCGGGGAGCCGCGTGGGGCGCTCCAGGGATACGTGTACAGCCCCTTCCGCATCAGCAATCTCATCCGGGGAATCTTTCCGGACCCCCTGGACGATATCGATCTGGAGATATTCGATGGCACTAGGGTCGTCTCGTCCGCCTTGATGTATGCCGGCGATGAATCGGGGCGCGCCCTGGAGCGACAAGACACGCCGATGTTCTCCAGCCAGCAGACCATTGCTCTCTATGGTCATGAATGGACCCTGGCCTTTGCGACCCTCCCGCCCTTTGCGTCTGCCGCTGAGCAGTTCCAGCCGTGGGGCATTCTCGTCGTCGGGATCATCATCAGTCTCCTTGCCTTCCTCTTCGTCAGGGCACAAGAGAACACGCGTGGGAGAGCGCTGGCACTGGCGCAAGAGATGACCTCTGTGCTGCGGAAGAGGCAAGAGGAACTCAGGACCAGCGAGGCGATGTGGCATGGGTTGGTCAACGCCAATCCAGAATCCGTCTATCTGATGGATGCCGCAGGCCAGATCCTGGCGGCGAACGAGACCGTTGCCCAACGCCTGGGCACGGATGTTCAGGCAATGATCGGCGCGAATCTCTTTGATCTCTTGCCGCCGACAGTGGCAACCGCACGAAGGGCGCGTATTGACGAGGTCGTTGCCTCTGGCAAACCGATCCGGTTTGAAGACGTCCGCGCCGGAAGGTTGATTGACAACTATGTCCACCCGATCTCTAACAGTGACGACCGATTGACCCGGCTCGCCGTCCTCGGCATCGACATCACTGAGCGCAGACAGGCGGAAGAAGAGACCCGCACTCTCAACAGGGAACTGGAGCAGCGCGTCATTCAGCGCACCGCGCAACTGGAAGCCGCCCGCGACGAAGCCGAGCAGGCCAACCGCGCCAAGAGCGAGTTCCTCTCCCGGATGAGCCACGAGCTGCGGACGCCGCTCAACGCGATCCTCGGCTTCGCCCAGCTGCTCGGGATGGACCATCTCGACGACGACCAGCGGGAGGACGTGGACCACATCACCAGAGCCGGCCGGCACCTGCTCGACCTCATCAACGAGGTCCTCAACATCAGCCGGATCGAGACCGGGCAGCTCGCCCTGTCGCTCGAGCCGGTCAACGTCAGCGAGATCGTCACCGACGCGATCAGCCTCGTCGGTCCGCTCGGCGCGGAGAGCGGCGTCGGGCTCCGATCGGAACTCCCGGATGGCGAGTGGCACATCCTCGCCGATCTCCAGCGGATGAGACAGGTCCTCCTCAACCTCCTCGGAAACGCCGTGAAGTACAGCCGGTCCGGTGCCACGGCGACAGTCGGCGCGAACCGCGTGGAGGGCGGACGGATCCGGATCACGGTCCAGAACTCGGGCCCCGGGATCGCGCCCGAGCTGCTCTCCCGGCTGTTCATGCCGTTCGATCGGATCGGGGCGGAGGCGACCGCCGTGGAGGGGACCGGCCTCGGGCTAAGCCTCTCCAAGGCGCTGGTCGAGGCGATGGGCGGGACGATCGGCGTGGAGAGCACCGTCGGTGTCGGGAGCCGCTTCTGGGTCGAGCTCCCGGAAACCGAGCTGGTCGCGGCCCGCCCCGAGGCGACGGCCGATCTCGATGAGGAGCCGGCGGCCGGCGCAGCGGCCGCGGGCACGGTCCTCTACGTCGAGGACAACATCTCCAACTTCCGGCTCGTCGAGCGGGTGCTGGCGCTCCGGGGGGAGGTCCGGCTCATCCCGGCGATGCTGGGGGGGCTCGGCCTCGATCTCGCCCGGGAGCACCGGCCGGACCTCGTCCTGCTCGACCTGCACCTGCCCGACATGAACGGCGAGGAGCTGCTCGGGAGGTTGCGGGCCGATCCGGCCACCCGCCACATCCCGGTCGTCGTGCTGAGCGCCGACGCGACGCCCGGCCAGGTCGAGCAACTCCTGGCCGCCGGTGCCCGGGCCTACCTCACCAAGCCGCTCGATATCGGCAAGTTGCTCGCCCT
>JAZDLC010000227.1:0-24967 GCA_043802345.1 Planctomycetota bacterium | reverse complement strand
CGGGCTTTCCCGCCGCAACGGGACGGCGGGTCCTGATCATCGGCAACTCCGACGGCATCGGCGCCGCGGTGACGGAGCAACTTGTCGCGCATGGCGACCATGTCGTCGGGATCTCGCGCAGCGGGAGCCCCCTCGGCGAGGGCGGCCCGCGGCACGAGGTTCAGGATGTGGCCGCGTCCGGGTACCGCGAACTGCTGCTGCGCCTGCTTCAGGAGGAAGGGAGCTTCGATGCCTGCATCTTCTGCGTCGGCATCGGTTCCGGCCTCGAACTGCCGGACCTGTCCCGGGAGGCGCACGTGATCGACGTCAACTTCCTGCAGATGGTGCGCACCCTGGAAGTCCTCGTGCCGCACTGGCTGGAACGGAAGAGCGGCCATTTCATCGGCCTCTCCAGTCTTGTCGACGATCTCTACAACCACGACGCGCCTTCCTATTCGGCGTCGAAGGCGGGTTTCTCCAACTACCTGGTCTCGATGGCGCTGAAACTGAGAAGGCACGGCGTGGCGGTCACCAACATCCGCTTCGGTTTCGTCGACACCAAGATGGCCAAATCCAGCGTCCGGCCGCTGATGATCTCGCGCGAGGCCGCCGCCCGCCACGTCGTCCGCTGCCTCGAGACCCGGCCCATCCAACTCAGCGTGCCGAAGCTCGCCGGCGCCCTGATCCGCCTCGCCCGCTGGGCGCAATCGCTGCGAGTCTGGACCGGGTGAGGGAGGTGAAGAACGGGGGGAGTGCCGGCATGCTGAGCCTGTGCCCGCGGGAGAGAGAGAGGGCGGTGGCGGATGTCGACGTGCTGCGAGACTCCTGAACGGTTCGGCTGACCGCGCGACGGTGTCGCACCGCGAGGGGGGGGGGGGATGCGGCAGATCGGTCGAGGCGACGCGCATGCTGGGAAGTATCTATTCCGTGAAATACATCTATTTTACTAATGTTGAATTGTTGACTATTCTGAAATGCAGTGCTATCTATCTCATGTAACTAGTAAATTTACCAATTGGTGAATTGTCTGAATCGACAAGACATGATCGGACAGGTCCTCCGGGAAGCTCTTGGTGAGGTGCTCGGCGTTGACGTCTCCGTGGCACCGGTAGACGGCCCGGCAGGATCGGACCAACTCACGGCTTATGAGCTGTGCTGGGCCAGCAGGCGGACTCGCCTGGAAGCCCTTTGGGTTGGCACCGGATGGCCGAGCGAAGCGAGAACGGCCCTGAACACGATCCGTGGGGCCTGGCCTCGCCGATGCGTGGCTGTTGCAAGGCGATTCTCCGTGGGGGCGTTGGAGCTGCTGCGGGAGCGTGACGCGAACTGGGTGGATGGTGCGGGCCAGATCCGCCTGGTGGTGCCCCCGGCTCTGTTCGTGGTCAGCGAGAAACCTCGAGCGCCGCGGGCCAGGGCGGCGCCTCCGAGCCCGTACATGTCCTGGTCGAAGTCGAGCCTCGACATTGCGGAGGTCGTGCTCACGAAGGTCGGTGACAGGCTGACCATTCCGGACCTGGAAGTTGCGTCCGGGTGGTCGAAGCCGCAGGTGTCGATCGTCCTAAGGGAGTTTGACCGTCTCGGATGGACATCCCGCCACGGCCCGGGCCGCGGCCCCAACGTCTACCGGGAGCTGAAGGACCCCGGCGTCCTCCTGGATGCCTGGACCGAGCACCTCACCCGGCACCGGCCGCGCCGGATTCTCGGCCACCGGCTCATGAGGGACGCCACGGCTCTCTTGCGTGAGGAGATCGCCCCGGTGCTGTGCGAGCGTTCGGGCTGGGCGGCGACGGGCTGGGCGGGGCTGGCCCTGACGGCTCCCCATCTGACATCCACCCCGACGCTTCAGATCTACCTGACGCCGGATCTCTTCGATCGAGCAGACGCCCTCCAGCGTGACTGCGGGATCCGACCTGTGGAAGACGGGGGCAACATTGAGTTCTGGGAGACTCGTCTGCTCCTGGTTCACTCTGCAAGCGGAGGGATCCCTGTTATCAACTTGCCCAGGCTCTACGTGGACCTGATGGCGTTGGGTGGCAGGGCCACCGAGGGGGCTACGTTCCTCAGGGAGGGATTGATTGGATTCTGAGCGAAGTCCGGAGGCTCGTGAACTTGCGGAGCGAGCCCTGGTGTGGATCATTCATGAGCTGGGGGAACGCTGCGAGGGGATCGTCGTGCTCGGGGGCCTGGTTCCCGCGACGCTCGTCGAAAAATCCTCGACGGTGCCGCAGCACCTGGGCACGACCGACGTGGACGTTCATATCGACTTCGGCGTTTCTCTCGGGAGCCATCTGGTAGCAGTCGAGAGAGCGCTCGTGCGTCTGGGCTTCTCTCCCACACAAGACGGGTGGAGATGGACTGGTCCGGTGAGCGGTACCAGCGTCAGAATCGAATTCCTGTGTGAACTCGATGACCAGGCGGCGGGTGTCACCGTCCGGCCGCCTGGTTGCGACCGTCTTTGTGCCGTGAATCTCCGTGGCACCGGCTTCGTCACCCAGGACTATGTCTTGCGCCGTGTCGCGGGAGTCCTTCCAAGCGGAAGAGAAGTGACCGTGGAACTGGCGTTCGCAAACATCGGTGGCTTCCTGCTCGCGAAGGCTGTGGCTCTGCGCGAGAGGGCGGAGGAGAAGGACTACTACGACTTCACCTACGTACTCCTCTTCAACCGGCTTGGTGGGCCGGCCGGAGCCGCCCGCTGGATTCGTGAACAGGGGCTTTCCCTGCCGAAGGCGAATGTATGGGCCGAGGTCGAAGCGAGATTCCATGACTCAAACTCGTCCGGCCCCCGCGGCTATGCCTCCCAGGCACGGCAGGTGAGCCCGGAGGCGGATCCGGCCGTCTTGAAGCAGGACGCATTGAGCGCTGTTCAGGAGTTCCTGTGGGAACTGGGGGTTGCGCGCCGGACTTCCGGAGACTGAGCGGTCTCATGACTACGACCCATCGATCCGCCGCGCCGCGACCAGGCGTTCCAGGTCCTTCTTGTAGTACTTCCCGAGCGGGACGACGCGGCTGTCGAGGTGCACCCGGTATCCCTCGATCTTCCGGATCTTGGCGAGGGCGACGATGTACGACTTGTGGATCCGGACGAAGCGGTCGCGGGGGAGGTTTTCTTCGATGCTCGCGAGCGTGAGCTGCGCCGAGAGCGTGCGCCCGCCGGCGTGGATCTTCACGGTGTTGCGGAACGACTCGAAGCACTCGATCTCAGAGAGAAACAGCCGGTGATCGACGCGGCCGACGCGCACGAAGAACTCTTCTCCGAGCGGGGGCGTCGCCGGTTCGGGCGCCGGCTCCCGGCCATGCGTCGCCTTGTTGACCGCCTTCAGGAAGCGCTCGAACGGGATCGGCTTCAGCAGGTAGTCGACCACGTCCCGCTCGAACCCCTCCACGGCGAACTCCGCGTGGGCGGTGGTCACGATCACGGCCGGCGGATGCTCGAGCGTGGCGAGGAACTCCATGCCGGTCATCTCCGGCATGCGGATGTCGAGGAAGAGCAGGTCGACGTCGTGTTCGTGCAGGAAGGCCGCCGCCTCCAGCGCGTTTCCGCACTGGCCGGCGAGAGAGAGGGACGGGACCCGCCCGATGTACTTCTCGAGCACCTTGCGCGCGAGCGGCTCGTCGTCGACCACCAGGCAGCGGAGCGTCACAGCTCGATCTCCAGTTCGATCCGGTAGCGGTCGTCATGGTCGTGCGTCTGCAGCCGGTGCTTGCCGGGATAGAGCAGCTCCAGGCGCCGTCGCACATTCTCCAGCCCGGTCGCGCTCGCGGCTTCGTCACGGTCGGTCGCCGGACGTCCCTTGCTGTTCTCCACGCTGAACGAGAGATGGGTTCCATTCACGGCCGCCGCGACATGGATGAACCCCTCGCCGCCGCGCGCCCCGTGCTTGAAGGCGTTTTCCACGAACGGCACGAGCAGCATGGCGCCGATCCTCGCGCCGCTTGCGGCCTCCGGCAGGTCGATCACGCAGATCCGGCCGGATCAGAAGGTGGCGAAGGGGTACCTCGGCGAGCCGGGCGACCGGCAGCCGGCGCTGCTGATCAACATGGATGTGCTGGCTCCGGCCGGAGGCGTGAACTCGACCTTGAGCGACATGATCCGGTACGTCCAGTTCCTCGTCGACGAGGGGATACACGACGGAAAGCGGCTCGTCAGCGCCGAGGCCCTCGAGGAGACCTGGAAGCCGCAGATCGGCGGCGCCAATCTCGACGGTGCGCTCCCCGACGCGAGCTACGGCCTCGGCTGGTTCGTGCGCAAGGTCGGCGAGGTCAAGATCGTGGAGCACGGCGGGAACGCCCTCGGTTTCTCGGCCTACGTCGCGATCCTCCCGGAGCAGCACCTCGGCATCGTGATGCTCTCCAACGTCCTCCCGAACCCGCTGCAACAGTCGCTCGGTGAGCAGGTCGTGGAAACGCTGTTGGAAAGCGAGAGGTAGCTTCGTCGAGGGCGTCGGATCTGTTAAGCTGGTCGAGCCTGGACCAGGCCAGATCCGAGAGAGGAAGATGGAAGTTACAGAAACGTCGCGTCTCCTTCGTGGCTGGCACAACGGAGATGTCGAGAGCCTGAACCAGCTCGTGCGACAGCACCTTCCGTGGCTTCGACAGTATGTGCGCACGAATCTGGGGCCGGCACTTCGCACCAAGGCGGAATCGGGTGATCTGGTTCAGGAAGCGCTACTCGAGTTCCTGCAATGCAGTCCGCCGTTCCATCTGGAGAGCGCAGCTCACCTGCGAGCGTTGCTGGCGAGGATTGTCCGAAACAAGCTCTGCGACCAGCATGACTGGTTCACCGCGCATCGGCGCAATGCGGCGCTGGAGCGGCCGATTTCGTCCGAGTCGGTCCTGGAGCTCGAGCGCGGCCATCCGGGGCAGGCCACTCCGAGCGGGCAGGCGATGAAGAACGAACAGGAGGCCTGGATCCGGCTCGCTCTCGAGTTGATGTCGCCGGAAGATCGCGACGTCATCGTTCTGCGGGAATTCGAGGAGTTGTCCTTCTCCGAGATCGCTGGGCGCCTTTCGATCGGAGAGTCGGCGGCTCGCAAGAGGTATGTGAGAGCGTTGCCACGTCTGGCCAGGCTCGTGGAAGACCTGCCGCAGGGGAATCTGGCCCATATCGTGGCCGAGGAACTCACGCTGGCCTCCGCAGGATGAAGCTACCTGACGCCCCGGACCCGGATGTCGACTCGCACCTCGAGGAGTACTGTGAAGAGGTCGCAGACGGGCGCGACCCGGATGCCGAGAAGTTCTGCCGGGAACGTGGCCGCGATTCCCAGTTGCTGAGAAGAGAGATCGGCCGTGTTCAACGGCTCAGGCTGGCGCTTCGGGGTCTCGCCAGGGGAGGCGCACGCGACGCGGAGGATGCCATCCCTTCAGTTCTGGGAGAGTTCCGGCTGCTGCGGGAAATCGGACGTGGCGGCATGGGGATCGTGTACGAGGCGCGTCAGGAGTCGCTTGACCGGCGTGTCGCCGTCAAGGTCTTGCCCCCGTTCTTCTCGATCAGGAAGGAGTCGCTGGAGCGGTTCCATCGCGAGGCCTCCATGGCGTCGCGGCTGCATCATCCGGGCATTGTCCGCATCCACTCCGTGGGTGATGACCATGGCATTCACTACTTCTCGATGGACCTGGTCAGGGGGCCGTCGCTCGACGCGGTGATCGGCGGTCTTCGCGGGTGGACGGTAGACACACTGGATGCCGACCGCATTCGCCGGACCGTCGAGGGACTTATCCAGGCGAGTGGTCGGCCCTCTGCGGTGGTCAGGGGGCGGGCTGTCGTTTCGTCCTCGGGCGGGTCGAGCATCTGGGGCGATACGTATATCGATGTCGTCAGCAGGATTGCGGCGCAGGTTTGCGATTCGCTTCAGCATGCTCATCAGGCTGGAGTCATCCACAGAGACATCAAACCATCCAACATCCTGATCCAGCGTGACGGCAACATCGTGGTGACCGACTTCGGGCTGGCTCGCCAGGAGGGCCTGCCGTCCATCACTGTGACGGGAGAGTTCGCGGGAACGCCGCACTACGTCTCGCCGGAGCAGGCGGATTCGCGAACCAGGGATCTGGACGCTCGCACGGACCTTTTCTCCCTGGGGAGCACGCTCTACGAGTTGCTCACTCTCCGGCGGCCGTTCGACGGCAGCACGGGCCACGACGTGCTGGGGCAAGTTGTGGAGGCGGAGCCCGTGCGGCCCAGGAAGATCAATCGGAGCATCCCGCGTGACCTGGAGACGATCTGCCTGACCGCCCTGGAGAAGGCTCCCGGCCGGCGGTACGGCTCCGCGGCGGCCATGGGAGATGACCTGAGGCGCTTCCTGAGCGGGGAACCGGTTCTGGCCCGGCCGCTCGGGCTGGCGACGCGTGCCTTTCGCTGGATGCGGCGACGGCCGGCGTTGACCGCAACCCTGGCGCTGGCCTCGTGCCTGGTCGTGGGCCTGCCGATCATCGGTGGCCTCTACTGGAAGCTCCAGGAGACCAGGCTTGCGAGCGAGAAGCGGGACCGCGGCCGCCTGCTGACGGAGTTTGCGCGATCCCGGCTGTTGGTGAACCCGGGACAGAGCCTTGCGGTGGCTGTTCGGTCCGCCGAGGAGCACGGGTTGGATCCGCTGACCTACAGGGTCCTCTACGATGCCGTTCTCCGTGCGCTCGAGCCGGGCCACGAGGAGGTTCTGCTGGATTGGCACCTTGACGCAGTCCTCGGGACCGTGTTCGCTCCGGACGGATCCCTTCTGGCAACCTGCGGAGAGGATGGTCGGGCGGCTCTGTGGACGGTTCCCGATCTGAAGCAGCGTAAACTCCTCCGAGGCCACGGCACGCAGGTCATCTTCATCGCGTTCAGCCCAGAAGGCCGTTACGTCGCTACATCCTGTTTGGACGGCAAGGTGCGCCTGTACGAGACGGCGGGTGCTGACGAGACGCCCGTCGCCGTCTTCGATGGTTTCTCCGGATGGCCGGGAAGGGGGCATGGCGGCAGCTTCCTCGCCTTCTCACCTGACGGCCAGCGGCTGGCGATCGCCCGGGGATTCCCGCACCAGGTGGACATTCACGATCTGGCATCCACGGACCCGCCAGTCTCTGTCGATCTCGAGGACATGACTCTCTCCGTTCGGTTCACCCCGGACGAGGTCGGCGTCGTCACGACCTCGAGGAGCGGCGGCTTGCAGGTCTGGGATTCCAGATCCGGCGAGTTGCTGCAGTCCCTGCCGCTGTTCGAGGGCAGCAAGGTCTTCGACGCACCGTCCGGCGGGAAGTTCATTGCCGGCGTGTCACCGATCGGGGGAGCACAAATATTCGCCTGGAACGGCCGGCGCTTTGACCCAAGGCACGTCGGTGAGTTCTCCGGTGAGAGGGTCAATGACGCCGAGTTCAGCCCCGACGAGAAGTACTTCGCCGTCGGCGTCAATGACGGCAGTACGCACCTTCTGATTCTCGAGGATGGCCGTGAGGCCGCGGAGATCTGTCTGGACGAGCAGCCTGCGTCCGTGCTCGCCGTGGAGTTCAGCGACTCATCGGACCTGCTCGCGACCGGCTCGGCCGACGGGGTGATCCGGATCTACGGTCTCGGCTCGATTCCGATGGCCTCCGGGGAGCCGGACCTGGTTCTGCGGGGACACGAGGCGGCTGTTCGAACCCTGGATTTGGCGCCTGACGGAAGGTGGCTGGCGAGCGGTTCCGCGGACGGAACGGTACGACTGTGGGATCTGCACGCCGACGAGTCGTTGGTGATGTCGTGCGGCAAGGGGCCGGTCACGGACTTCGCGTTGCTTCCGGATCAAGAGAAGCTGGTGGCCGTGCATGAGGACGGCAGCGCGCAGGTCTGGTCTTGGATGAGAGGCGAGGCGGTTGCCGCCATGCCGGGGGACGAGGACGGCCTGTATCGCGTCTCCGTCTCTGCTGATGGCGCCCAGATGCTGCTCGTCAGGGAACCGACGGACCATGGTTCCGGACTGGTGCGGTTGTTGGCGAGGGACTTACTACGCGAGATCGCCCGCTGGGCCGGTGTGAAGGCCGCCTTCAGTCCCGATGGACAGTGGATCGTGACCGGAGCCTCCACAGGGGAGCTGTCGTTCCGCGATGTCGGACTGCGCCGCCTGATCCAGCCGGAGCAAAGCCACGGGAGCCTGATCATGTCCTTGGCCTTCAGCCTGGACCGTCCGTTGCTGCTGGCCACTTCCGCCGACACCACTGCGAGCATCTGGGACTGGCGCACAGGTGAATTGCTCCGCATCCTCTCTGGCCAGAAGTTCCCGGTCGATGCGGGCGACATCAACGTCGAGGGGACTATGGCCGTTATCGGAGGCAGTGACGATGTCGCTTGGATCTGGCATCTCGTCGATGGAAGTGAGCCGATAGTCCTCCGTGGTCACGGAGCGCAGGTCGCGGTTGTCCGCATCAGCCACGGAGGACACACGGTCGCGACCGGAGCGAAGGATGGCGGTGTCTTCCTCTGGGATCTGGAGACGGGCGAGTTGCTCAGGGCGCTGGCTGGTCCCGGCGAGCAGAACCCCTCGGCCGTTCTGTCGCTGGCCTTCAGTCCTGACGACCAGTTCGTGCTCGTCTGCTTCGCGGACGGCGGCGTCCAGTTGGTCGAGGCCGGGACCGGGCGGTTGCTCGCCGATCTGCAAGGTCACACGGACTCGGTCGTCCGGGGCGAGTTCTCTTTCGGAGGGGACTGGATCCTCACCGGGTCGCGGGACGGAACGATCCGCCGCTGGCCGGTGAACCCCCTGGATCTGGCCCGGGACCGCGCGCGCGCGCGGACCGCCAGGGAGATGAGGGATATTCTCCCCGGGGTGGCCTCCGGCGTCCTTGACCTGGAGTCGCCGGGCCAGGCAGCCGTTCCAGTGGCAGCCGCAGATGCGATCGATCCCTATAGACTGAGCAACGCGGCCTGGGTGGTGGTGCAGTTCGATGCGGTTCATGGTGATGCGTACGAGTTTGCCCTCCAGTGGGCGCTACAGGCGGTCAGGGAGAGACCTGCCATCGCCGATTACTGGACCACCTTGGGCGCGGCGTACTATCGCCTGGAGGAGTTCGAAGCGGCGCTCGAGTGCCTGCTGAAGGCCCGGGATCTGGAGAGGAAGAGCGAGAAGCCGGGAGGACCCTCGAATCCCGCTTTCCTGGCGATGACCCTGTTCCGGCTGAAGGTGGGAGAGGAACAGGTCGAGGCGAATCTGGATCTGTATTGCGGGATGGTGGCGCGCGAGGAGTATAGCGAGGTGTGGGAACTACGGCTGTTGCTGCAGGAGGTGGAGGAGACTCTGGGAAGCTGATGATGTGGAGGCCCGGACGCCTTTGCGACCGGACCTCCATGCAGATCAGTTCGCTACTCGAAAATGACTTCCTCGCCGTTGGAGAAGGCGTATCCGTGGGGCGCGCTGGCGTCGGGGACCATGGCCTGCATGAACAGACGCTGTTGGCTGACTCCTGGCGGAAGCGTGATGTTCAGGGCAAAAGCCCCGGAACTGGAGAGGGCCGGGATCGGCAGGAAGATCGGAGCACCAACGAGCAAGGTGCATCCGCGTACCGGTATTGCGGCGGGCGTGAAGCCGAACGCTGCCCACACCGGAGCGGCTGCCAGTCCACGATCGATGACCAGGGTGGCCATGCTGTTGGCACGGGCAGTGCCCATCACCGAGATCCTCGGCGTGATTCCTGCCGTACCGGGGCAGCCAAGGCCGTACGACGAAACCTCGCCCGAGTTCACCAGGCTCAGGAACTGGCCCGGCAAGAGCGCGCGGCTGACGATGCGCGCCTCGTCGATCTGACCCTTGAAGTGCATGTCCCAACTGCCACTGTGCGACTCACACCCCAGCCCGAAGAACTCACCGGCCGTGTTGATGGTCTGTGTGCTGGTGTCGTCTACCTCCTCCTGGAGGACGTGATCGATGTAGAACCGGACCTTGTTGTCGAGTGCGTCACGCACCAGGGCATAGTGGTGCCAGTCGGTGTCCGTGACCCCGAAGCTGCTGGTCAATTCGGTGGTCTGTCCTCCCGGAGAACCGTAGTTGTCCGTGCGGTACTGGGCCATGGCATAGTCGGCGTTCGAGGGGTTTCGCGGCCGTATGGTGACCTGCCCGTCGTTGGTGTGCTCGAACCCGATCAGCACTTGCTTGGGGTCGAGACCACCCGAGACCGCGTTGGCGATCACCTCGAGAGTGAAGCTGTCGGTGTTCAGGTAGGTCGGCCCGTAGCTGGTCGTGACCCGGTTGGCGATTCCGTCGAAGTCGAGCGCGCCCTGATTCAGACCCGTAGCCCAGGTGGCCCCGGAGATGGCCCCCGCGCGCGCGTGGCCGCTGATGTCGGTGAGCGTGGATCCGCTCATGTCGTCGAATGGCCAGTGAGCCTCGACTGGGAAGGGCGGAGCGAGGAACTGGTCGGGGGTCAGCGCGCCATCGGAGATGCGGGCCTCTGCGAGCGCTCCCTCGAAGAACTGATCCCAGCCGGCGTTGTGGGACTGGCAGGCCAGGCCGACCGGCTGGTTAATCCCTGGCCCATTGAAGACGTTCGTGCTGTGGTCGATCTCGATGTACTGCAGTTGCCGATCGACGTAGTAGAGGAAGACGCCGTTCGCCACATCGCGCACGAGAGCGTAGTGATGCCAGCCGGTGCCGGCGAGGACCGGCGCGCTCCGAAGCCAGTAGTCGCCTCCGTTCGAAGCGTACGCATCGGGCCGGGTGGTCGCGTGTCCGTACCCTTCGTGATACGTGTCGATGTGAACACCGATACCGATTTCGGCGTTGTTCGTGCTCTCGATTCCGATCATTCTTCTGCGGTTGCTGGGAGCATTCTCGAACCAGGCGGTCACCTCCCAGGTGAAACTGTCCGCAATCCCGTAGTACGGAACGAGGTTGGTGGTTACGTACTGGTTTCCCGTGCCGTCGAACAACAGGGCCGCACTACCACACCCGGGGCCGGGGACCGGCGTAGGAGTTCCCACGATGTCCCCGTTGTAAAGGCCACCGTTGATGTCCGGCACCGTCGTGGACGACGCCTGCCCGAAGTCCCAGTGTGCCACCGTTTGCGCGCGTGCCGATGCCGCAACCATCGCCGCGAGGCACAGAACGGTGCAAGTTGTCATCTGAAGCCGATGGACCATTTCGATACTCCTTCCGTCTGTCGTGACCCGCTCGCAGAACGCACGAGCCCCGTCTATCGAGGCCTTCAACAGGTTCTCGAGTCGAGTCGGTTGTCCGTTGTCAGCAGGTGCGGAGCGGAGTGCACGAATCGGACACGATTCCTGGAGTTTCTTGCTTCTCGTGACACTTGAAGGCCGGGGAGAGGGACGAGGCCCGGGCGCAGAAGAATCCGTAGAATCGTGCAACACTCTCCCCTCGAGATGCACGAGTCTTGGCGGATGCCATGGATGCTCGCGTGACGCCCCTGAACCCTGAGGACCTGCTGGCGCAGGCTGGCTGGGTGCGGCATTTGGCCGGGCGGCTGGTGGTCGATCCGGGGTTGCGGGAGGATGTGGCGCAGCAGGTGATGCTGGTGGCGCTGGAGCGGCGGCCGGCGGTGCTGCGGCCGGCGGCGTGGCTGAACCGGCTGGTGCGGAACGTCGCCTGGCAGATGAACCGCGCGGAACGGGCCCGGCGCGAATACGAGCGGCATGCCCTGGAGCAGGAGCCGGCAGCGCCGGCCGAGGACCTGGTCGCCGAGGCGGAGCCGCAGCGGCGCATCGTGGATGCCGTGCTCGCGCTCGACGAGCCGTACCGCACCGCGGTGCTGCAGCGCTTCTTCCGCGGCCGCAGCGCCGAGGAGATCGCGCAGCGCGAGGGGGTTCCGGCGGCGACGGTCCGCTCATGGCTGAAGCGGGGACTGGACCAGCTCAGACGTCGGTTTGGTGAAGAACAGCAATTGAATCGGAGCGCCTGGCTGGCCCTGGTCCTGCCGGCGGCCGGTCTGAAGCCGGCCGCCGCGGCCACCGCGGCGGTCTTGACCGTGGGAGGAGTCGTCATGAGTGTGAAGGCCGTCATTTCGGGGCTCGCAGTGATCGCGGTGATCGCCGCCGCCTACTTGCTGGGGCTTCCGGGCGGCGAGCCGCCTGGATCGACCGTCGGGCAACCATCCGCGGTGAGCGACGCGTCCACTCCCGGCCCGGCGACTCCAGGGCGACCGGCCGGCGAGGAGAAGCCGGCCTCCACGGGAGACGCACACTCACAGCAGGCGGCGTCTGTCGAGAGAGAGGTGGTGGCGACCAGCGGGACGGTTCTCGCCGGCCAGGTCCTCGACGCGGCCACTGCCTTGCCGGTCGAAGAGTTCTTCGTTCAGGTTTCGCACCGGGGCGGCCTGGGAGAGGGGGATGGCGAGGCCCTGGGCACGGTCGTCGAGCAGAGCGTGCGCGCGCCCGACGGCAAGTTCCGCCTGCCGCTCGACCAGCGGGGAGTGTATCGCCTTGCTGTCTTCAGCTCCCGGCACAGGAGCGAGCGGCTGGACGACCTGCGTCTCGCCGATGCGGCGGGGCTCACGGATCTGGTTGTTCAACTCGACCCGGGGCGAGCTCTCTCCGGGCGGGTCGTCGACGACCGGACGGGGAGGCCGGTCGAGGGGGCTGTCGTCGGCGCGGCTCCCAGCGAGCAGGGTCAGAGCAGCGACCTCGAGTTTCTCCTGCAGGGGGAGCCGGAACGGTGTCTGCACGCGAAGACCGATGCCAACGGACGCTTCCTGCTGTCCGGGCTGGCGGAGATCTCGCAGAGGATCGCCGCGGTCCATCCGGCGTACGCCGAAGGATGGCAGCAGCTCGTTCCGAGCGAGGTGGAGTCTGTCGAGATCCGCCTGCGCCGCGGGGCGACCATTCACGGTACGGTCTTCGGCGATGACGGCACTCCGAAGGAGGGGGTGTGGATCCGTCTCCATGGCGACGAGATACCGCTCCCGCGCACGGTCGTGTCCGGCGAAGGAGGCATCTACCGGACGCCCCCGCTCCGCCCGGGAACGGTCGAACTGTACGCCCACCCACCCAGCGGCACGGACCAGGACGAGCTCGGGTTCTCCTCCGAATGGCTGGCGGCGGAGGTGGAGGACGCCGATGTCCAGCTCGACTTCGGGGTGTCGCGGGAGTACGCCACCTGGCGCGGGACGTTGTACGGGGAGGACGGTGAGCCGGAGCCTGGAGGGCTCATTCTGGCATACCTCCGGCCGCCGGACTACATCGGCTACAAGCGGCTCAAGGGGCACAGGCGGAACGTAACCTGCGACGCGGCGGGCCGTTTCGAGTTCCGCAAGATTCCACCCGGGCAGTACAACCTCATCGTGACCCTGGCGGACGGCACGCGCGTTGGAGAAACTCTCGCCGTGTATCTGAAGAGCCCCGGTCTCGCGGAACAGGACGTCCGCCTGGAACCATCTGCTGACCCGGGAAAGGGGGGTGAGATCCACGGGTTGGTGGTCGAGGATGGATCTGGGGCTCCGGTCATTCCGGCGATCGGGGACTCCGTCTCCGCCTTGATCCACGAGGCTCTCGTCCGGTCGTTCCGGGCCGATCTCGACGATCAGGCGCGGTTCCACTTCAAGAATCTGCCGCCCGGCGCCTATTCCGTGTACGCCCGTGTGGGCGGGCGCTGGACGAACCATCTCCAACTGCAGGTTCGAGAAGGTGACGTGATCCAGGACGTGCGTCTCGCGCTCCGGCCCATGGGAAGCCTGCGGCTCCGGCTGCTCGGCTTTCGCGACTTCCATCCCCGCAAGATCCAGTACTCGATCGACTCCGACGCAGGGGACTCTTCGCGGGATGGCGACGGCGACCTGGCGGAGAACGGCTCCTTCGAGTCTGACGATTCGCTCGGCGTTGGCTCGTGGCGGGTTCTGGTCACTGTCGAAGGACTGGGTCAGGCGGAGCGCACCTTTCTCGTCCGCTCGGGGCTCGTCACGAAGATCGACCTGCGGCCCGCGGATCTGACCCTCTTTTCGGAGGAGCCCAAGACCTTCACCGTCGAGGGAACCCTTTCGTGGGAAGGCGGTTCGCCGATCGCGGACGAGGGGATCTCAATCTACGCCTTCCAGGTTCCCGGCGTCTCTGAGTCCCAGAAGTCGACGTACCTGCGGACGAACGAGGCGGGGGAATTCTCGGCCAGTGGCATGCTTCCGGGGCACTACTGGGTCAACGCCAGCTTCCAGGCCGGGACCATGGTCGACTTCGACGACCTGGTCATTTCGTTGGCCGCCTCCGATCCGATCCCGCTGCGCCTCGTGGTCCCCGGCGGAACCGTGAGTGGGAGCTTGTATGACGGCCGCACCGGCAGGCCTTTCGACGAGGAGGGACCGATGTGGTGGGTCTTCCTCCGCAATCAGGAGACCCAGAAAGTGGCGGCCCAGATCCAGGGTGGGCATTTTGGTTCGCGTTTCGAGGTGAAGGGGGTCGCATCAGGGGAGTACCAGTTGCTGGTCTCGGCGCGCGGCTACGAGCAGTACGTCTCCAAACCGTTTCAGTACGCGGGGCCGTTCGAGGAGGACCTGGGCCGCATCAACCTCGAGCCATGCGGCGTCTTCGAGTTCGAGGTGGTCGACGCGGCGGGAGAGGCGATCGGTGATTGCAACATCTACCTGAACGACCAGATCTTGCCCGACTACCGGCGTGTCCCCCTCGATGGCGGCCGCTTCAGCCACGTCGACCTGCCGCTCGGCGAGATCACCCTCGCCGCCGCCGATGGGTACGTGACCGCCTCGATCACGGTCACCCTCGAGGCGGGCAAGCCGGGGAAGCACCGGTTCATCCTGGAGAAGCGCGAAGACTGAAGAAGATGGTGCGGCACCCAGCTTCACTCCCGTGAGGGGGCCTCGCTCAGGATATTGACAACAAGGGACCGGGCGGGGATGATAATTGGACATCAGGGTCCACTTTTTACACGAACGGGCCGTGTCTTGTGACAGGTCCGGTCATTGCCGTTCCGGCGGGGTTGATTGACCCGCTGCCTGAGCGTAGCGCCAAGGGAGTCGCCAGGATGAAGACACTTGTTGGTACCACATTGATCCTGTCGCTGGCCCTGGCGGGCTGCGGTGGCGACGGGGAGGGAGGCGGGGTGGTGGCTGTCGGCATGGGCGCCGAAGTGGATGCGATCACGCTGGCTCGCGGGCTGTCCCCCGACGACGTGACCGCGGCGCTCAAGACCTACGTCCCGACCGGCAAGCTGGACGACTACGTCCTCTTTTCCTCCGGCGGCCATGGTGGCCAGGTCCTGATGATCGGCGTGCCCTCGATGCGCCTTCTGCGGCTGATCTCGGTTTTCACGCCTGAGCCGTGGCAGGGGTGGGGGTACGGCGCGGGAGAGGATGTCCTCGACGAGGGGAACGTGGACGGCAAGAAGCTGCGCTGGGGCGATACGCATCACCCGGCCCTCAGCGAGACCGGCGGCGACTACGACGGCCAGTTCCTGTTCATCAACGACAAGGCGAACGCCCGCGTGGCCGTCATCGACCTGCGCGACCTCGAGACGAAGCAGATCGTCAAGAATCCGATCGCCATCAACGATCACGGCGGCACGTTCGTGACGCCGAGTACCGACTACGTGATCGAGGGCGGCCAGTACGGTTCACCCCTGGGGTGGAAGTACGCGCCGATCGCCGAGTACGCCGACTCGTACCGCGGCATGGTCACCTTCTGGAAGTTCGACCGCGCGAAGGGGCGGATCGACATGAGCAAGTCGTTCGCCCTCGAGCTGCCGCCGTACTGGCAGGACCTGTTCGACGCCGGCAAGCTGGAAAGTGACGGCTGGATCTTCGGCAATTCGTTCAACACCGAACTGGCCGTCGGCGGTATCGAGGAAGGCAAGCCGCCGTTCGAGGCGGGTGTCAGCCAGCGCGATGCCGACTATCTGCATATCATCGACAAGAACAAGGCCGTGGCCGCCTACGAGGCCGGCAAGGTCGAGATGATCAACGGCTTCCCTGTGATCAGCCTCAAGACGCTCATCGCTGACGGCATCCTCTTCTTCGCTCCCGAACCGAAGAGCCCTCACGGAGTCGATGTGACGCCGAAGGGTGACTACATGGTTGTGTCCGGGAAGCTGGATCCCCACGTAACGGTCTACAGCTTCAAGAAGGTGCAGGAGGCGATCGCCGCGAAGAACTGGACGCCGGATCAGTACGGCGTGCCGGTGCTGGACATGGACGCGGTCGTCGAGGCGCGCGTCGAGGTTGGGCTCGGCCCGCTCCACACGCAGTTCGACGACAAGGGTTACGCCTACACCTCCCTGTTCCTCGACTCCGCGGTGGCCCGCTGGACGCTGGGTGGCCCGTACGGAGCCGGGACGCCGGAAGGCGACTGGGAACTCGTCTCCAGGATCGGCACCCACTACAACGTCGGTCACGTTGGCGCGGCCGAGGGGGATACCGTCAGTCCGGACGGCAAGTACCTGGTGGCGTTCAACAAATGGTCGATCGACCGGTTCGTGTCGACCGGACCTCTCCTGCCGCAGAACTTCCAGCTCATTGACATCGACAACACGGGCAGCGACATGCAGCTTCTCTACGACTCGCCCATCGGGGTCGGCGAGCCGCACTATGCCCAGATGATCAAGGCCGACAAGCTGAAGACCTGGGAGGTCTATCCCGAGATTGGCTGGGACCCGCAGAAGCAGGCCGTGGATCCGAAAGCCGCGAAGCTGGGTGAGGAGAAGATCGTTCGCAACGGCAACCAGGTCGAGGTCTTCATGACCGCCGTGCGCAGCCACTACAACCCCGAGCATGTCGAGGTCAACAAGGGGGACCACGTCACCTGGCATATCACGAACGTCGAGTCTCAGCGGGATGCGACCCACGGCTTCGCCCTCCCCGGGTACAATATCAACCTCAGTATCGAGCCCGGCGAAGCGGTGACGCTGGAATTCGACGCTGACGCTGAAGGCACCTACAGTTACTACTGCTCCGAGTTCTGCTCGGCGCTGCACCTGGAGATGATGGGTTACTTCCTGGTCAAACCGTAGTGTCCTGGGTTCGCGGGTGCGGACGGGTTCAAGCCGTCCGTCCCGCGCGGTCTCGTGTCTCGGGGAGCTGGGCGGCGCCCCGGCGTCATCCTCTTGTTGATCGTATGAGCACGGCGTTCAAATCCCTTTTCGGTCCCCGGGTCCCCGGTGACGAACTGGCGACCCATTTCGGCCGGTATCTGCTGCCCACACTCCTCATGGGACTTGCCGGCCTGCTCCTCCTGATCTCGGTCGTCATGCCCTACTGGCACATGACGCTGCACGCGCCTCAGTATCCAAAGGGACTGACCGTCGATGCCTACGTCGACCGGCTGGAAGGTGACGTGCGGGAGATTGATGGTCTCAACCACTACATCGGAATGCGCCCCCTTGGCGAGGCGGCGCAACTAGAGAGGGAACTCTCCATCATCGCGATCGCCACCCTGGCTCTGCTGCTGGCCGCGACCGTCTTCATCCACTCGAAGTGGGCGGCGCTAGCTGCTCTTCCGGCTGTCTTCTACCCGGTCATCTTTCTTGGCGACCTGTACTTCTGGATGAACAACTTCGGCCAGAACCTCGATCCGACGGCGGCCCTGTCGAACTCGATCAAGCCGTTCACCCCGCCGGTGCTGGGCGAGGGATACGTCGGCCAGTTCCGGACCGTGGCGGTCCCCGGCTCTGGGCTGATTCTGGCCGCCATCGCCACCCTGCTCGTGGTGATGGGCCTCTGGTTCCACCGCCGGGCGTACAAGCCGCTCGTCGACCGGACCCAGGATGCGGCGTGACGGCGAAGGTGACGCTCCGGCTCGTCCCGTTCGTGCTGGCCTTCCTGACAGGCACGGTAGGAGCAAGGGAGTTCGATCTGCAGGCTGCGATTGACGCCGCCGCGCCCGGCGATATCGTCCGGGTTCCCGCCGGAGTCCACCACGGTCACTTCGTCGTTCGCCGGGCGATCACCCTCCAGGGGGCAGCCGGCGCCATCGTCGATGGAGGCGGCGATGGAGATGTGCTGCGCATCGAGGTCGGCGGCGTGACTGTCCGCGGTCTGACGATTCGCGGTACCGGCACCAGCCTTGACCGGGAGAATGCCGCCATCACAGTGCTCGCCGGTCCGGTGACCCTCGAAGAGAATGTCCTCGAAGACGTGCTCTTCGGCATCTACCTGAAGCAGTCTCCCGGATCGATCATTCGCAACAACCGGATCGGCGGCAAGGACCTGGACGTGGCGCGCCGGGGCGACGGAATCCGCCTGTGGTACAGCCCCGACAGCCTCGTCGAGGGGAACACGGTCCTTGGGAGCCGTGACGTGGTCATGTGGTTTTCGTCCGGCGTCAGGCTTCTCAACAACCACGTCTCCTCTGGCAGATACGGTCTTCACTTCATGTACAGCAACGGCAACTGGCTGGAAGGGAACCTGCTCGAGGATAACTCGGTCGGCTCCTTCCTGATGTACAGCAAGGACCTGACGGTCAAGGGGAACACGCTGCGCAACAACCGCGGTCCCAGCGGCTACGGCGTCGGCCTGAAGGACATGGACGGCGTCGACATGCAGGACAACCTGTTCGTGGGCAATCGCGTCGGCCTCTTCCTGGACAGCTCGCCCGGATCGGTCCGGGTGCAGCATTTCATCACGAAGAACGTCTTCGCCTACAATGACATCGGCGTCTCCTTCTTGCCGTCCGTGAAGCGGAATCACTTCAGCGACAACACCTTCCTCGACAACCTGGAACAGATCGCCGTGCTCGGCGGAGGCAGCTTCTTGGGAAACGAATTCACGGTCGACGGGGTGGGGAACTTCTGGAGCGACTATCGCGGATACGACCTGGACGGCGATGGCATTGGCGACGTTCCGTACCGCTCGGAGAGCCTGTTCGAGAACTTGATGGACCGCACCCCCGAACTGCGTCTGTTCCTCTTCAGTCCCGCTCAGCAGGCGATCGAGGCGGCGGCGAACGCGTTCCCGATCATGCGGCCGCGGGTCAAGCTCATCGATGAGGCGCCTCTCATGGCGTCTCGCGAGGTGAACGCGCCTCTCCCGCCGGAGCCGCCGAGGAGCAAGATGGTCCTGGCCGCGGGCCTGTTGCTGCTCATGCCGGCGGTCGTCCTGGCCGGCATTCTGCGGCGATCTTCGAGGGCAGCACGCGACGGAATCATGGAGAGGCGCGTGGCATCGATGAATGAAGCAGAACCGATGCTCCGGATCGAGGGTTTGAGCAAGCGCTTCGGCTCCTTCAAGGCCCTCGACGACGTGTCCTTTTCAGTGCGTTCCGGGGAAGCCGTGGCGCTCTGGGGCGAGAACGGCGCCGGCAAGACCACGGCCATCAAGTGCGTCCTCGGCCTGCATCCGTGCCAGGGGCGGATCACCGTTGCCGGCTGCGACGCCGTGCGGCGGGGGAAGGAGGCGCGGCGCGCCCTCGGCTATGTGCCACAGGAACTGGCCCTCTACGACGACCTCACGGCGCGCGACGCCCTCTCCTTCTACGCCAGGCTGAGGCGCCTGCCGCAGGCCCGGGTGGCCGCCGTGCTGGAGCAGGCACGCCTCACCGGGCACGGCGCCAAGCGGGTCGCGGCCCTCTCCGGCGGCATGAAGCAGCGCCTGGCGCTGGCCGCCGCGCTGCTGTCCGATCCGCCGCTCCTGATCCTCGACGAGATGACCTCCAGCCTCGACACGGGAGCGCGCGCCGAGCTCCTCGATCTGCTGCTGGAGCTGAAGGAGCGCGGCCAGACGATCCTGTTCACCTCGCACCGGCTCGATGAGGTCGAGCAACTGGCTGACCGGGTGCTGGTGCTGGATGGCGGGCGGGTCCTGCTCGAATGCTCCCCCCACGAGCTGGGCGGCCGCCTGAAGCTGACGTCGACCCTGCGTCTCTTCATCGTCGGGGACCGGCTCGAGGAAGCAGCGGACGCTCTCCGCGAGAACGGCTACGAGCCACGAATCAACGGCGTCAGCATCCTGGTGGACGTCCTGCCGGGGGAGAAGGCCCGTCCCCTGGAACTGCTCGTCGCGGCGAGCATCAAGGTCCGCGACTTCGAACTCGAAGGGGAGAGAGGGGCGCGCACATGACGAACCGCACAGCGGAGACGACCGATGGACTGGTCTAGCGTCGTCACCATCGCCCGCAAGGAAGTCCGCGACGCCTTGCGCAACCGCTGGTTCATCCTCTACACCATCGGCTTCGCAGTCCTGTCACTGGCGCTCTCCTATCTTTCGCTGGCGGGAACGGGCCGTTACGGATTCGCCGGATTCGGCCGGACCACCGCGGGACTGGTCAACCTGGTCCTCCTCGTCGTTCCCCTCATGACGCTGACGATCAGCGCCGGCAGCATCGCGGGAGAGCGTGAGCGGCGGACGCTGGAGTTCTTGCTCTCGCAACCGGTCGGCAGGTTCGAGGTACTTCTCGGCAAGTTCGTCGGCCTGGCGCTGTCGCTGTTCGCCTCCATTTCGGTCGGCTTCGGGTTCAGCGCGGTGGTCATCGCCAGTCTCGGGGGCGGCGATCCGCGGGCTTTTGTCACGTTCGTGGCTTTGACCTTCTTCCTCTCCCTCGCCATGCTCAGCCTCGGATTGCTGATCTCGGTCCTTTCCTCCCGGGCCACCATCGCGGTGGGAGTTGCCGTCATTCTCTGGCTGGCGCTGGTCTTTCTCAGCGATCTGGGCCTCATCGGCAGTGCCGTCGTGTTCAAGTTGCAGGTCATCGATCTTTTCCGCCTGTCGCTGATCAACCCGGTGCAGGTGTTCAAGATGGCCGCCATCAACGGCCTGCCGACCACGATGGACGTGCTGGGACCCGCCGGACTGTACGCGCAGCGGACGTTCGGCAGCCATCTCAACCTGGTCTTCTGCGCTTCACTCACGGCCTGGGTTGTCGCGCCGCTGGCACTCGCCGCCATCCTCTTCCGCGGGAGGAGCCAGGCATGAACCGACTTGGGTGGGCCCTGGGCGGCCTGATTCTGGCAGGCTGTTCAGGCGGCGAATCGCTGGAGCCTCCGGAGCTTCTGCTCGGCGTGGATGAGTGCGTCGAGTGCCGGATGATCGTTTCCGACGATCGGTTCGCCGCCGCCTGGGTGACGAGGGATCCAAACGGTCGCCTGGAAAAGAGCGTGTTCGACGACCTGGGTTGCTTGCTGATCTATCGCCAGCAGCGACCGGGAAGCGAGAACCTCGGCGAGTATGTGAAGGACTTCGAGACGCGTGCCTGGCTGGACCTTGCCACGGCGCATCTCATTCGCAGCGAGAAGCTGCATTCCCCCATGGCCTTCGGGATTGCCGCGTTTGAAACGGCCGAGAGGGCGGACGCCTCGCTCGGCCGGCGTGAAGGCGAGCGGGTCGACATCGCTACGATCCGCGCCGATCCCCGGCCATTTCTACCTGAAGCGAATCACTGAAGAGGAAAACGAGATGATGAGAACAGTCCTTTCTTGTTGGGCCTTCGCTGTTCTGCTGGTGCTGGCGGCGGCCGGCTGCGGTGGCGGTGACAAGCCGACATACTCCTCCGCCCAGCTCGCCGAGGGGAAGAAGCTGTTCCTGCAGACCTGCTTCGCCTGTCACGGCGCGGAGGGGAAGGGGATCCCGAATCTCGGCAAGGACATGACGACCAGCGAGTTCATCAAGGGGAACACCGACGACGAGATGCTGGCATTCCTCCACACCGGCCGCAGGGCCGACCATCCGCTGAACACCACCAAGGTCGACATGCCGCCGAAGGGCGGGAACCCGGCTCTCACCGACGACCAGCTCCGTGCGATCATCGCGCACGTGCGGACGCTGTCCCGGTAGCCTGGCGGCTGAAGAACAGTGGGCTGGTCTCCGATCAGCGGCGCGGTACGGGGTTCATTCACCACGAAGGCCACGGCGCGGCCGCTGGCCGCAACCAAACAGAGAGGCGCCGGGCATCGATCCCGTACGCGCACTCGAATCGTCGAAGGCCGACCCGCGTGGGGGGTTCGAGTTCGAGTACCGCTTCGCTGAGTACGAGTACGAGTACGAAACGCACATTCCGTTGCCTCTGTCATCGAGTCGAGGGAGTACTGATAGCAGGCACGCCAGAGAAGGACTGATGGCAAGCACCGGACGCGATTCGTACTCGTACTCAGCCCCGCAGGGGCGGTACTCGTACTCGTACTCGAATCGTGAAAGGCCGACCTGTGGAGGGCTCGAATGCGGGTACCGCGCCGCTACGCCCCGATCAGGGTCACGACGCCGACGTCGGAGATGATCAGGACTCCCTCCGGGAGTATGAGGGGCGAGGCGCGGAGGACGCCCTCCATCCGGTGGCGGAAGAGAAGTGAGCCGGAAGTGACGTCGAAGACGCTGAGCACTCCGGCCAGGTCGCCCACGTAGAGGCGGCCTCCGGCCAGAGCGGGCGTGCCGGCGACCCAGGCGGTGGCCCCGACGCGCGCCCGGATCTTCCCGTCCGCCGCGTCGAGAATGAACGCCTCCTTGCCGGTGGCGAAGACCACGAGGCCGTTGTGGGCGACCGGCGGCGCCGAGGTCGAATGGCCGGTTTCCCGTTTCCAGACCAGGCTTCCGCTGCTCGCGTTGAAGGCCCGCAGGGTGCCGCCGTCGTCCGCCGCCAGGAGGAGGTCGCCGGCGTATGTCAGTCCCACCGTGGGCTGCGGCCGGGCTTCGGTGACGAACCTGGTGTTGCCATCCGCGCTCGAAACCGCCACGACCGATCCGTTCGTCAGACCGACGGCGATCGTCTTGCCCAGAATGACCGGCCCGCACCGGATCGTCTTCTCCAGATCCACGAGCATTCGTTCCGCGCCGGAGGCAGCATCGATCTCGAAGATCTGGCCGGTGCAGGTGGCGGCCACGACCCGTTTGCCGAACGCGACTGGTGCGCCGGCGAGCGCCGCGCGGAGAGGCCGGCTCCATCGAGGGAGGAGTGATTCGGCGTCGACCGCCTGCAGCTCACCTTCTCCCAGAGCCACCACGATCACGTCGTCCATCAAGAGAGGCGGGGCGGAGATGCCGGAAAGGGAGCCTGTCGATTGCCGGTCGAGGATCGCGCCGCTGCGCAAGTCCAGCCGGTAGAGCACGCCGTCACGGGCCCCGACCAGGATTCTGTCGGCGGCCACCGTCGGCGTCACATCGACGACCTTGCGCAGGCCGACCTCGAATCGGGCGGTGCGGCGCAGTTCGAGCGACACGACCGGCTCGCATTCCGCTGTCACTGTCAGCGATGCAGCCTCGAATCCGGGCACGCTGACCTCGAGCGTGGTCGGCGATCCCGCCTTGACCCACAGCGTCGTGGGAGCCGTGCCCAGGGACCGTTTCTCGCTGAGAAGCGTCGCGCCGGATGGGAGGGTGCTGATTCGCACCGGCAGGCCGACCGCGCGCTCGACTCCCAGGTCGGGCCATTCCCCGGCGCAGCGACGCATCCTGGCATGGGCCGTCGCGACGTCCCCCTGGTCCACCAGACTCCTGGCTTCCGCCAGCGCCTCCAGCACCGCGGCGACCGCGGCTCGTCGTTCGCTGAAGAGGAGCGTCAGCGGCCCGTCGCCATAGTCGCGCAGCAGCCGGTCGTATCCGCCAAGGGCGATCTCGTACCTCCCTTGCGCTTCCGCCTGGCGCGTCTCCTGATAATCGTCGGAGAGCAGGTCCAATGCCTCGTTGCGGGCGATGCGGCTCTCGACCGAAGCCAGGCCGGGGCGCACCGACCTGAGCGCGGCGAGAGCTTCCTGACCCAGTTTCTGCATGCGGTCGAGGTCGGTCTTCGGGAGCGGAGTCGCGGGCGCCTCGCCCACGCCGGCAAGCAGCTCAAGGAACGCGGTCTCCCGCTCAGGCGAGAACGGCTGGGCGAAGGTCTCCCTCGCGTCCAGCAGTTCAGTGTCGTTGTCCGGTTCAAGGAACTGCGATGCGAGCCGGACCAGATCTGAATGCTCCGCCTCGATGGCGGAGATCAGGAGCTTCCCCTTGGCGTGCATGGTCGTCCGGATCTCCCCCTGGACATCCTTCGAGGCTCCCAGCTCCAGCAGCAGGTCGAGCGCCCCCCGATAGTCCCTCACGTTGATCCTGTCCTGGACGAGACTCAGCTTCTCACGGAGCAGGTGCTCCCACTCGTTCTGTCTCTCTTGCTGGTTCTGCGCCAACTCGGAGCGGGCCTGGACCAGCAGCCTGTCGACCCGGTCTCTGAGCCCACCCTCGGGAGCCAGGTCGAGGATCGAGCGCAGGTCGGCCTCGGCCAGTCGCGCCTCGCCTTGCCGGAGCAGTTGCTCCGCGGACTCGAGACGCCCCTCGAGCCGCTGCCCGTCGATATGGGCCAGCAGCTTCTGGCCCAGGAAGGCCAGCGCCGCCAGGACCACCAGGCCACCGCCCGCCCAGAGCAGGCGTGCCCGGTGGCTGCTGGACTTCTGCCGGGACTTGGCCTTCCGGATGTCGCCCCGGCTGGGATCCAGCAGCAGAATTGCGTCGTACAGGACCGCGGCCCGGCTGGCGCTTGTCCTGAATCCCGCCGCGTCCGAGAGGACGTCCGCGCCACGCTTCTGCGTGCCCGCCTTTTGACAGTAGGTCGCGAAGGAACGATCCAGCAATGGTGAGTCTGGATTGAGCCGTGCCACCCGGCTGGCGAATTCCACGGCATCGTCGTACTTCTCCGCCGCGGCGCAGCGCTCGGCCAGGGTGGTCAGAACCTTGGCTTCGAGGTCCCTCTCACCCCGCGCTTCGTGGATCTCCGCCTGGGTCTGCAGCATTCCCAGGTGGTGCGGATCCAACTCCCCGGCCCTACGCACGAGAGCGTACGCGGTTTCGTCCGATCCCTCCGCGAGCAGAGTGCGCGCGCGCACCAGCAGGATGGCGATGGCCGCGGTCACGGCTTGCACCCGGACGAAGAGCTCGGCGATCTCGTCCAGTCGTGAGTCGTTCAGCTTGAGCCGCGCCCGCGCGCGCTGGAGAATCCGCTTGACGCGAGCCCGATGGAGATCCGGGTCGAGTCGGCGCGCCGCCTGGATCAGTTCATCGGCCGTCGCTTTCCGGAGCTGGTTCGCTTCGAGCAGCCTCCAGACGGTTCGTGAGACTTCGAACCGGCTGAAGAGCAGGCGTTCCGAGATGTCGACAGTGGTGTGGCTGCCGTCCAGCAGCTCGAGGATTCTCGGATCGGCGCCGG
>JAZDLC010000226.1:0-2332 GCA_043802345.1 Planctomycetota bacterium | reverse complement strand
TGGACCTCTCCGTCGAGCAGAGCTTCGGCCAGCCGCAGGTGAAGATCGATGTCGACCGCGATGCCTGCGCGCGCTTCGGCGTCAACGCGGATCAGGTCCTGGAGCTCGTCGAACTGGCGGTCGGCGGTGAGGTGATCGATACGATCTTCCTCGGCACGCGGCGCTTCGGCATCCACCTGCGCTACCAGGAGGCCGACCGCATGGACATCCGCAGCGTCGCACAGCTCCAGGTGCCCACGGACGACGGCAGCATGATCGCGCTCGCCCAGCTCGCGACGGTGGAGAAGGCCTTCGGTCCGATCCAGATCAACCGCGAGAAGAACCAGCGCCGCTGGATCGTGCAGGGGAACGTGCGCGACCGCGACCTGGGGGGCGTGGTGGCGGACATCCAGGAGCGCGTGGCCAGTCGCGTCGATCTGCCGCCCGGCACCTTCGTCGAATACGGCGGCCAGTTCGAGAATCAGCAGCGCGCCATGGGAACCCTGGCGATCATCGTGCCCGTCGTGATCGCCGCCGTCTTCGTCCTTCTCTACCTGGCCTTCGGCACGCTGCGCCACGCGGCCATGATCATCCTCAACGTCCCCCTGGCCCTCGTGGGCGGAGTGGCCGGGCTGCTCATCATGGGCGAGTATCTGTCGGTCCCCGCCTCGGTTGGCTTCATCGCCCTCTTCGGGATCGCGGTGCAGAACGGCATGGTCCTGATCAGCTACTTCAACCAGCTGGCGGCGCGCGGCGGGGACGTGCACGCGGTCGTCGTCGATGGCTCCGTCCTGCGCCTCCGGCCGGTCCTGATGACCGCCCTGACGACCATTCTGGGTTTGACGCCCCTGCTCCTCGCCGAGGGGATCGGCGCGGAAGTGCAGCGCCCTCTGGCGGTCGTGGTCGTCTTCGGTCTGGCCACCTCGACCGCGCTGACTCTCTTCGTCCTGCCGGTGGTCTACGCCTGGGTCGAGAGCGGACGCCGAGACGTGGTGAACCCCGTGAAGTAGAGCAGGCCGTTCGTTCCTTCAACGGCCAGGGCACCCCACCGTTTCGCGGGTCCAACTCTCCAGCTTCTCGCGGAGCAGTTCGGCATCGATCGGCTTCGAGATGTAGTCGTCCATCCCCGCCTCGAGACACTTCTCGCGGTCACCGCTCATGGCGTTGGCGGTCATCGCGATGATGGGAACCGAGTGGCTTCTGACCCTGGAATTCTGGTTCCTGATCGCGCGCGTGGCCATGTAGCCGTCCATTTCGGGCATCATGCAGTCCATCAGGACGACATCGAAGGATTCGGCCTCCAGGATCTTGAGTGCCTCGATCCCGTTCGAGACGACCTCGACCCGGCAGCCGAACGTCTCGAGCAGCTTCTTCGCCAGCAGCTGGTTGATGCGGTTGTCCTCGACCACGAGCGTTCTGACCGCCTCGCCGCCGGCCAGAGAAAGCCGGGCCGACCCACCGTCCGGTCCTGGCGCTTCATCCTCGCGCTCCGCCGGCACCGCGCCGAAAGTCTTGACGAGACATGCATGAAGCCGCACCCGACCGACCGGCTTGGGTAGGAGACTGGCGAACCAGCCGGCTTCGCATGCCTCATCGACCGGCTTCTGGTCGCCGCGGGTCAGGCGGATCAGCAGCGTACGCTTGAGACAGGGATCCCGCTTGACTCGGGCGGCCAGCTCATCCCCCTTGCTCTCGAGAGTGCCGCTGTCGACGATCACCGCGTGATACGGCTCACACGCCCCGTGCGCCTCGCGAAGCACATCCAGGGCCTCGCCCTGAGTCTCGACCGACCTCGCGTGACAGCCGAACGCCGCCAGTATTTCACTGATCGAGAAGCGCACCAGCGGGTGGCGATCAACCACCAGGACTCGCTTCCCGGCGAGCGCCTCGTGAGCCTCGAACTCGGATGCCTTCCCCGCCAGCTGCTCTCTCAGCGGCACGGTGAACCAGAAGGTCGAGCCTGCACCCTCCCGGCTCGAGACCCCGATCTCCCCACCCATCATCTCGACGAGCCGCTTGGAAATGGCGAGGCCGAGACCGGTGCCGCCGTACTTCCGGGTCGTCGAGCCGTCGACCTGGGAGAAGGACTCGAACAGCCGGTCGATGCGGTCCTGCGGAATCCCGATCCCGGTGTCCGTGACCTCGATGCGGATCGTGGTGCTGTCAGGAGTCCGCTCCGCCAGCGCGACCTCGACGGTGACTCCTCCGTTCTTGGTGAACTTGGCGGCGTTGCCGATCAGATTGACCAGGACCTGGCGCAGGCGGCCAGGATCGCCCCGCAGGAGCGATGGAACCTCACTCTTGATGTGGCAGACGAATTCCAGGCCCTTCTCGAAGAGCCGGAGGGACTCCA
>JAZDLC010000225.1:0-20214 GCA_043802345.1 Planctomycetota bacterium | reverse complement strand
CGGCCTGGGCGAAGAGCATGGCGAAGGAGAGGGCGTTGAGCGCCGCCTGGTTGAGGATCGGCGTGACGTCCGCGCCCTCCGCGTCGACGAGCCGGTAGATAAGCCTCGTGGCGGTCGACTTGACCTGCACACGCACCCCCGCCCCGGCGGGATCGCCGGCGATGAGACGGAAGTACCGGCCGAGGCTCGTGTTGACGATCTCGACCCGCTCGGCGGAGCGCCTTTCCTGCGCTTCGCGCGCGAGACTCCCGAGCATGTCGAGATCGCAGGCGAGGTTCGCGGCCTCGTCGATCATGCGCTGGAGGTCATCAAAGGCCGCGATCTGCTGGAGGTCGCCGGTCGCGGCCTCGGCGCGGGCGCGGCCGACGCGCCACCTGGCGAGGAGGCCGAGGAGCTCGCGCTCCGAGCGAAAGGCGCCGAGGTGCGCGTCGATGCGGCGGAGCTGGTCCGCGAGGTCCGCGATCCCCCGCTTCCAGCTCTCGAGCTGGCTCCTGGCGGCTTTCGTGGCATCAGGATCGTCCGCAGGGACCAGTGAACGGAGGCGCTCGGCGAGGCCGTCGTGTTCCGCCTGCACGGCGCGAGCCGCGCTCCTCAGGCGGGAGAGTTCGGCGGCCTGCTCCTCGAGACGCGCCTCGCGCGCCTTGATCGGATCGAGCCGCTTCGCGAGGTCGTCCGCGCCCTGCTCCTCGATACTGCGCGCGAGCCTCGCGTCGAGGCCGGCGCCTCCCTTCCCGCAGACCGGGCAGGCGTCGCCCAGACCGCGTCGCTTCGCCTCTTCGGCCGCGTGTCGCAGGAGCGCCAGAGTTGCATTGCGTCCCTTCTCCTCCTCGAGTAGCCTCATCCGCTGCCCTTCCAGTTCCTTGTGCTCTGCGTCGAGCGCCGCCTCATCCCCATGTTCCTTCATCCACCGGTCGAGCGCCGCGCGGGCGTCCTGCCGGCGCTGCTCCGAGGGTTGCTGGGCCTTGAGGGCCAGGTCGAGTTCCTGCCACCGACCGCGGCACGCGCCGAGTTCGCGTTCCAGCTCTCCCTTGCGGGACTGGACCCGCGCTTCCCAGTGGTTCGCCCACTCTTGGGCGTCTTCCAGGCGGGAGGAGTCGGCGTCGGGAAACTCCGCCGCCAGCCCGATCGCGGCCGCCAGTTCTCGCGCGTCGGCAAGGAGCGATCGCGCGCGGCCGTCGATCAGGGCGTCGCCGATCTCGGCCCTGGCGATGCCGCGCGCCTCCAGTTGGTCTTCGAGTCCGCGCAGTTCGGCCCCGGGTCTCTCGACGGCGCGTTTCAGCTCCTCCTCGATCCCCGCCAGCGCGCTTCCCGCCGCCTTCTCCAGATCAGCCACCTTGAGCGCCTTGAGCTCGTCGTTGAATTCCTGGTACGCCTCCAGGCCGAGCAGCCGTCCGAGCTGCAACGAGCGTTCCCCGCTGTCGGTCAGCCGCACGCGCAATTGCTCCTGGTGCTGGCAGAAGGCCTGCTTCCAGGTCGTCCAGTCCGGCAAGTGATGCCGGCTCATCCAGTCGCCCGCCGCCTCCTCGTCGAGCAGGCCTTCATCCGGGAGTTCGAGCTGGAAGAGGTCCGGATCCCGAACCCTCGCGCCGGCGGCCCGCGATCGCGTGAGCTTCGCCGGGCCTGCTTCCGTGTCGAAGGTCAGGATCACCTTGACCTCGTCCCGCGAGGCGCGGTGCTGGATCTCCCAGTCGCCGCGCTCGTCGATCCCGCTCCCCTTGCGGGCAACCTCCGCGCCGAAGAGGCACCACTCGATGGCGTTGAGGGCGCTGCTCTTTCCTGAACCGTTTTCGCCGAGGAGCAGGGTCAATCCGGGTCCGAGCCGGATCCGATGCTCGCCGAGCCAGCCCCGGAAGTTCTTCAGGAGGATGGAAGTCAGGCGAATGGGGGAGGCCTCCTCGCTCATCGCAAGGCTCCCCGCACCTTTGAAGCGCAGGCCTCCATCTGCTGCTTCAGCGTCTCGATGCGCCGGCGGATCTCCTCCGCGCCGCCCGGTTCCTGCAGCTTCTTCAGCAGGGCGAGCCGCTCCTCGACGCGCATGCCGCGGGCGCGGATCCGCGCTTCGAGGTCGGCCGGCAGGCTCTTGTCCAGGTTCAGCATCTCTTCGATCTTCAGGAGTCGGTCTCGGCACCCGGATGGTACGACCGGCGGAGGTTCTTCTCCACTTCTTCGCGCTCGCGCCACGCCGGTTTCATCTGGCCCGTGGCGTAGTAGGGCGCCTGATCGAAGTAGTGGGGCGACTTTGGATCGGTGCTCTGGCCATACGGGATGACCGAGCGGGCGCGCGGCGCGTCCCCGAATTCGACGGCGCAGGTGTAGGCATGTCCGTGGTACCCGTACCGGAGCCTGCTTCCGGCCTGCCGCCGTGACAGGTACATGAAGGCTCCGCCCGTCTGTGTCCCCGGCACCGGCAGGCTCATCCGGTCGTCGGAGTAGCTTTCTGCGACCGGGCGCTGCAGGCGATTGAGGTCACCCCAGGGTACGCGCCAGGTGCCGAACCGGTCTTCCAGGTCGCCGATGACCTTCCTCAACCTCTCCGTCTTGACGCCGCCGAACTCGCGCGCCCGCTCGACCAGGAGGATGGCGAGAGTCGTCGCGACGGAGTCCACGCCGGCCGTGTAGTCCCAGGAGCGCAGCTCCGCCACCGCTTCCGCGAGCCTCCTGTCCCCGCCGAGTTGCTCCTCGGTGACGCCTTCCGTGAACGGGTCCAGAACGTCCTCGAGCGGCAGATGCCCGGTGAAAGGGAGCCGCGCCCACTCAAGGAAGGTGAACCGCGGCTGCGAAGTGAGCAGGCGTCTCGCCTCGCGGGCCCGCCGGGAATCCACGTCCTGCTTTCCCACCATGTAGCGAGGAAAGCTCTCCGGTTCAGGGTGCTTCCCGTCGGTCGCCGCAAACGGTGAGGAGTTGCAGTTCTGGAGGTAGCCGCTCTCGGGGTTGAGCAGCTGTGGCCGCTCGAACAGGCCGTGGATCCCCGTCCAGGTGGTCTCCGGATCGCTGCCGTCGACCGGCTGCGACCAGTCGAACTCGTTCGACCGCTTCGGCATGAGGCCATTGTAGACGTAGTAGATGTTGCCCGAGCTGTCTGCGTAGAGCAGGTTCTGATTCACGAGGGCGTTCTCGTCGAGCGCCGCCAGGAACTCCTCGAGATCGGTCGCCCGTCCCATGTGGTAGAGCTGCTGCAGCACGCCTCCTGCTTCGAGCAGCGCCACCTTGACGGCGACCGGATTTCCCTCGCGCTCGGCGAGGATCGGACCGTGGTGCGTCTTCTTGAGGTGGAGGCGCCGCACCTCGAAGCCGCTTCCAATCTTGACCTTCACGTCGGAGGTCCACTCCTCGGCCCGGAGCCACTCCTCGCCATAGCGGTAGAGCTGCGCGTCGTCCGGGTGGTCGAACGACTCCATGTAGAGATCGACCCAGTCGATGTAGTTGTTCGTGAAGGCCCAGCCGAGATGATCGTTGAGGCCGAGAATCGGCAGGATGCAGTGGCCGTACGCGTTGCACCCCGTGACGCGGTACCCCTCCTCGCTGATCAGGTGCGCCTCGTACGGCGCCTCGAGCGGGAGGTGCAGGTCGATCAGGAGCATGGCCTTTCCAGACGCGCTGCGGGAGGGACCGACCGCCCACTCGTTGCAGCCGAAGGCGACCGAACCGGGCAGGCTGGAGGCCGGCGCCCCGCCGAAGAGGGAAGCAACCTCTGTCACTTCATCAGCGTCCTTCTCGATCGCCGAGGTCTCCTTCGACACGACTTCGGTCTTGACCGCGGAGAGGATGTCCAGATCCGAAATGCCGTTCCATTCGAAGCCGTAGAGACTCCACATCGCGCGCTGGCCCGCGAGCGCGAACCATGGTTCGAAGCGAGTCAGGAGCATCGGCTTCTCTTCCGGATGCTGCTGCAAGTAGTAGTTGACGCCGTCGGAATAACCGCGGCAGATCGCCTTCAGCGCGGGATCGGCCCGCTCGTACTCCGCCCGGGAATGCTTCTCCAGCTCCATCGCCCGCATGAGGATGTCGGAAGGCAGGCCGGGCGCCCCCATCACCTCCGAGAGCCTTCCGAGCGCCCGGATGTAGAACCCTTCGACGACGGAGAAGCGGTCCTCGCAGCGGGCGTAGGCGTAGCCGAACACGGTCGAGGCGTCGGTCTTGCCGAAGACGTGGGGGACCCCGAAGGTGTCGCGCAGGATCTCGACTTGCTGCGCGGTTTCCTCCCACCGTTGCAGATCGGCGTCTTCTCCGGCGCCGGCCAGGCAGGTCGGGGCGAGAAGGAGGGCGGCAACAAAATGAATCATGTGAGTTCCCTGTCCGTGCTCGTCTCTGTTGGGACGGTGTCCGACGCCGCCCAAGGAGAGTAGCAGATTCAGGCGGGAGGCGGGTGGCACGAGTCGGGAGGTTGAAGAAGGAGTGGGGTGGGAACGTGGGCTAGATTGGCCGGGCTGGACGGCCACGGGTGCGGCCTGCTAGTCTCGCGGAGCGGTGGTTCTGAAGATCTTCAGAAGGGGCCTCCTCGACATGCGCACGCTCACGGCTTCGGTCATTCTCATCGCCTTTGCCATCGCATGCTGGCTTCTCTGGCGGGGGCGATCGGCCGAGGACCTGACCCCGGCGGTCACCTTTGGAACCCAGGACCTGACGCAATCAGCGCGGCCCGCGGAGGAGGGTGGCGTCCTGGAACGCGAGTCCGTGCCGGCGTCGTCTCAAGAGACCACGCGTGCCGAGGCTCCGGACGGGATCGTGCTGGAGGTGCTCGATGGCGACACCAGCACGCCGGTCCTTGGCGCTCTCGTGGTTGTTGTCGCGGAGTCGCAGCTCCCCGGGGAACCGTCCGGCGTGTCACGCTTCGCGAGGAGTCCGTGGTGGGCGGAACTGGCTGATCTCAGCGTGGCTTTTCCGGATGCCGGTGAAAGGCATCTCACCGATGATTCTGGCTCGGTGCGCGTCCCGGAGCCCAGTGGGGTCGCATATGCCTGGGCCAGCCAGGGAGACCGGCGTGGGATCGCGAGAATCAAGGCATCGCTGAAGCCCCAGACGATCCGGATCTTCGAGGGCGGATCTCTCTTGGCAACAGTCGTTGACCGATCTGGCCAGCCGCTTCCTGAGATTCCGGTGCGGCTGGTCGTTGCTCACTCACAGAACATGACCGACAAGGAACTGTTCGTCGGGGTGCCGGCGCCTGGAAGCAGCGTGGTCACCATCCCTGAGGTCTACCTGAGATTGGCGCTCACGGGATACGTCGCGGACATATCGAAGCTGTACCTCGTGCCGAAGGTCACGTTGTTCGCTGGACCAGGGGAGGAGGTCTTTCGAGGCGACCTGCCGGCCGAGCCGGTGCGCGTCGTGGCGCCGCCTACCGGGAGAGTCCGCGTGGAGGTCCGGGATCCGGAAGGACGGCCGTACCAGGGTGAGGCGGGGGTCATGGCCCACTGGAAGACGGACCGCAAGAAGCTTGTCGAGGAAAGGGAATCCGTGCCGTGTGTGCAGGGCGTGTCGGTGTTTCCCTTCGTCATGCTGAACGCGCCGTTCAACGCGAAGGTGCGCTTTGCGAGGGAGAGCGGCTTCGAGGCGCTGGAACTCCATCACCCGGGGATCGACGCGGGACAGGACGAGATCACGATTGTCGCGAGGTTGAGTTCTCCTGAAACCACGTCGCGCGTCCTGGAGGGGCGTCTCTTCGGGGCGGACGGGGCCTTGCTGAAGAGTACTCCGTGCGCGGTGCAGCCGGTGCCGAGCGTGGGTTTCTGGGACCTGACCGTCAGCCGTCCCACGTTCACCACGGACGAACAGGGGCGGTTCCGATATGTCATTCCGTCGAGCGAGAAGGCGGGATCTCTCTCGATCTATCGCGCGGACCCGGATCCGCATCGTTACCTGGATCAGGCCTGGAGACTGGATGTTTCCATCCCGCGGCCTGAAAGCGTAGGCCTGTTCGACCTCGGCGATGTCACCATGGCCGAGGTGCCGGTGCTGGTGGCCGGCTCGGTCAAGAATGAGAGGGGTCATCCCTTGCCGGGAGTGCGCGTTTCCGCCACGGTGAAGCCCGCAAAGCGAGACGAGCTGGCCTGGTTGCAAGGCGCCTCCTCGAAAAGAGACGATGGGGAGTACAGGTTCGGCAGCACCACGGGCGGCGACGGCAGGTTCGGTCTGTACACGGAACTCGGGGCGAGTGGGGGTTCCCTGACGCTCCACCTTGAAGGGTACCGGCCGATCCTCTCGCGGCCGTTCGTGAGGGGAGAGACCGATCTCCAACTCGTGCTTGGGTCTGGGTGTCAATTGGCGGGGAGGCTGCTGCTCGACGACGGGATCGCTGCTCGCCATCTGAGCGTCATGCTGCACGGTCCGGACCAGACTCGTTACATCATGGCGGGTCAAGAGGGACGCTTCGTTCAGCCCGGCCTCCCCGCCGGAGAGTATGCGTTCGAGGTCTCTATCCGGGGGGAGGATGAACCGCTGTATCGCGAGGGGCCGATCAGGCTTGCCGAGGATCAGGATCGAGCGGACCAGGAGATCACGATCGACCTGAGAGGGAAGATCCTGCTCTGCCTTCTTGAGGTCCTCTCGGAAGACGGCAGTCCGATCCGTGGAGCGAGGGTCGTCTGCCCGGATCGTGAGCGGCCGGCGACCGACGAGAAGGGACGCGCCAGCCTGCCGACTTCGACTCCCGTTCTGCACTGCGTCGTCAGCGCGGAAGGCTACCAGCACCGCCTGGTCTCATTGGGACCCGGCCTGACGACCGTGACGATGCGCCGGGGGATTCCGCTGCGAATCGACGTCGATGCGGACGAGGTCCCCTTGCCGGACGGGATGACGCCGATCTGCGGGATCTTCTATTCGCCTGGCGCCGGCGACAGGCTGGGCCCCTTCCGGCGTTGGCTCGAGTATCCCGTGCGGGAGGTCCGCGGCGAGAACGTAGAGTGGACCGTCGCCGAGCCGGGCAGGTACGTCGTCAAGTTCGGGGTCGAGGTGAGGGTGGAGCAGATTCCCCGGGAGTTCTTCGCCGACTCACTGAACCTGCCCGTGGAGGTCGTCGAGAGCAAGGAGTTGCAGACGTTCTCGGCCAGGATCACGCAGGAGCAGATCGAGGCGGCGCTGAGGGAGGGAGCGGAGGCGTTCCGGTAGGTCAACGTGCCGGTCGCGTGATGCTCGAATCCGGGATGGATTGAGTCGGGGCGGCGACCAGGAAAAGAATCAGCGGTGCACGTTTTCACAAGGGCAACACCTTGTGCGTGGCGCGACCACGTCTCGGCCCTGCCTGCCGACATAACATGTGGTGGAGCGGCACTTGGCGGCGTGGTCCCTCTCTCCCGGCGATTGCTTGAACGAGAACTCGAAGCCTTCCTGAGAGGCCGCATCGAGCTCTGAACTGCGCCTCTCGGTCGGTCGATCGGGCACGAATGAGCCCCTGGAAACGCCTCTTTTCAGAGAGGTGGTCGATACGGAACGTACTGCCTGATCCAACATCGGTCTTCCCGGCAACGTCCCTCCGCCCACCGGCGCCCCCGAAGACCACCACCCAAAAAGCACGCGCCGGAATGATGATCTCCACAACACGACACCTGTATGCCTCTCTTTTCGTGATCGCCCTGATGCTCCCCGAATCGAGGGCGGACGAACCGCTTTCTTTGGACCAGGGTCTCGCGATCCACGTCACGGAAACCCACGGCTTCCCCCGGGTCGACGATCCCGTGACCTTCGCCTTTCCGCTGAAGAAGGCGGACATGGTCAAGAAGACCAGGTGGCTGGTCGTTCTCGGTCCGGACGGGAATCCGGTACCGGCGCAGTTCCGGGTGCTGCAGCGATGGAACGGAATGCCGAGTGATAAGAGCAAGGCGATCCGCTGGCTGCTGGTGGACCTTCAGGTCACGGTGGGCGCCCATTCCGAGGCGACGTACGTCCTGCGGCAGCTTCCGCCCGCCGACCTCAGGAAGAAGAGAGTCAGGCTGGCGAGGCCAAGTCCCGCCGGGATCAGGGTCCGGGTCAACTCCCAGAAGATCGACGTGCACACCGGCACGGCCCGGTTCAGCCTGAGCCGTACCCACAACAACTTCCTGGATCGCATGTGGGCCGACCTCAACGGTGACGGCAAGGTCGGGAATCAGGAGCTGGTCGTGAACCAGCCGCTCGACGGCGGGTTCGTGCTCAAGGACCGCCTCGGGAACCTGTACTCCTCCGCCGCCGCCGATGTGAACGTTTTCGTGGAGGAGCAAGGTCCTCTGCGGACGGTGATCCGCGCCGACGGCGCGCACCGGCCCGTGGTCCCGGGCAGCGGCATCGGCCGTGACTTCTTCACCTACCGCACGCGCTACACCTTCTACGCCGGGAAGCCGTACGTCCGGGTGCAGCATTCCCTGCGCAATTCCTACCTCGATGATCCGCTGGGGAGCATCGGCTTCGAGGCGTACTACCTCAACACCGGGCCGGTGCAGGGGTTCTGTGGAGCGGAACGAAAGGTCAGCTTCGGCGGCGACGGCAGGGAGTTCGTCCAGGCGCCCGGCGTCGCGAGAATCTACCAGGACAGCCACGGGGGGGCGGCGTGGGCCGATTCGCCGAATACCACCTTCCAGGGGTTCAAGGTCTACGCCGGGATGAACAACCCGATCGCCGCCGGGGCCCAGGCCAGGGGGTTCATGCACGTCGGCACCGACACGATGGGCCTGAGCATCACCATGCGGGACTGGTTCGAGAACTTCCCGAAGGGGTTCGGCTTCGATGGGCAGCAGAAGATGCGCTTCAACATCTTCCCCGAGGAGTTCTCGACCTTCTTCTGGCTGGACGACGGCCAGCAGAAGACGACCGACTTCCTGGTTTGCGCCCACGGGCAGGGGGGCTTGACCCTGGCCGACGCGGTCGATTCCTATCTGAATCCGATGCACCCCTACCCGGACGACGAGTGGATCCGGGAAACGAAGGCCTGGGGCGACCAGGGCGACCTGGACCGGATCGCACACACCGACCAGGAAATGATCAACTACGACGACGGCAAGCTGGGGTCGCTCTATTCCTCCGCCTTCACCAACCAGTCGTATTCCTTCGGCTGGACCGAGTTCGGTGAGCAGATCTGGGCGCGGAACACCCACACCACCGGATCGCCGCGGAACAAGCTGACCTACTTCGATAACTTCGCCACGACCGGATCGCAGTCCGCCTTCCGCATGTCGGAGCTGTTCGCCCTCCACTCAAGGGACCTCCGGACCTACCACATCGACAAGTTCGTGAAGGAGCAGCATCCGGGTGCGGTGCTCTGGGAGGGGCTGCCCCCCTGGTCCCACTCCACCGACAAGCTCGGCCGCGACAGCCTCGATCCGGCCCTCGGCCCGCACCGGGCCGGCATTCCCTCCGGCGGTCACGGCTGGAACGGGTTCGACATCGAGCACTTCACCATGGACGACCTGTACGAGCACTACCTGATGACCGGCGACCTGGTCACCCTGGACGCGCTGAAAGAGGCGGGAGAGTGCATGCGCACCTGGCCGGTCTACTCGCAAGTGAGCCAACCGGGCACGACTCGCGGCATCGGCTGGGGCATGCGTGGGTTGCTCAAGATCTACCAGGTCACGGGAAACCCGGAGCTGCTGGAGACCGCCAACGACCTGCTGGCCTCGGTGTACGCCACCTACGGACAGGCCCCCTCGCCCAGCACCGGCATCGTCTACCACTACATCACGAAATACCCGCCGCACGCCAATCACATCGCCGACGACGAGTACGACCTCCCCTGGCAGCTCGCGGTGGTCATCCACGGCATGATGCTGCATCACCGGGAGACTGGCAATCCGCTCTCCCGGCAGCTCGCGCTCGACGTCGCCGACTATCTCGTCGACTACGGCTGGAACGGTCTGGCCATGAACGAGGCCCTGGCGAACGACGACCACAACAACTTCAACTACAAGGGGGACAACACCGGCATCAACACCTGGATTCCCTCCGCCCTGGCGCTCGCCTACCGGCAGAATCCCCGCCCGGAGTACCTCGCCTACGCCCAGATCATGTACGACTCCATCCCGTTCATCACCGACCCCCTGACGTACAACGGCTACGGCATCCACCACTGGTGGCACAGCTACCGGGCGTTGATCCTGGGCGATTGACGAGACGAACCGGGCTGCCCTCACCAATCTACGGCGAGCCGGATCCGGTGTGACGCCTCGCGCTTGGCGCCGGAGAGCCGATTCGGTAACGTCCGAAGAAACGATGAGAACGTGGGCCTCTGCGGGATGGCGGTGTTCCTGGCGCCGGCAGCAGGCCCACTTCCTCAGGCCCTGGGGACTCGTCGTGGAGGGATGAGATGGATTCCGGGCGGTTGCACAGACTGAACAGGCGACACACGCCACAGCAGGGTCAGTTCGATTTCGTCACGGTTCCCGAGCTCCCCGACGTGCCCGGAGCGATCGCGCCTTCGGAGGAGAGGTACCTCTACTGGCTGGTTCGCGAAACGTATCTCGGAGAGGGAGCCGTGGTGGAGGTGGGAAGCTGGCTCGGCAGGAGCTCCCTGCGTCTCGCCGCGGGTCTCAGGGATGCGGGCAGTGGCGGAACGCTCTACTGTTTCGACCGCTTTCGTTGGTATCGTCCGGTCCCGGGCTACCCTGAGATGCGTCCAGGCGCTGACACGAGCGGCCTCGTGAGAGAAGCCGTCAGCGCAGTCCATGCCGACGTCGTGATCTGCAAGACCGAGATCAAGGACCTGCGCTGGCGCCACGGCCCGGTCGAGATTCTCTTTCTGGATGCCCCCAAGGCCCACGGGACGTTCCTGCGCTGTCTTCAGGAGTTTGGTCCCCGTCTCACTCCCGGCGTGTCGTTCATCGCCTCCCAGGACTTCGCGTTTCCGTCCGCCTTCGCCCAGGTCCTTTGTCTTGGCCGACTCGGGGCCGAACTGGAGATGGTGCACGCCACCGGCAACCTTGCCGGGTTTGCGGTTCGGAAGAAGCTTCCGGCAGGCCGCAAGCTGCGAAGACTCCTCGACCTCCGCGCCTTCGGTGCGGAGGAGTCGTTGCGGATCTGGCAAGCGAGTCTGGATCGGCTCGAGAGCGAGACGGCGCGAACAGCGATGCGGCCGGGAATCTGCATGCATCTCTACGCGATGGGAATGCGCGGCCAGGCTTGCGAGATGATTCGCGAGATGGAGTTCACGAAGCCGATGCTCAAGGTCTGGGACAACTGGGCCAGACGGAAAGAGATGGTTCGCGACTACTCGGGCCTGTTCGCCGCCCTCGGGCTGCCGCGGTTTGCCTCCCGGGAGGATCGGGGAGAGGGGAATGAGTGTTGAACTGAACCGGGTCTACCGCGCCGTAGAAGCTGAAGGCGGGCCTGGGTCAATCTCCTGCCATGAGCTCGGGCAGGCCCTGCTCGAAGGAAGCCGCGGTGACGAAGACGGCTTCGGCGGAGCGCGGATGCTCCTCGTAGAATGCGTCGAGCGACTTGTGATGGCGTTCGCTCGGGCCGTCCCAGGTCACCTGAACGGGAACCGGGTCGCCGTTCCGCAGGACGACGAAGTCGACCTCTCCCCGGCCGCGCCAGTAGCAGACGTCGCCAAAGCGCCTCCTCAGCAGCACGAAGACCGCGCATTCGAGCATCCTGCCGCGGTCCTCGCCGGTGCGCGTCACGGCGATCCGGCGGAGGCCCGTGTCGATGGGGTAGTACTTCCTGTTGCGCGCGGCGCGCTTGCGTTCGGACCAGGCGAAGAAGGGGCAGGCAAACGCCAGGTAGGCGTTCTCCATCGCCTCGAGATAGAGCGACGCAGTGTCGGCGGCCATGCCGATCGCCGCCGCGACCCGGCGCACGCTGAGTTCCGATCCCGCGGACTCGAAGAGCATCTGCGCGAGCTGGCGAAGCGGCCTGCTCGATCGCGCGCCGACGCGTTCGCGCACGTCGCGCTCCACGATGTCGTTGAAGTATGCCCGGCGAAGCCGGTCCCCATCCGGTAGGGAGATCGGTGCGGGGAAGCCGCCCTCTGACAGGTAGTCGACCAGTGCCGCGTCGGGTTTGACGACGCGGTATTCATCGAGATCGAACGGGAACAACTCGACGGTGAGATGGCGGCCCGTCAGGCTCGTCGCGAACTCGCCCGATAACAGATGCGCGTTCGAGCCGGTGACTACGAAGCGGCGATCGCTTGCGTGATCGAGTTCGGTGCGTAGCCAGCGCTGCCAGCCGTCGACATGCTGGATCTCGTCGAAGAAGAACGTGCCGCCTGGTCCGCGTTCCGCCTCGAACGCTTCCACGAGATCCTGCAGCGTCTGGTGGTCGAGGGCGGACGCCAGCCTTGGATCCTCGAAGTTGACGAACAGGCAGCGCTGGCGATCGAGGTGGTAGTGCGCGATCAACTGTCCGAGAAGCGTTGACTTGCCGCAGCGGCGCACTCCCTGGATGACGAGAGTGAGGTCCGGTCGGAGCTCCGCCGGCAAGCTGAGACTTCGCTGGACCGTGGTGGGCGGTGGTTGGTCCCAATGGCTCCAGTGCCTGGCGACAGCGAGTAGCTTGGCTCTCTCCATGGACGTCGAGTTTACTCGTCAAAACACATTCTGTCGAGTAAACTCGATAAAACATTATTGTCGAGTTGGCTCGACAACTCTTGATGACTGGGGCTTCCGGCGGACTGATTCTGCCAGGCAAGAGCGGTCCGTCACTGTTGGGTCACCAGCGCGACAACTCGAATCCAAGTATTTGTGAAATATATTGTTACGAGACTGAAGAGGGGGGGCAGTCCCCTTTTCTTCGCCTCCATCCTAAGAAATCGCCCGCTCGCCCGTTGATGGGGGTGAGGTGTCCGCAGAGGGTGGGTGCATGACCGAGCGCCAATGGATCCGGGACGCCCTCGATCGTTTCGAGGGGCCTCTCCTGCTGTACGCGCGCCGGCTGACCGGCGACGCGGAGCGGGCCCGGGATGTGGTGCAGGACACCTTCTTGAAGCTTTGCCGGCAGCGGCGGGCGGACGTTTCGGCGCGGCTGGCCGAGTGGCTCTACACCGTGTGCCGGAACGCCGCGATCGACGTGCGGCGGAAGGAGCGTGTCATGAGGGTGGTCCCGTCGGAGGAAGTGAAGGGGGGCGTTGCGGCAGAAGCGAGCCCCGCGGCGCAGGTGGCCTACAAGGAACAGCAGGAGCGCCTGCTGGATCTATTGGACCGCATGCCGGCCAAGCAGCAGGAGGTGCTGCGGCTGAAGTTCCAGGGAGGCCTTTCCTACAAGGAGATCAGCAGGGTCACGGGAGAGTCGATCAGCAACGTGGGGGTGCTGCTCCATGTCGGGCTGAGGGGATTGCGGGCGCGAGTCCAGGCACAGGAGACCGAAGGGCAGGTGACGTCATGAGCCAGCAGAGATTCAATCCGGACGATCCGCGCCTCACCGCCTACCTGGTGGATGAACTGGAGGGACAGGACCTCGGGGAGATCGAGCAGTTGCTGCGGGAGAGTGAGGAAGCCAGAGAGTTCGTCGAGGGGCTGAGGCAGACGGCCGGGCTGCTGGAGGCGGAATACCTCGCGGAGGGAGAGCCGGCCCTGGAGGCCTCCCAGCGCATCGCGGTGGAGCGGCAGATCTCGCGGTTCTGGGCGCGGCCATGGTTCCGGGCCACGGCCGCCGCGTCGGTGCTGTTCGCCGCGACCGGCTGGTTCATCGTCTATTCGGGCGGCTTCCGGCTGATCGAGCAGGCGCGGGACGCGAACGCGCCGCACACCTATTCGCTGTTCAGTGTCTCCGATACGCCCGCTGCCGAACGTTCACCAGAGGTATTGAGTCGGCTGATGGCGCTTGGGTACTCAGGCGCCGAGGCGCCGCAGTCTCGCTACTACGCAGATGGTGAGGAGCCGGCTGCACCGGACTTCAACACCGAGCAGTACGCCCACGTCGAGGAGAACTCCTGGAAGCTCGCAGCAGAGGAGCGGCTGTCGACCTTCTCGATCGACGTCGACACCGCCTCCTACAGCAACATGCGCCGCTTCCTGAAGGAGGGAATGCTGCCGCCGCCCGCGTCGGTGCGGATCGAGGAGTTCATCAACTACTTCCGGTACGACGATCCGCCGCCGGAAGGGGACGAGCCGTTCCGGGTCACCACCGAGGTCGCCTCGGCGCCGTGGGCGCCCAGGAACCGCCTGCTCCGGATCGGCATCCAGGCGAAGCAGATCGAGTGGAGCCAGCGCCAGCCGAGCAACCTGGTCTTCCTGCTCGATGTCTCCGGCTCGATGGACTCGCCCGACAAGCTGCCGCTCCTCCAGAAATCGCTCCGCCTGCTGGTGGAGCAGCTCGACGAGCGCGACCGGGTCGCGATCTGCGTTTACGCTGGCGCGTCCGGCCTGGTCCTGCCGTCGACCTCCTGCCGGCAGAGCGCAGAGGTCCTGGCCGCCCTCGACCGGCTGTCTGCCGGCGGCTCCACCAATGGCGGGGCCGGCATCCAGCTCGCCTATGCCCAGGCCGAGGAGAACTTCATCGAGGGCGGCCTGAACCGGGTCATCCTCGCGACCGACGGCGACTTCAATGTCGGCATCACCGACCAGGGCTCACTGGTGGAGCTGATCGAGGAGAAGCGCAAGAGCGGCGTCTTCCTCTCGGTGCTCGGCTTCGGCCGGGGGAACCTGAAGGATGCCACCATGGAGCTGCTCGCCGACAAGGGGAACGGCAACTTCTCCTACATCGATTCGCTGGCCGAGGCGAAGAAGGTGCTGGTCAGCGAGATGGGGGGCACGCTGATCCCGGTCGCGAAAGACGTCAAGATCCAGGTCGAGTTCAATCCGGAGCGGGTGCAGGCCTGGCGCCTGATCGGGTACGAGAACCGGCTGCTGGCGCACCAGGACTTCAACGACGACACCAAGGACGCCGGCGAGATCGGCGCGGGCCATTCGGTCACCGCGCTGTACGAACTGGTGCCGCCGGGCGTGCCGTTCGATGCTCCGACCGTCGATCCGTCCCGCTACCAGCAGGGCGGCAAGCCCAGCGAGCAGGCGTTCACCGATGAACTACTGTTCCTCAAGCTGCGCTACAAGCAGCCGGACGGAGCGACCAGCCAGTTGCTCAGCACGCCGGTCCGGGACCAGGACAAGCTCTGGCACGAGACCTCGAACAACTTCCGCTTCGCCGCCGCCGTGGCCGCCTACGCCCTGCTCCTGAGGGAGAGCTCGTACCTCGGCGACTTTGGCTATCAGCAGGTCATCGAGCTCGCCTACGAGGCCCGCGGCGAGGACCCGGGCGGCTACCGCGCGGAGTTCCTGCGACTGGTCGAGACTGCCCGCCGCATCGCCAGCGGCGAACCTCTCGACGAGTTGAGGAAGCTGGGCTACATCAGCGACCGGTAGTCCGCATCAGAAAAGAGGACAGTCTCCTTTTCTGTCCGGCGGTTTCACTATGATGCGCGCTTTGCATGTTCCTCCCAGCAACGGGGACTCGACATGTCGCGCGCCATGGTCCGGTTTTCACTGTTCGTTCTGGCGGTTCTCGTGGGCCGGGCGGGCGCCCTGGGGACAGAGGGCGGGCTGCTCACACAGTGGGCGGCGGACGTCTCGATGGTGCAGCCCTGGCCCGAATATCCGCGGCCGCAGATGGTGCGCGCCGAATGGACCAACCTGAACGGGCACTGGGACTACGCGATCCTCCCGAAGGATGCCGCGAGGCCGGAGCAGTGGGACGGGGAGATCCTCGTCCCGTACTGCATCGAGTCCGCTCTCTCCGGCGTCAAGAAGACAGTAAGTCTCGACCAGCGGCTCTGGTACCGGCGGTCCTTCGACACAGCAGAGCTGAAGACCGGGCGCCGGACCCTCATCCACTTCGGCGCGGTCGACTGGGAGTGCACCGTCTGGGTCAATGGAAGGGAGGTCGGCTCGCACCAGGGCGGGTACGACGCCTTCTCGTTCGACATCACCGATGCTCTCCGCGAGGGATCGAACGAGCTCGTCGTTGCCGTTCTCGATCCGACCAACAAGGGGTACCAGCCGCGGGGGAAGCAGGTGCTCGAGCCCGGGGGGATCTGGTACACGGCAGTCACGGGGGTCTGGCAGACGGTCTGGCTGGAAGAAGTGCCCGCCACGTACATCGACCGCCTGCGGATGACGACCGACCCGAAGGCGGGGACGGCGCGGATCGAGGTGTCGGTGGTCGGGGATCTCGGCGTATCTCTGAGCGGCAGGGTTTCCAGATTCGGCCAGGAGATCGCCGCGGCCACGGGGAAGGTCGGAGAGCCGCTCACCTTGGAGATCGAGGATCCGCATCCCTGGTCGCCCGCCGACCCGTTCCTCTACGACGTGGGAATCGTCCTCGGCGGCGAGGACGGCAAGATGATCGATGCAGTGAAGAGCTACTTCGGCCTCCGCTCGATCGAGGTCGCGAAGGACGACGCCGGAGTCTTGCGGCTCTTCCTGAACGGCGAACCGCTCTTCCAGTACGGACTGCTCGACCAGGGGTGGTGGCCGGACGGCCTCTACACGGCGCCCACCGACGAGGCCTTGCGATACGATATCGAGGTCAGCAAGACGCTCGGCTTCAACATGGCGCGCAAGCATGTCAAGATCGAGCCGCAGCGCTGGTACACCTGGTGCGACCGGCTGGGGCTCCTGGTCTGGCAGGACATGCCTTCCGGCGACGCCTACATCGGGGGCGACAGCCCGGACATCACGCGCAGCGTTGAGTCCGCGCACAACTTCGAGCGGGAGCTCCACAGGATGGTCGACGGTCTCCAGAACCACCCCGCGATCGTGATGTGGGTTCCTTTCAACGAGGGGTGGGGGCAGTGGGACACCGGGCGGGTCTCTGATCTGATTAAGCAGTGGGATCCGACACGCCCGGTGAACAGCGCCAGCGGCTGGACCGATCGTGGAGTAGGGGACATTCGTGATATTCATAGTTACCCCGGGCCGGCCATGCCGACGCTCGAGCAGAAACGAGCGGCCGTCCTGGGCGAGTTCGGCGGCCTCGGCCTGCCGGTCAAAAAACACACCTGGCAAGACGAGAAGAACTGGGGGTACCGCAGCTTCGAGACGCCGGAGGACCTGACCACGGCCTACCTCGGTCTCCTGCACCGTCTCCAGCCGCTGGTCTGGAAGGGTCTCGCCGCGGCCGTCTACACGCAGACCACCGACGTCGAGATCGAGATCAACGGCGTGATGACCTACGACCGGGCCCGGATCAAGATGCCGGTCCAGCCGGTCCGCGAGGCCGCGATGCGGCTCTACCTTCCTCCTCCCGGGGTCGTTGATCTCGCCAGCACCTCCGCCGAGAAGGAGGTCAACTGGAGGTACACGACCGATGAGCCAGGGGAAGGATGGATCGAGTCCGGCTTCGACGATAGCGCGTGGAAGTCCGGCCCCGGAGGGTTCGGCGAACCGTCCACCCCGGGATCTGCCGTCAAGACCTCCTGGAAGAGCGATGACATCTGGCTGCGCCGGGAGCTGGAACTCAGCGAGGTGGCAGGGGAGATGCGGCTGCTCGTCCACCATGACGAGGACGCGGAAATCTACTTGAACGGGGTTCTCGCGGCAGAGCTCGCGGGGTACACCACGGGGTACGAGATGATTCCCCTCACCAATGAAGCGATCGCGGGCGTTCGCAAGGGTCCAAACCTCCTGGCCATCCACTGCCACCAGACGGCTGGGGGACAGTACATTGACGCCGGTCTGGTCGAGCTCCAATGGAAGGAACGATGACGATGAACACTCTTCACCGCGCACTCACGCTCTCCGCCCTGCTTCTCGCCGGCTGTGGCGGTGGCGAAAAGGACAAGGGCACCCTCGTCATCGGCTTCTCGCAGATCGGCGCGGAGAGCAGCTGGCGCACCGCGGAGACGAAGTCGGTCCGCGGCGAGGCCGAGAAGCGCGGCATCGAGCTGAAGTTCTCCGACGCCCAGCAGAAGCAGGAGAACCAGATCAAGGCGCTCAACGCCTTCATCGCCCAGCAGGTCGACGTCATCTTCCTGGCGCCGGTGGTCGAGACCGGCTGGGAGACGGTGCTGACGCGCGCCAAGCAGCGCGGCATCCCGGTGATCCTCCTCGACCGCGGCGTCGACGTGTCGGACGATTCGCTCTACACGACCCTGATCGGCTCCGACTTCGTGGAAGAAGGGCGGCTGGCCGCGAGGTGGCTGGCGAAGGCGCTGGACGGGAAGGGACGGATCGCCGAGCTGCAGGGCACGCCCGGTTCGGCGCCGGCGATCGAGCGGCGGGAGGGCTTCCTTGAGGTGCTCAAGGAATACCCCGACATGAAGATCGTGAAGAGCCAGTCGGGTGAGTTCACGCGCGCCAAGGGGAAGGAGGTCATGGAGGCGTTCTTGAAGGCGGCGGACGAAAAGTTCGACGCCGTCTTCGCCCACAACGACGACATGGCGCTCGGCGCGATCCAGGCGATCGAGGAGGCCGGCTTCAAGCCGGGCGAGAACATGCTCGTGGTCTCGATCGACGCGGTGCACGCGGCGTTCGAAGCGATGATCGAGGGCACGCTCAACTGCACCGTGGAGTGCAACCCGCTGCTCGGGCCCCAGGCGATGGACGCGGCCCTCAAGGCCGTTGCCGGCGAGGAACTCCCGAAGAAGATCCTGGTTCCCGACAAGATCTTCGATCAATCGGTCGCGGCCGAGGTGATCAAGACGAGGGAATACTGATAGCAGGCACGCCAGAGAGGGATTAATGGCAAGCACCGGACGCGATTCGTACTCGTACTCAGCCCCGCAGGGGCGGTACTCGTACTCGTACTCGAATCGTGGCAGGCCGACCTGGCTGGAGGGCTCGAGTGCTTGTACTCGGGTCACCGACGTCGTACTCGAGTCTGGGGATTCGAGTACGAGTACCGTCCCTTCGGGACTGAGTACGAGTACGAAACGCGCCTTGCCCGAGCTCGCGTCGATCTTAGCCGTACACCCAGGCAATGAGTGAGATGATGTTCGATCACGAGAAGCTGGATGTCTATCGCGTGAGCATCGAGTTCGTGACGTGGTCCTACCGGATTTGCCGAGGTCTGAAGGGTGTCGACCGGCATGCCCGCGACCAACTCCTCCGTGCTTCTCAATCCATCCCGCTGAACATTGCGGATGGCAACGGCAAGCTTCCGTCGGCGGATCGACAACGGTATCTGCGCACTGCTCTGGGTTCAGCGCTCGAGTGCGCGGCAACGCTCGATGTGCTGCTCGGCTGCAACGCCGTCGAGATGGAGGATGCGCAGGTGGGCAAGGGGCTGCTTGTTCGTATCGTCGCGATGCTGACCAAGATGACATCGCGCTCGATGGGGGTGCGAGAGGAACCTGAGCAGGAGTACGATAATCAAGGCAATCACGAAGCAGAGGTTGGAGGAGACGTAGGATGAGGCACCCACTCCTGGCTCTCACAGCGGCCCTCTCCCTGGTCCCGGTTGCCACCGCGGAGCCGGGAGAGTTCGACTACCCCTTCCGGCCCGTCCCTTTCACCAGGGTGAGCATCGACTCCGAGTTCTGGTCCCCGCGTCTCGACACCAACCGCGAGGTGACGGTCTGGTACGACTTCGAGAAGTGCGAGGAGACCGGCCGCATCGCGAACTTCGCCCGGGCGGCCGGGCTCGAGGAGGGAGGCTTCCAGGGGATCCCGTTCAACGATTCCGACGTCTACAAGGTGATCGAGGGAGCCGCCTACTCCCTCGCTCTTCACCCGGACCCGCGGCTCGACCAGTACCTCGACGATCTGATCGCGAAGATCGCCGGCGCCCAGGAAGAGGACGGGTATCTCTACACCGCTCGCACGCTCGGCGTGGCGGACGACTTCACCGGGCCTGAGCGCTGGTCGAACCTGCGCACCAACCATGAGCTGTACAACGTCGGCCACATGTACGAGGCGGCGGTGGCCCACTTCCAGGCGACCGGCAAGCGGACGTTCCTCGACGTGGCGCTCAAGAATGCCGACCTGATCGCGAAGGTCTTCGGGCCGGGGAAGGGGCAGTTGGTCGACGTGCCGGGGCATGAGGAGATCGAACTCGGCCTGGTGAAGCTCTTCCGGACGACCGGGGAGAAGAAGTACCTCGATCTCGCCCGCTTCTTCGTCGACATGCGCGGCCGCTCCGACCTGCGGGAGGTGTACGGCCCGTACTGCCAGGACCACATCCCGGTGGTCGAGCAGGCCGAAGCGGTCGGTCATGCCGTGCGCGCCGGCTACCTGTACGCCGGCATCGCCGACCTCGCCGCCCTCACCGGTGATGAAGGGTACGGCCAGGCGGTCGATCAGCTCTGGCAGGACAGCGTCTACAAGAAGATGCATCTGACCGGCGGGATCGGCGCCCGGAGCGGAGGCGAGGCGT
>JAZDLC010000224.1:0-10099 GCA_043802345.1 Planctomycetota bacterium | reverse complement strand
GACCTGGTGTTGATCACGGTCGATACTCTCCGGGTTGACCGGCTCGATCTGTACGGCGCCGAGCGACAGACTTCGCCCGGACTGACGGCCCTGGCGGCGAGCGGCATCACCTTCGAGCGGGCGATCTCCCAGGCTCCCTGGACCTTGCCGGCCATGGCCTCGATCCACACGTCTCTCTTTCCCGGCCAGCACGGGGCGATCCAGGTGAATCGGCGCTTGGGCCAGAAGGCGGTCACCGTGGCGGAGGTGCTGGCGCAAAACGGGTACCGCACGGCCGCGGTGGTCTCGCACTTGTTCTGCAGCCGGCGCTTCGGTTTCGGGCAGGGGTTTGAACGGTTCGACCAGACCCTCCTCGCCACCGAAAAGGACATGACGTCGGAGCGGCTCACCCGGGCCGCGCTGAAGAGCTACGGCCTCTCCGGCGAGGGGCCGCGCTTTCTCTGGGTGCACTACTTCGATCCTCACTTCTCGTACCTGCGGCACCCGGAGTATGGGTACGCCGACGGGTACGAGGGACCCCTGAGCGACGAGGTGAAGTTCGAGGACCTGGGCGGCCTGGAAGGCCCCGCGCCGGGGCAGATCTCGGCGGAGGACGCCCGGTACGCGCTCGCGGTCTACGACGAGGAAATCCGGCACACCGACCGCTGGATCGCCGAGCTGGTGGAGGGGATCCGGGACGCGGCGAGCGGCCGGGAGGTGGTGTTCGTGCTGACCTCTGATCATGGCGAGTATTTCTTCGAGCGGGGCCGGTTCGGTCATGGGAAGGACGTCTACAAGGAGCTGGTTCATGTGCCGCTGATCCTCGCCGGGGATCTCCCGGGCGGAGAACGCGGAGTTCGGGTGGAGAGATTCGTGGAGACGGCCAGCATTCCGGCGACGCTGATGGAACTGGCGGGCATCTCCGGCCACCCGTTTCGGGGGATAAGCCTGCTCTCCGGCGACGATCCGCGGCAGGCTTCGGGTGGCGCGGTCTACTCGGAGGGGAACTACGCCTGGGGCACCGACCAGCGCAAGCGAGCCGTGATTGTCGACCCCTGGAAGCTGATCGAAAATCTGGATGACGGGAGCCTCGAACTGTACGAAGTGCGGCAGGATCCGGAGGAACTCATCGATCGAATCGAGGACGAGAGGGTGGGTGCGATCGTGGAACGTCTGTCGGCCCTGCTGCGGAGCTTCAGTGAGCGAAACACATCGGGACCGGCCGACCAGATCATCGTCAGCGAAGAGGAACGCCGGCGGATGGAAGCTCTGGGGTACACCTCGGGCGGGAAGTAAGGGCCGGCTTTACGCGATCTTGTTGTTCTCTCTGCGCGGTCCTTGCCGACTGTTTGGAGAATCCTGACAGTACGGACACCGAGAGATCGCGGGAGTTGCTGGCGCACAAAGCGCCGACCCACCCCGCGGGAGCTCATTCTCAACAAGTCTCGAACTGGAAGAACAAGTCGGAGGATTCGATATGAAAAGCACGCTGTGGTTCGTGGCCCTGGCCCTGTTGGCGCTCGGATGTGGACGTGGCTCGGGCGGCTCCGGAGGAAGGGTCGTGCTGCAGAACAAGGGGTCGGACACCCTGGTGAACGTCGCCCAGGCATGGGCGGAGGCGTACAAGAATGTCGACCCGAACGTGGCCATCGCGGTGACCGGTGGCGGCTCGGGGACGGGGATCTCCTCGCTGATCAACGGCACGGTCGATCTCGCCAACGCCAGCCGGAAGATGAAGCAGAGTGAGATCGATCTGGCGAGGAAGAACGGCATCGAGCCGAAGGAACATGTCGTCGGCTTCGACGCCCTGGCGGTCTATCTGCACCACGACAATCCGGTGAACCAGCTGACTCTGGAGCAACTGGCGGAGATCTACGGAGAGCACGGCACCACGGAAAGCTGGAAGCAGCTCGGTGTCGAGTTCGACGGCTGCGGCAGCGGCGAGATCATCCGGGTCAGCCGGCAGAACAACTCGGGCACCTACGTCTACTTCAAGGTAGCGGTGCTCGGGAAGAACGTGGAGTACAAGCTCGGCTCGCGCGACATGCACGGCTCGAAAGATGTCGTCGACCTGGTGGAGCACACTCCCTGTGCCATCGGCTACAGTGGTCTCGCGTATGCCACGAAAGAGGTCAAGCTGGCTGCCATCGGCAAGACCGAGGCCGGACCGTTCGTGATGCCGTCCACCGAGAGTGCGCTTGACGGTACCTATCCGATCGCCAGGCCCCTGTTCATGTACACGGCGGGAGAGCCGACCGGGGCGGTGAAGACGTATCTCGACTGGATTCTCAGCGATGAGGGCCAGCGCATCATCATGAAGAAGGGGTACGCACCGGTGCGTCCGGTTGCTTCCAACTGAATCCTGGCAGGAGGGCAGAAGCATGATTCGCCACGAGGAACGGCTGGAGGCAGACCTCCAGGCCCTGAAGAAGCGACTGAGAGACGTGTCGGCCGATGTGGAAAAGGCGGTACGGGACGCGATCCAGGCGCTCTTGACTCTCGATCGGGACCTGGCTTCCGACACGATCCTGGGCGACATGCACATCAACCGGGAGACGCGTGAGATCGACAAGCTGTGCCACGCTTTCGTGGCGCGCCACTTCCCGAGCGCCGGGATCCTGCGCTTCATCTCCTCCGCCCTGCGCATGGATGTGGCGCTGGAGCGGGTCGGCGACTACGCCGCCACCATCTGCCGGGAGACCCTACAGCTGAGGGAGCAGCTCTCTCCGGAGATCGCCAAGGACATCGGCGCCATGGCCGATCAGTCGCGGAACCTCCTGGAGCAGGCGCTCCGGGCCTTTAACGAGGAAGATGCGGACGCGGCCAAGGAGACGATCAGCCTCGCGAAACATGCCTCGGGCATGTTCGACCGGCTGATGGAGGAGCTGATCCATGAGAGTGAGGAAGGGCGCCGGCCGGTTCGGGATCTGTTCGAATTGGTCCTGATCTTGATCCGCATCGAGCGGATTTCGGCCCAGTCCAAGAACATCTGTGAGGAGACGGTCTTCCACGTGAAGGGGCTGACGAAGCAGCCGAAGACCTACCGGATTCTCTTCCTCGACCGGAAGAACGACGTCCGCAGCCAGTTGGCGGAGGCGTTCGCCCGCAAGGCGTTTCCGCAGAGCGGCATCTACAGCAGCGCCGGTTGGGAGCCCGCGGAGAAGATCGATCCAGCTCTCGTGGAGTTCATGGATCGGTACGGGCTCTCGGCGCGGGACGCGAGCCCGCACCTGCTGGAACATGAGACGCATCAGCTCGCGAAGTACCACGTCATCGTGGGCCTGGAGGATGGCGCCCATGACCGGATCGGACGGTTGCCGTACAAGACCGTGTTCCAGAACTGGGGCGGCCAGCCTCTGAAAGATGCCTCGAGCGAATCGTTTGAGGCGGCCTACAAGGAGATCGCGCCGAAGGTGCGCGACCTGATGGAGGCCCTCCAAGGGTCGGGCTAGATGGCGGAGCTCGCTGCCAGGGAGAAGACCTCCGGGTCCGCCGCGGACGAGCGCGATTTCGACTGGTATGTCGATCGGGCCGTCCAGGTGCTCGTGTTCGTGGGCGGGGTCTCCGCGATCCTGTTCATCCTGGCCATCTTCGTCTTCATCACGGTCGAGGGGCTGGGCTTCGTGTTCACCCGCTTCGATGTGGCGGAGTTCTTCGCCTCGCCGAAATGGCGGCCCACTTCCGAGAACAATCCGACCTATGGCGCCCTGGCGCTGATGGCCGGCACGGCCAGTGTCACCGGCCTGGCGATGCTGCTGTCCGTGCCGTTTTCCCTGGGTGCGGCGATCTTCATCGGCGAGTTCGCCACCGGCAAGACGCGCGAGCTGCTCAAGATCCTGGTGGAACTCCTGGCGGCGATTCCGTCGGTGGTCTGGGGATTCATCGGGCTGAGCATCCTGAACCCGCTGATCATCGACCTGTTCGACGTCCCGGTGGGGCTGTGTGTGCTCAACGCCGGCTTCATCCTGGCACTGATGGCCGCTCCGATCATGACGACCATCGCGGAGGACGCTCTCAAGGCGGTGCCGGACGGGTTCCGGGAGGCGGCGGAGGCGATGGGCGCCACGCGCTGGCAGGTGATCTTCAAGGTCGTCCTGCCGGCGGCCAGGAAGGGGCTGGTGGCGGCGGTCCTGCTGGGAGTCGGCCGGGCGTTCGGCGAGACGATGGCTGTGCTGATGGCCACCGGGCATTCGATCAACCTGCCCACCAGCGTTTTCGACTCGGTGCGGGCCTTGACCGCGACGATCGCCGCGGAGCTGGGCGAGACCGCGGCCGGGTCGGAGCACTTTCAGGCCCTGTTCACCCTGGGGATCTTCCTGTTCCTGGTCACGTTCGGCATCAACCTCACGGCCGACCTGATCCTGCGGGGGGGGCTCAAGAAGTGACCTCGATGTTCCAGACCACCAGCCTGAATGTTCGCAACAGGAAGAACGAACGGCTCTTCAGGATACTGTTTCTGTTGATGACGATCCTGCTGATCATCCCGGTGCTTCTGATCCTGGGGATGCTCGTCCACAAGGGCGGGCCGGCCCTCTCCCTCGACTTCCTGTTCACCGATCCCACGGACGGCATGACCGCCGGAGGCATCTACCCCGCCCTGGTCGGGACGATCTGGCTGGTGTCGGTGGCCCTGCTGGTCTCGGTGCCGATCGGCATCGCGGCGGCGCTCTATCTCAGCGAGTATGCGAAGGACAACCTGCTGACCCGGCTGATCAACCTGGCGATCATCAACCTGGCGGGAGTTCCCTCGATCGTTCACGCTCTGTTCGGTTACGGAGCCTTCGTGATGTTCTTCGGGTTCGGCACCAGCATCCTCGCGGCCAGCCTGACCCTGGCGATCATGACGCTCCCGGTGGTGATCGTCGCCACCCGGGAATCGCTCCAGGCGGTGCCGCGCGCCTTCCGGGAGGCCTGCTGGAACATGGGCGCCACCCGTTGGCAGACCATCCGGCGGGTCGTGCTGCCGAATTCGATCAGCGGAATCCTGACCGGCGTGATTCTCGAAGTTTCCCGCACCGCCGGCGAGACCGCGCCGATCATGTTCACCGGTGCCGTCTTCTTCACGCCGTTCCTGCCTCAGTCGGTGTTCGACCAGACCATGGCGCTGTCGCTGCACCTGTTCGTGGTTTCCACCCAGGTTCCGGGAGTTCCGGAGCAGCTTCCGTACGGCGTGGCGCTGGTGCTGATCATGCTCGTGCTGGCCATGAACGCTCTCTCGATGGGCTTCCGGGTCTACCTGCGGGGGAAGAAGAAGTGGTGACCGGAGCCGTGGAAATCACGCAGGAACCCCGGCTGGTTGTGCGGGATCTGACGATCCGGTACGACGGCAAGCCGGCGCTGCAGAACGTGACGCTCGACGTCGGCCAGAACGAGGTCTTCGGCATTATCGGGCCGGCCAACGCCGGCAAGACCTCATTCCTGCGGGCGCTGAACCGGATGGACCAGATGACCTCCGGCATGACCGTGGAGGGGGAGGTTCTCTTCTCCGGAACGGACATCCGGCGCTGGCGCAACGTGTACGCCCTCAGGAGCCGTATCGGTGTCGTCTTCCCGCTGCCGGTGGGCCTGCCTCTGAGCATCTACGACAACGTGGCCCTTTCCCCCCGGCTGAGGGGGACCCGCGGAAGGCTGGAACTGGATGAGGTGGTCGAGCGATGCCTGCGGCGGGCGGCCTTGTGGGACGAGGTGAAGGACCGGCTCGATTCCCTGGGGAGTCTGCTGTCCGGCGGACAGCAGCAGCGGCTGACCATCGCCCGCGCTCTCTCGCAAGATCCGGAGATGCTGCTGCTGGATGAGTTCTCCATTGCGGTCGATCCGGTCACCACCATGCGGATCGAGGATGTGCTGAAGGAACTGAAGCGCGAGATGAGCATCGTGCTCGTGACGAATCTGGTGCAGCAGGCCCGTCGCCTCGCCGACAGGACAGCCTTCTTCCTCTCGGGCGAGTGCGTGGAGGTGAGGCCCACGGAAGAGCTGTTCACCGGGGAAGATCGAGATCCGCGCACGCGCGACTATGTGGAGGGGCGCTTTGGATAGCCCCGTGCCGTGCGCCATCGAGACGCAGAAGCTGAATCTCTGGTACGGCTCGTTTCAGGCCCTGTTCGACGTCGACCTCGGCGTCAAGAACGGTCTGATCACGGCCATGATCGGACCCTCCGGCTGCGGCAAATCGACGTTTCTGCGCTGCGTCAACCGGATCAACGAACGGCTGGGGTACGTGCGGACCGCGGGGAAGGTCGAAGTGCTGGGAAATGACATCTACGCGGAGGGTGTGGAGCTGGCCCAGGTGCGCCGTCATGTGGGGATGGTCTTTCAGCGCCCCAACCCGCTGCCGTTGTCGATTCGGGACAACATCCTGTTCAGCTACCGGCTGCACGAACAAGGGGGCAAGCGGATCAACCAGGCAAGGCGGGACGAAATCGTCGAGGATGCGTTGAAGCAGGTGCTGCTGTTCGACGCGGTCAAGGACCGCCTCGGGCGGCCCGCCACGGGTCTGTCGCTCGAGGAACAGCAGAAGCTCTGCATCGCCAGGCTGTTGCCGGTCAAGCCGGCCGTGCTGCTGATGGACGAGCCGTGCTCCGCCCTCGATCCGGCCGCCACGGAGGCGGTGGAGGATCTCATCTGGCACCTGCGAGGGAAGTACACGATCCTGCTCGTGACGCACAACATGGCCCAGGCCCGCCGGGCCAGTGACGAGTGCGTCTTCATGCTGATGGGCAAGCTGATCGAACACTCGCCGACCGACGAGATGTTCGTCACCCCGAAGTGCGAGGAGACCGAGGCGTACATCGAGGGCCGGTACGGATAGTTCTCACCCATAGGGCCAGCCGAATCGTCCTCGTACTCAGTCGCTCAAGCGACTGAGTACGAGGACGACAGTCACGTCCGGTGGGATTTGTTCACCGGGTGTGGACGGGCAGAACCCCTACCCCTCACCTTCCAGAAGCCCCCACGGCAAACTCACCTTCTGCGTCCCCGCCCGCTTCCCCCGCCGCGCGCGGATTGACCCGGCCGGGAACGGCTGGTCCGGATCAAGTGCGCGGAACAGCGCCTCCACTTCATCGAACGTGGTCGCGCGATTCAGTTCCTTGCGCAGCTCTGCCGTCCCGGGGAACCCCTTCGTGTACCAGGCTCCATGCCGGCGCATGTGCCGGACGCCCAGGTACTCGCCGAAGAACTTGACCAGTTCCCGCCCGTGACGGAGCGCGATGTCCGCGATCTCTCCGAGGGTGGGCGGGTCGGGCGGCTCCTCGCCGCGGAAGAGATGGGCCAGATCCCGGAAGAGCCAGGGGCGGCCCAGGACGCCCCGGCCGACGATGACGCCGTCGCAGCCGGTCTGCCGCATCATCCGCAGGGCGTCGTACGGCTCGAAGATATCCCCGTTGCCCAGCACCGGGATCGGCAGGCTTGCCTTGAGTTCCGAGATGGCGTTCCAGTCGGCGTCGCCGTCATAGAGTTGTGACGCCGTTCGGGCGTGCAGACCGACCGCCACGACGCCGGCCTCCATGGCGATCCGGCCGGTCTCCAGGAAGTACAGGTGGTCCTGGTCGATGCCTTTCCGGAACTTGACCGTCACCGGCACTTCACCGGCAGCCTTCACCAGGGCGCCGAGCAGCTCGGCCAGGAGGAGCGGGCGGAGCGGGAGCGCGGCCCCGCCTCCCTGGGAAGTGACCTTCCGCACCGGGCAGCCGAGATTCATGTCCAGGTGGTCGACCCGGTCCTCGGCGACCAGCATGCGAGCCGCCTCGCCCAGATGCTTCGCGTCCGTGCCGTAGAGCTGAAGTGATCGGGGCCGTTCGTCCGCGGCGAACGACGTCAGGTGGTGCGTCTTCCGGTTCCCCTCGGTCAGGCCGCGGCAGGTGATCATCTCGCTCACGAAGAGACCGGGCCCGAACTCGCGGCAAAGCCGCCGGAAGGGGGAGTTGGTCACTCCCGCCATCGGCGCCAGAACGACCGGCGGATCAGTGGTCAGCGGCCCGATCTCGAGCGGCGCGAACTCGCCCGGCTCCGCCGGCGCGACCCCCTGATTCAGTTCACTCCGGTATTCCGGCCGCACGTCACTCGCCGCGGTAGGTCACGTAGGAGGTCTGCGTCTCCCAGAGCTGGATCTCATGCAGCCGCACTGGCAGCTTCTCCTTCAACTGGTCCCAGATCCAGATCGCCAGCAGTTCGGCGGACGGGTTCTCCATCAGGTCGTTGAGATAGGTGTGGTCCAGCCGCTCCACGACCTGTTCCTTGACGGCGTTCTTGAGCAGGTGGAAGTCGTACACCATGCCGTCGTCCCGCACCCCTCCCTCCACCGTCACGATCAGCTTGTACGTGTGCCCATGGAGGTTCTCGCACTTGCCATGGTACCTGGTGAGCTGATGAGCCGCTTCGAACAGAAAGACCCTGGAGATCAGCATGCTCACCACCTAGCGCCTGCGCGATCTGTCGAGGATGAGCGACATGACCTCGTTCCGGCTCGGGCCGCTCTGATGGAAGACCCCCCGGAGCGCCGAGGTGACCATCAGGGCTCCGGGCTTCTTGATGCCCCGGACGGTCATGCAGGTATGCGTCGCCTCCAGCACCACCGCCACGCCCTTGGGACGAAGCCGCTCCATGAATAGATCCGCGATCTGGCTGGTGAGCCTCTCCTGAACCTGCGGGCGCCGGGCGAACCCCTCGACGACCCGGGCGATCTTGGAAAGCCCGACCACCTTCCCGTTCGGAATGTACGCCACGTGCGCCGATCCGGTGAACGGCATCAGGTGATGCTCGCAGAACGAATCGAACGGGATGTCCTTGACCAGCACCAGCTCGTGGTGGTCCTCGTCGAAGACCTTGTCCAGGTACGATGCGGGATCGGTTTTGAGTCCCGAGAACAGCTCCTGGTACATGCGGGCAATCCGGTTGGGCGTCTCCCTCAGACCGTCCCGATCCGGATCCTCGCCCACGGCCAGGAGGATCTCCCGGATGGCATTCTCGATGCGCTTGTGATCCACCAAGTGACTGGCTTCCATGGGCAGGTCTCTTCGGTTCGCGGTTCTCCGGAGGGAGTCGAAGACTGCCAGACTACCCGCGATCCGGCCGAGGAGCCAGCAGGCCATGGAAGAAACGGCGATGCGCGGACGGGGGAGGCTACGAGCGCTTCCGTTTCAGAACCGGAATCAGGTCGTGCTCTCCGATTGGTGCATCAGCGCTGGGAGCGGGAAGAGAACGCGGGACCCGGCCGCGCACAGGCCCGCGGAGTGCACGGCGAAATGATCCAGCAAGGTCGCCAGCCCGGCGAACCTCAGGGAGCCTCATCATCATCGAGTTGACTCTCGATGATCATCTTGAGGTTTTCCAGTTCGTCGCGGCTCATCGATTCGTTCCCCACGAGCTGCAGCAGCAGTGGCTGGACGTTGCCGTCGAACAGCCGCTCCACCAGGTCGCCGACCATGGAGGTGGTGACCTCCGCCCGGGTGATCCTGGGCCGGAACCGGTGGGCCCGTCCCGCGCCCGCCCGGGATTCGACCACGCCCTTTTCCTTCAGGATCGTGAGCATGGTCTGAACCGTGTTGTAGGCGAGAGGCTTGCGCCTCCCGGCGTTCAGTTGATCAACCACGTCGCGCACGGTGGGCGGGCCCGACTGGGAGTCCCACACGACGCGCATGACCGCGAGCTCGAGGTTCGTGAGAAGTGTCTGTTGTTTCTTGCTGGTCATACTCCTAATGGTTTAGGAGTTCCGGCGGCGGAGGCAAGCTTCTTCTCCGAGCTTTTTAGGTGTTTCGCTCTTCCCGGATCTTCTCGATTTCCTGGAGCAGGGCGTCGACCATCTCCTCCTCCTTGACCCGGGCCACGACCTTGCCGCCGCGGTAGAGGATGCCCATGCCGCCGCCGCCCGCGATGCCGATGTCAGCCTCCTGCGCCTCGCCGGGACCGTTGACCACGCACCCCAGAACGGCGATGCGGATCGGCAGCGTCTCGCCTTTGAGGCGCTCCTCGACCTGGGCCATCAGAGTCTCCAGGTCGATGTCGATCCGGCCGCACGTGGGGCAGGAAAGCAGTTCGGGCGACGTGATCCGGACGCCGGTGGCCTTGAGAATATCGAATGCCACCGGGATTTCCTGCTCCGGGGGGGCCGTGAGCGAGACCC
>JAZDLC010000223.1:0-10134 GCA_043802345.1 Planctomycetota bacterium | reverse complement strand
GGCGGAATACCGCAGTACTTCGATCCTCTGGAGACGCGCCGCGGCCAGTTCCGGGTTCCGTTCTGAAACCGCGGCGGAGTGAATCACCAGAGCCGAACCCTCCGAAAGATTCTCGTGTCGATGGGGTCCGACGCGCACCCTCGCTCCCCGGCGAAGCAGACTGTGGACTCCCTCGCTCATGGCCAGATCGGAGCCGGAAACCCGACAACCACGATCCAGCAGCAACGCCGCCAGCGCCGCCATGCCGGACCCGCCCACGCCCACCATGTGGACGCGATCGCCTGCCGCCAGCCTCATTCTGCCCGCTCACACGAATTCAGGATCAGTTCGGCGCAGCGCTCGGCGGCGTCGGGAAAACCGAGCCGCCGGGCGCAGTCCCCCGCCTCCCGCCGCGACGCGCCATCCTGGAGCCAGCGGCCGATCTCATCCGCCAGCCGGTCCGCCGCCCCCGGCCCTTCCGGCACCACCCGCGCCGCGCCCACCCGCTCGAACACTTCTGCGTTGGCGAACTGGTGGCCGTCCCTGTGATGCGGGTAAGGGACCAGCACCATCGGCCGCCCGACCACCGCCAGCTCCGCCAGCGTCGTCCCTCCGGCCCGGGCCACCACCACGTCCGCCAGGGTGTACGCCTCCAGCATCCTGGTCTCGAACGGGACCGCCACGGTCCGCGGGGCCGGATCGTGGCGCAGGGCCTCCTGGACCTCCGCGAAATCGCCGTCACCCGTGATCAGCAGAATCTGCAGCTCCGGATGCGCCTCCGCCAGCCGCCTCCTCGCGGCCAGCACCATTCGGTTCACGCCGCGGGCGCCCTGGCTGCCACCCAGCACGACCAGGATCGGCCGGCCGGGCTCGAGCCCGAAATCGCGCGGATCGACCTCCACCTTGTCCGGTCGCTCGAATTCCCGCGGCAGCGGATTCCCGGTCACCACGACGCTCGTCCGGTCCGGAAGCTCCTCCCGGGGCAGTCGCATCGACAGCAACACGAAGCGCGCGCACCGGGCGAGCACGCGCACCGCGAGGCCAGGCTTGGCGTTCTGCTCCAACAGGATCAGCGGCCTGAGCGAGTGCCCCGTCATGAGGCGCCACAGCACTCCCAGCGGCCCCGTGGCGCCGGCAAGCGAGGCCGCTCCGGCGACCGCGGTCGGGTAGCCGCCGAAGCCCACCACGACATCCGGGTCGAACTCCCTGATCAACGCGCAGGCCCGCCGATACGCCCCCCACCAGGCAAACAGGTCTCGCCTTTTCGGAGCCGACGGCCTCCCCGGAAAGAGCGCCTCGCGAGCAAACGGTTCACCGTCGAGAAAACGCTCCGCCACCGGCCTTCCCGCCGTGAGGAAGAGCAACTTGACCGAAGGTTCGAGCCTCACCAGCGCATGGGCCGTGGAGATGGCAGGCCGCAAGTGTCCGCCGGTACCGCCGGCCGCCAGGAGCATCCTCATCATCGCGCCCGCAAAGGAGAAGAGGGCTTCAGGGAAGTCGCAGGATCGTACCCACTTCCACGCGCCGCGCGTCCGGAATCCGGTCGCGGTTCGCCAGGTAGATCCGCTTCCACTGCATGCAGTCGCCGTAGTAGCGATTCGAGATCGACGAAAGTGTTTCGCCCTTCTTGACCACATGCTCGCTGGCTGTCGGCCGGCGGCTCTGGCTGGCCTCGATCGGCACTTGTTTGTCGGGCGCTTCTTCCCGCGCGACCGGCTCTTCCGGCTCGCTCCCGAGGTCCTGCGTGTCCCAATCCCCGACGCCGGGAATGCGCAGCACCTGTCCGACCTGGAGCGCCCTCGGATCGAGCGGAGCGTTCTCGGCGACCAGTTCCGGCCACCGCCGGCTCGCTCCCAGGTACCGCTTCGCAAGCTGGCCCAGCGTTTCTCCCCGCTTCACTACATGGGACGTTGGCCGCGCGGACCGGCGCACCGGCTCGGCCGGCCGGATGATCGGGACCACCCTCGGAGCATCCGCGCTGGTTCTGGCGAAGGTCACCTTGCCGGGCCACTGCTGCGATTCCGCCGGAGGGTCTGCCTCCAGACGTATCGAAGCCAGCTCTCTCGGCACGGGATCACGCCGCACGAAGGTCAGCACCAGAAAGAGAACCGTGAGACTTGCCAGCGCGAGCAGCCCGTATCGTTCCAGTTCACCCATGATGCCCTCCTGCAGGCTCTCCGCTCTCGGCCTCCTCCGGCCTGGCCAACGCAACCAGCATCCCCACTCCGAACAGCGAGAACGCCAGCGAGGAACCGCCGGAAGAGACAAAGGGGAGCGCGATTCCCTTCGTGGGGACCGCGCCAGTCACCACCGCGATGTTGAGGATCGCCTGCGTCGAGATCGAGATCACCACGCCCGCCGCCAGGAAGAACCGGGCCGGCGTCCGCTGGGCCAGCGCGATTCGGGTTCCCAGGATGGCGAACAGCAGGAACAGCAGCACCACCAGGGAGCTACCGATGAGACCGAGTTCCTCGCCGATGGCGGCCAAGATGAAGTCGCTCGACACCATCGGCAGATAGCCGAGCTTGGCCATTCCCGCTCCCAGGTCAGTGCCCACCACCCCGCCACTGCCGAGCGCCAGCAGGCTCTGATAGGCGTGATCGCTCACGCTGGGATTCAAGAACTCACGCATGCGCTCCATCACATGTCCCAGATGCCCCACCGCGTACATGCCGACAGCAACCGCCCCCGCCAGCATGATCAGGGCGAGATGGTCGAGACGCGCCCCGCCGAGAATCAGCAGCAGCGTGCCGAGCCCCAGGAAGAAGAGCGCCGAGCCGAAGTCGGGCTGGGCCAGGAGGAGCACCGCGAACAGGCCCAGGACCGCCACCAGCGGCAACAGCCCGCGCGAGAATGACCGGATTCCCGGCCCGAGCGCCTCGATCCGCGCCGCGAGGAAGACAATCAGGGCGATCCGGGCCAACTCGACCGGCTGGAACACAAGACCGCCGAACATGAACCACCTTCGCGATCCGTTGATCCGCGCGCCCACTCCCGGAATGCAGACGAGCAGCAGCAGGAACCCGGCGACCAGCAAGATCGGCCAGTGGTGCTTCATGACTCTGCTGGGACGGATCATCAGTCCGGCCCCGAAAAGCAGCAGCCCGACCAGGATCTTGTACCCCTGCGCGAGCAAGGGGGACCAGGAGGCGTCAATCCCGCCTTTCCGCGCCAGCAGTGGAGCCTGCGTCGAGTAGACCATGACCAACCCCAGCAGCAGGAGGACAGCCACGATCACCGAAATGGCGTGGGCCGATGACTGCAGCGACGGCCTCCTCACGGCATGCTCCATGGTTCCTACCTCACCTTCATCGTCGCGAGTCCAACGATGCCGCAGATGATGGCGATGATCCAGAAGCGGATTACCACCTTCACCTCATGCCACCCGGCAAACTGAAAATGATGGTGCACCGGCGCGATCAGGAAGATCCGCTTGTGCCGCAGCTTGAACGATCCCACCTGAAGGATCACCGACCCGGCCTCCATGACGAACACGCCGCAGATGATCGGCATCACCAGTTCCTGCTTGGCCACCACGGCCATGAATCCCAGAAGCCCGCCGATCGGCAGCGAGCCGGTGTCGCCCATGAAGACCTCCGCCGGGTACGCGTTGAACCAGAGGAAGCCCAGGCATGCCCCGGTCAGCGCGGCGCAGACGATCGTCAGCTCTCCCGCGCCGGGCACGAAGGTGAGATGCAGATACTCGGTGAAGTCGGTGCGGCCGATGACGTAGATGATCACGCCAAAGGTCGCAGCGGCGATCACGGAACATCCAGTGGCCAGGCCATCGAGCCCGTCGGTCAGGTTGACCGCGTTCGAGGCCGCGATCATGACCAGGGCCGCAAAGGCGACGTACAGGCTGCCCGCTCCCCAGGAGAGATCGATGAACATGTCCTTCAGGAACGGCAGCCGGACCTGGCACGGATCGGCGTTGCCGCCCCGCGCTGCCAGCAGCACGATCGCCATCGCCAGAGCGAGCGAGACCCCCACCTGCATCACGATCTTGGTACCAGCGCGCAGGCCTGGGCGGTTCTGGTAGTTCAGCTTGATCCAGTCGTCGATGAACCCGACCAGCCCGAAGGCGACCGTCCCGAGCAGCGCCAGTAGCACGTACGAGTTGCGAAGCTGGCCGAACAGCAGCGTGGACGCAAGCACCGAGATCAGGATCAGCACGCCGCCCATCGTCGGGGTGCCGCCCTTGGAGTCATGCAGCTCCGCCAACCGGGCGGAGTCGGTCTTCCGTACGTTCTCGCCGATCTTGCGCCGCCGCAGGAAGGCGATCACCCTCGGCCCGAAGAGAATCGCGATCAGGAAGGAGAACACCGCCGAGAGGGCGGCCCGGAACGTCAGGTACGAGAATAGATTCCAGAGTGGAGTGTCTTCGAAGAACCGAAGCAGCTCCTGGATCACTTCTTCACCAACCCGCTGAAGGGAGCGGCGCGCCCCGCAATCCGTGGATCAAGAAGCCGAGAGCCCGCGGGTGGGCGTGCGGAGGTTGCTGGACGGCCGATACCGGTTCGTTTCCCACTGCCGCCCGGAACACCCGGGCGAACATCATCCGCTGGTTTTACGTCCAGCAGCCATTCACCCACACCGCAGACTCTCGGAATCATCATTCGTTTACATCGCCTCCCGGACCCGCCGCTTTTTTTTTGCGGCGGGCTCACGAGCAAGAGCCGCCTGGACGACCTGCTCCAGGCCAACGGCCCGTGAGCCTTTGATCAGCACCGCATCATCTGGAAGCAGGTGACTCGGCAGACTCCGGGCGCACTCCTCGGCGTTCCGGAAGCGGAGCATACGCTCCTCGCTCAAGCCATGACGCACGGCGCCCTCGAGGAAGTGGGCCGCCAGGGCCCCCACCACGACCACCAGATCGAACGAGCCGCAAGAGAGCTCCGTACCGACCTCCGCGTGCAGCTCGGCTGAGCGCGGACCCAGCTCGAGCATGTCGCCCAGGACCAGCACCTTGCGGCCCGGCAGGGCCAGCGAGGCGAAGGTCTTGAAGGCCGCGCGCATCGATCCGGGATTGGCGTTGTATGCGTCGTCGATCACCAGCCGGGATCCCCGCCGATGCTTCTTCAGTCGCATGGGGGGCCCCTCGAAGTTCCGCAGACTCGCCGCCGCGGCGTTCCTCGGCACTCCCAGCTCGGAGGCCACGGCCAGGGCGGTCAGCGAGTTGTAGAGGTTGTGGCAGCCCAGCAGCGGGACGCGGACCTTCTCCACGCCATTCAGGTGAAAGGCGATCCGGTCCAGATCGGTGAAAGGCATCGTCGCCACATAGTCTGCTCGCCGGCGCACTCCGGTCGTCACGACGCGGCACTTCGCCCGCTCCTGAAGTTGCACCAGGCACTGGTCGTCGTCCGCGTTCAGGACGGCGCAGCCACCCTCGCGCACATGCTCCAGGATCGACCCCTTCTCTTCCAGCACGCGTTCCAGCGTCCCGAAACCCTCGAGGTGAGCTGGCGCCACGTTGGTGATCACCACCACGTCCGGCTCGGCGACCGCGGCCAGGACGGCGATCTCGCCCGGAGCGCTGCTTCCCAGCTCGAGCACGATCACCTCGGTCTCGCTGTCGGCCATGAACAGGGTCAGCGGAACCCCGATGAAGTTGTTGAACGAGTGGGGCGACGAAACGACCCGGTACTTCGCCGAGAGCGCGGCCGCGCACAGATCCTTCGTGGTGGTCTTGCCGTTGCTTCCGGTGATCGCCACGACCCTGGCCCGCAGCCGGCGGCGCTGGAAGCCGGCCAACCGCAGCAGGCTCTTTCCGGTGTCCTCCACCCGAATCAGCGGCAGCGGCGAGCGGCCCGCGAGCTCCCGGTCGACCAGCGCGGCCGCCGCGCCCCGATCCGCGGCCTGCTGAAGGTACTCATGGCCGTCGAAGCGTTCGCCGCGCAGCGCCACGAACAGATCTCCGGACTGCACCGTGCGGCTGTCGGTGCTCACGCCATCCACCGCTTCCGAGAGGCTCCCGATCGCGGATCCTCCGGTCACGGTCAGCACGTCCGCAATGCTCAGAGACTCCACAGGACCTCCCGGGCTACTGCCCGATCATCGAACTGGATCCGACGTTCTCCGATCCACTGCATCTCCTCGTGTCCCTTGCCAGCGATGATGACGATGTCGCCGCCGCGGGCCATCCGGAGGGCAAACTCGATCGCCTGGCGCCGGTCCGGCTCGACCACGACCTCCCGGCCTTCCGGGACTCCGGCCAGGATCTCGGCAATGATCTGCTCCGGATCCTCGCCCCTTGGGTTGTCGCTGGTCACTACCGCCACGTCGGAGAGTAAAGCGGCCACGGCGCCCATCTGCGGACGCTTCAACCGGTCCCGGTCGCCGCCGCATCCGAAAACGGTGATCAGCCGGCCGCGAGTGAGAGGCCGCACGTTTTCGAGCACCTTGCTGAGCGCGTCGTGCGTGTGGGCGTAGTCCACCAGCACGCGGAAATCCTGGCCGCAGTGAATCGATTCGAGCCGGCCAGGAACGCACTTCAGGAGTTGAAAGCCTCCGCGCACCGAGTCGAGCGGATACCCGACCGCCAGCGCGGCGGCGGCCGCCGCGATGCCGTTCATCAGGTTGTGCCGGCCGAGCAGGCGGCTGTTCAGATCCACATCCCCATACGGAGTCTTGAGAATGAAGGCGACTCCGTCCGCATCGACCCGCCGGACCTCGGCCGTGATATCCGCGCCGGAATCCAGGCCGTACCGGAGGACGCGGGCGCGGGTCAGGCCCGCGAACAGATCGGACGCCGGGTCGTCAGCGTTCAGGACCGCCACGGCTGAAGGGGCCAGCCCTTCGAACAGCCTGGCCTTCGCCTGCCGGTACGCGTCGAGCGTGCCATGGTAGTCGAGATGCTCCGCCGTGAGGTTCGTGAAGACGCCGACCTGGAAGTCGATCCCGGCCACCCGGTCCTGGTCCAGGGCGTGGGAGGAGATCTCCATGATTCCCAGCCGGGCTCCGACCAGCGCACCTTCCATCAGGTATCTCTCGAGATCGATCGGATCCGGGGTGGTGTTTCTCGCGGCGACCGAGTGCTTCCCCACTTCATGAGAAATGGTGCCGATCAGGACCGTGGGTCCGCCGTCGTACTCCGCGGTCGCGCGGAGCAGGTAGGAGGTCGTGGTCTTGCCGTTCGTCCCGGTCACCCCCACCACGGGATACCGCCTTGACGGGTAGCCGAAGAACCGGGCGGCCAGGAGCGCTTTCGCCTTGCGGCAGTCCTCGACCCGCACGACGGTGACGCCGCTCGGGACCTTCACTCCGCCCTCGACCACCACCGCCACCGAGCCGCTCCGCACGGCTTCTTCCACGAACAGGGAGCCGTCCTGCTTCACGCCGGGGACCGCGAAAAAGAGCGAACCGGCCTGGGCGGTTCTGGAGTCGGTGCAAAGGGAAGTCACGGAGACGCGCGAATCACCTTCCACCGCGAGCGGTGTGATCGCCGGCAGCAACTCGTCCAGACGGTCGCTGCGAAGCGGTGTGAGTCTCGGCGTCTCGTTGCCCATCATCCTCAAGTGCCTTTTGACGGCTGTCTCTCCTGCCATCGTGATCATCACTGCATACGGTCCAGGTCGACGCGCAGATAGCTGAGCCCCCTGCCGAGAATCTCACCAACAGCCGGCGCCGCGACCTTGCCGCCTGAGTAAACCTGCCCGGTCGGCCGGTCGACCACAACCACCACCAGGAGCCGCGGGTCGCTCGCCGGAGCGAACCCCACGAACGACGAGGTGTAGCGAGTCGCGTCCCGTTCCCATCTCGCGGTGGAGGTCTTGCCGGCCACACTGTATCCGTCCAGCGCCGCCTCTTTCCCAGTCCCGCGTTCAACCACCTCCGTCATCATTTCGCGGAGATGCTCGGAGGTCTCCGGGGCGAAGACCCTGCGGCCGGTTCGCCGCCTCGGAACCGAGACGTCTCCCTCCGCGTCAACCAGCCGGTCCACCAACGCCGGTTCCAGATAGGAACCGCCGTTGGCGACCGCCTGAAATGCGCCAGCAATCTGGAGGGGAGAGGCAGCAATCTCGTGCCCGAAGGAGAGCGAGGGCAATGTGTATCTGCGGGTCCACTTGCGGACCGGCGACAACATCCCGGCGGTGACGGCCGGAAGGCAGAGATCCGGCTTCTTGCCGAACCCCAGCTTGGACAGGGTGTCCCGAACGCGGCGGAAACCGGCCATGCGGGTCTCGGGGGCGACCAGTCCGTCCGGTACCAGGCGCTGGGCCAGCTTCGACATGCCGATGTTGGACGACTCGACCATGATCTCCATCGGTGTCAGGAAACCGTTCTGATGGGAGTCCTGGATCACCCGGCCCCCATCGCGGAACGACCGGCAGTCGATCTGTTCGTCGAGCCGCACCGCGGCCGCCTCCAGGATGATCCCCATCATCAACGGTTTGAACGAAGAGCCGGGCCGGTAGGAGTAGCTGACGCACCGGTTCATGTAGTGGCTGGCGGGGAAGCTCCCGTACTGGTTGGGATCAAACCCGGGCCTCGAGGCCATGGCCAGGATGTCACCCCGGTTCGGATCGACAACCACGGCCGCAGCCCACTCCGGCTTGTGCTCCAGCATGATCTGGTCCAGCGCCTCCTCGGTGAAGTACTGGATCACCAGGTCGATCGTCAGATGCACATCGCTGCCGGGCCGGGCGTGCACCACCTCGCTGTCGAGGCCAAACATCGGCCTTTGCCCGGAGTCGCGCCGCAGGGTCCTCGTCCCGGAACAGCCGGAGAGCTGCTCGTCGAGCTGCTGTTCGATGCCGGCCTGGCCCTTCCCCTCGGCGTTCACGAACCCGACCACGTTGGCCGCCAGCGGCCCCTCCGGATATCGCCGGATCCATGTCCGTTCGAGTTCGACCCCCGGAAGCAGCCCATCCGACTCCTTCCGCTGCAGCTCGAGGATCTGGTCGCCGTCGATCACCGGCCGTCGCAGCAGCCGCCGGTATCCGCACAGATCGAGACGGGCCCGCAAGTCCTCTTCGGTCTCACCCAGAGTCGCGGTCAGTTCTTGCGCAATCCGGTCTCTCACGTCAGCGGTGGAAAGACCGTCCCTCTCCACGGTCCAGTGCGAGTTGGCGTAGACGTACAGCGCCGGGATCGACTCTGCCAGCACCTGCCCTCCCCGGCTCAGGATCCGCCCACGCGCCGCCAGCTCCCGGTCCGTCTTCCGGTGGAGACTCGCGGTCCGCTGGCTCACGTCGGGATACGCCACCACCTGCAGGTGGAACAGCCGGATCTCGAGACCCAGGAAGCTCACCGTGAAGAGGAGAGCGATGAAGAGCATCAGCCTGTGAGAGCGGTTCATCTAGGGTGCCCCCAGTGCCAGCGGCTGAGGCCGCGGCAACCCGATCGCGGCGGGGTAGAGCAGCTCATCCGTCAGCCCCATTTCCGCCCGAACGACCGCCAGGGCTCGCGTGTTCATCAGGTTTCGGCAGCGCTCCTTGCGGAAGCGAATGATCCGCTCGAGATCCTCCTGGGCGGAGAGTGCCCGGCCCAGGTTGTAGCAGCGCTGCGTCGCCTTCACGTTGACGGAGACGGTCAGAAGAGCGAGCCCGGAGAGCGCAAGGAGCCCGAACCAGCCCGCCAATCTTCTCATTCGATCCCTCTGGTCAAAAAGCGTCGGCTCTCTAGGCGCCGGCGACGGTTCCTCGCATCCGCTCCACCACCCGGGCCCGCGCACTGCGGGCCCGCGGGTTCCTCACGGTCTCGGCCCGATCCGGCTGAATCGGCTTTCTTGTCAAGACACGAACCTGCCCGGAGTTCTCCAGCTCAGTGAAGAGCCGCTTCACGATCCGGTCCTCGCCACTGTGAAAGGAGATCACCATCAGGCGCCCGCCCGCTCTCAGCAGCTCCACCACTTGCGGCAGGCAGCGTTCGATGCGCCCCAGCTCGTCATTGACCCACATGCGCAACCCCATGAAGGTGCGCGTCGCCGGATGGAGGTGACGGGCACCTCGGACCTTCCGCCGGACCAGGTCCGCCAGTTCCGAGGTGCGGAGCAGGGGTGCATGGCGTCGCGCGTCGAGGATCGCATCCACGATGTGCCGGGCCCGGGGCTCGTCACCCAGGGTTCCGATGGCCGTGAGCAGCTCGTTCCGGGTGCCCGTGTTGATCAGGTCCGCAGCGGTCTTCTGCGCGTCGCCGCTCATGCGCATGTCCAGG
>JAZDLC010000222.1:0-12741 GCA_043802345.1 Planctomycetota bacterium | reverse complement strand
CCGGCCGGACCAGGCGCTCGACTTCGTGGCGGGGCTCTTCGGCTTCGACCCGCTCGAGGACGATCTCTCGCCCGAGTCTTCACTCGAAGAGTAGGCGCAGCTGCCTCACGGCCTCACGCTGCCGTTCGTCCGGATCCAGCCGCATCGCCTTTTCCAGCATCTCCTCGGTTGCCTGCCGGGTGACCACGCCCGACGGATACAGCGCCGCCAGATCGAGGAGTGCATCCACCTGGTTCGGATTGATCTGCAGCGACGCCCGGTGGTGTGCGGCTGCCCCGGCAGCGTCACGGAGCCTCGCCGCGGCGTACTCTCCCAGTGCCAGATGCGCGGCGGCCGCGTGGAGCAGACCTGGTCCCAGCCTGAGTGACTCGAGGAAGTGGAAGATGGCGCCCTTTCGGTTCTCCCCCTCGTACTCCAGGAGACCGACCTCCTTGTAGAAGTGGGCCAGTTGATAGTGGGGGATGGCGGCGTCCGGCTCGTAGGCCACCGCTTCCTCCCAGAGCGGAATCGGAGCGGCGAAGACCGGGTTGCGCCGCACCGTCAGACCGGAGAACAGCAGCAGGATCGAGCCGGCGATCAGCAGCCGCAGTGCTCCTCTTGTTCCTTCGGTTCCTGGAGTTCCGGAAGATCCGGCCATCAGCAGGCAAGCCAGGGCCACGCAGAAGCCGGCGCTGGGAAGGTACAGGAAGCGGTCGCCGAAGACAGCTCCGATCGGGATCAGGTGCAGGAACGGGAGCAGGCCGACCGCGCCCAGGACCAACCCAAGCAGCCCGGTATCCCGCGACCGGCGCCGCCAGAAAACGGCGAGGGCGAGGACCGGGATGGCGAACAACAGGCCGAGCAAGGCGGCCTGGCTGGTCATCATGGAAGTGGGGAGGTAGTAGACCGAGGCGGGCTGGGGCACGACCATGAGGCGGAGCGCCTTGCCGATCACTGCCAGACCGAGCAGGGCGCGCTCACCCAGCGGCAGGCCTCCCAGAAACGGGTCGGCGCTCACGTCCGGTCCGAACCGGCCCAGGACCAGGAACCGCACGAGGACCAGGGCCAGGCAGGCCGTCACGGCCGGCAATAGCCGGAGCAGGATTCGCCGCGCGGGCACGGCGGGCCGGGAGAGCAGATCCCGCAGCAGGAAGAACGCGGGCAGACACAGGGCCGATTCCTTGGCCAGGGCGGCGGCCGCGAACAGCAGCGCGCCCAGCCAGGCCCTTGCGACCGGCCTGCGGTCTCCGGGACGCCCATGGGCGAGAATGGCGAGGATGGCCAGGATCGTCGCCAGAATCTCCGCCCGGCCCACGATCCAGGCCACCGCCTCCACATGGACCGGATGGGCGGCAAACAGCATTCCGGCCAGCCCCGCCACGAAACGGGAGGCTCCGCAGTGAGCCGCGAGGGAAACCACCAGGAGAGACGCCAGGGCGTGCAGAAGAACGTTCACCAGATGAAACGGAAGCGGCTCGAGGCCGCCAAGCCGGGCGTTCCACCGGTAAGTCAGCACGGTGAGCGGCCGGTAGAGGCCCAGGGTCTCGAGGAGGGGCGCGGCCGGCTCCGTGAAGACGCCCTTTTCTCCCAGCACGGACGGGTTCCCCTGAACGTATGTCAGGTCGTCGTAGACGAATTCGCCGGAGAGGGTGTTGAGCGACACCAGCACCGCGAGGAGAGCGGCGAGCCCGTATGGTAGCCACCTGTTGGAACGCATGACCATGAATCGTAGCGCTTGTTCCTCGCGATTCTCACCTTCTTGAAACGCTTCAGTTGCAGGGGTCCCGGTCCGATAATGCTGAAGCGATGTCGAAAAGCGAAGTGTCCAAGAACCAAGACTCCCGCAAGCCGACTCGAACCGGCGCCAGGGGCCGGACCGCCGGCGCAGGGTCACCCCGATGCTGTCCCGGTATTCCTTCCTTGGGGGTCGCCGCCGAAGCCTGAGGAGACAGCAGGAACGTGAAGGGGCGTTCGTCGATCTCTACTCCAGGCGGCTCTCGCTCCTGCTGCTCACCTTCTTCAGCCTGACGGTCTTCGACTCAGTGGCGACGCTGCTCTACCTGCGGAAGGGCGGAGAAGAGCTGAACCCGGTGGCCAACTGGATGATCGAGCAGGGAGACCTCTCGTTTGTGATCATGAAGGGCGTGCTGACGGCGCTCTGCGTCATGTTCGTACTGCTGCACAAGAACTTCCGGTACGCCCGGTACGCGATCGGAGTCGGCTTCTCGTTCTACTTCGCCCTGGCGATCTACCACATCGTGCTGCAGATCCAGGCCTGGCACTATCCGGCGCAGTGAGATCCCAGCTCCGGCACGGACTTGATCCGCGGCCAGACCAGCTTGCGCGCCCTCTCCAGGTCTGCCGGGAAGTCGACCTCGATCCAGGGCAGCAATCCGCTCGAGATCCCATGGACCGGGTACTCCTTGCAGATCGCGTCGGTCGCCATGGGAGCCCAGGCATTGAGCTCGTTCTTCCCGATCAACTCGTCGGTGGCGGCGCGTAGCCTGCGCACACCCTCCGCCGAGAACTTGAGCACACCGAGGTTCTCGCCGTGATAGGTCCCGGGCTCCATGGACTTTGACATGGCTGTGACCCTGGCGCCCTCCAGTCGGACCTTCATCTCTTCGGCGCCCAGTTGTTCGCCCGGCTCATACAGCAGTGCGTCCGGGTGGGGCGACGTCACGAGCCGGGACAGCAGCTTCGGGTGGAACAGAACGTCCGCGTTGGTCAGCACCATCCCGCCGGTCACGTGAGGGAGCGCCAGCGACAGGGAATAGAGAGAGTTGGTGCTGTCGTACACCTCATTGAGGACGTAGCGCACCGAATCACCGAGGTGGTTGCGAATCTTCTCGGCCCAGAAGCCGACCACCACGATGAACTGATCCACACCGCACGCCCTCATTGCATCGAGCTGATGCCGGATCAGCGTCTTCCCACCTACATCCAGCAGGCACTTCGGTGTCTCACGAGTCAGATGGACGAGACGCCTGGCGCATCCAGCCGCGAGCAGAACAGCAGTCATCTTGTGGGCTATCACGGCGAAGTTCCCTAAGACTAGTTTCGTTAAATAGTATCTCCCGCGGACCGCTGGCCGGCTTCATTTTTTGCCGGGTGATCCGCACAATCTGCAGGTCATCGCCTCTAGGTTGTTTCTCCCAAAAGAGAAACGGGCGTTCCCTGGGATCGGCCATCCCGGCCAGGAGAGCCGCATGGCCGGTGCTCCAGTCTCTTTTCAGCCGGCGATGCACCGCTCCAGGATGGCGAACAGGCCCCTCGGCGGCCCCTTCCGGACCGACCGTGCTCCGAGCCACTGGGCGAAAGTCTCCGCGAGGGCCAGGCGGGTGGCGAGCCGCAGCAGGTTCTTCCGCTCGCCTTGTTTCAGGTCGAGCCGATCCACCAGATCCCGGTACAGGCGCGCCTGGGAGCGGCTGCTTCCAAGCGCGGCCCGGAACGAGGGCACTGTCGTGAGGCCAAACAGTTCATGCAGGTTGGCGTGATCCAGGTAGATCCTGCGGAATTCGTCCATTGCCCGCGTTTCGTGGGAATGGATGACCGTGGAGGCCGGTTCGTAGACGATGGCCTTTCCGGCGGCGATCACCTGCCGCCCCCATGCCACATCTTCCCCGAACCGGCGGACCGGCAGAGGGAACTCGCGCCAGACTGAGCGGTGCATGATCGAGGAGACGTCGTCGAAGGCGCAGAGCGCGAGTTGCTCCAGCGGAGGAAGATCCGCGAGGCTCCGGCCTTCCGGGAGCCGCTGCACCACGCGCTCCGTCCTGCCCGCCGCCCAGCTCTCGAGCCGCCGCCGGATGAAGGGGTTGACCGTTTCGTATGGGAGCTGGCGGGAATAGGCGCCGGCCACATCGTCAGCGGAGAGCACGGCGTCCACCAGCGACTGGAGCCAGTGCTCGTCTCGCGGAGTGGCGTCCTGGACCGTGCTGACGATCAGGTCTCCGTCGGTTTCACGGAACGCGAGGTTCCGCGTACCGCCATGATTGAACTCCGAGCGCCGAATCCTGGTCCGCGGAATTCCTCGCCGCCCGAGTTCTTCCCAGGTGCCGTCATCCGATTCGGAATCGACGCAGGACACGCAATACGGGAGGGAGCAGTGCTGGGCGGCGATCCGATCCAGGACCCGGCCGAACAGCGGCATGCCGTTGCAGGTCGGGATGATGATCGAGATCTTCAAGACGGCCAGGCCCCGTCCCCGGCGAGGATTCGCTCCACCAGGCGCTTCGCGGCGATGACGCACTGGTCGGAGTTGTGATAATCGAAACGGCCGAACCGTCCGAGAGGGTGCACTCCGAGACGCTCCACGCCATCGATTGCGAGCCTGCGCTTCTTCACGAAGTCCCGGTCGAACAGGATGTACCCCCAGCGGTTCGAGTGGTAGTGCATGACGTCCACTCTTTCCGGGTTCAGGAGCCCGATCGCTCCGAGGTTGTCGCGCAGGGAGATGAGATACTCCCGATCCACCTTCAGCGGTCCGGCATGGGTCACCTCGGCCTGCAGCGACCCTCGCCCCTCCGGCGCGTTCCTGGGCGAGTAGTTCGAGAGGTAGGTGACCCGGTTGGCCGGGCCTTGCTCCGGATGGGGGAGGTAGAGCCAGGAATAGGGCCGCACGCTTTCCTGATCGATGCCGAACAGGAGCGACGTCACTCCGATCGACCGCAGTGCTCTTGCGGCCTCCCTGGAGGTGGCATCCAGCCCGGTCAGGATGTCCGCCAGTTCCGGGAGTGGAATGGTGGAGATCACCAGATCGTACAGCGTGCCGTCCACGTCGAACTGCTCTCCCTTCCGCTCGATGTGCCGGACCTCGGCTCCGGTCCGCAGGACGCTCCGCACCGGATCTTCGATCCGGTCATGGATGGTCTGGAACCCGCCTTCGAGCGGATACTGGAAGGAGATCTGGTGCTTGTACCCTTCGGTCCGCTGCCCCATGGCCGAGCGCAGGATGTCTTCCAGCGGCGCGGTGGGAACCCTCCCCTCGACCCATTCGATCCCCATTTCGGACAGGTTGCACTTCCAGATCTTCTCGTTGTAAGGCTTCATGAAGGTCTCGCAGATGCCGTCCCCCAGACGGTGCTTGACCCAATCGAGGAAGTTGTCCGGAACCGGCGCCCCCGCCTCCCGCCGGGCCCATGCCTCCACATACCCCTTGACACATTTCAAGCGGTCTTCCGGCTCCAGATCGGCGATGCCGTTCTCGAACGGATAGTGCACGAACCGGTCCCGGTACAGGATCTTCGTGTTCCGCTCGCTGGAATGAAGTTCACCCTCCTGAAAGATGCCGGCGATGAACGACCGGAACCAGTCGTCCTTCGAGTACAGGATGTGCCCCCCCGCGCGGTCGAAGACGTACCCATCGATGGTATCGCTCCGCATCAACCCCCCGGAACGGGCCGCCTTCTCGAAGATCTCGACCTCGTTCCCAGCCTCCTTCAGGAAGCGGGCGGCGGCCACTCCGGACACGCCGCCACCGACAACGGCAACCTTCATGATTCCTCGATCTCGACCACGCTGACTCCGCCCTGGCATCACCCATTTCATCAACGGGCTGCTAAATGGGCCGCCACGCTGTATCCTCCGGCCAACCCACGGACCCGGCAGGTATATCGTCCAAATTGGCTGACAACAACAGGTCGACCGGCCTCCTGATAGCTCTGTTCGGTGCGATTTTCGTCGGCGCGGCTGGTACCCACTCGCTCACGCCGATCTTCCCCGAGTTGAAGGACGCGTTTGGCGTGAGTGATGGCGAGGTCCGCCAGCTCACCGCCCTCTACACACTGGGGACGTCGGTCTCCGGCCTGATTCTCGGCATCCTGTGCGACCGCCTGGGGCGCCGCCGCATCCTGGTTCCGGCCCTGTTCACGTACGCTCTCTGCTCCGGTCTGCTGCTCCTGCCCCTGGCCTGGCTGGGGTTCCAGAAGGTCCTCCTGCTGCGGGGGCTCGCCGGCCTGGCGGCGGGCGGTATTACCGCAACGGTGATCGCCATGACCTCGGACGTGGTGGAGTACAGCAGGCGGGGCCGGGCCATGTCGTTCGTGCTTTCAGGGACCTATCTCGCAATGATCATCGGGGTTCCCCTCGCGGGGTATCTGGCCCGCTACCGCTTGCTGGGGGTGTTCGGTCTGTTCGCTGGCGTGGCCTGCGTGGCTGGCCTGGCCGTGCTGAGGATGGCGCCGCGCGACTCGAACCTCGGGGGATCCGGGACGGGAGATTCACACTCACTCCTCCAGAAGCCAGGACAGGCGCTCCGTTGCCCGGGAGCCGCGGCTGCCCTGACCACCACCTTCTTCACGACGCTGGCGATCTTCGCTGTGATCACCTCCCTCTCGGACCATGCGGTGGATCGCTACGCGGCTGATCTGTCACAGCGCTCCCTGATGTTCCTCTGCCTCGGCCTCGGGGCGGTGCCTGGCGCCTTGCTCGCCGGCCTGCTGTCCGATCGACTGGGGAAGCGCAGGCTGGTGCTGGTGGCTCTCGGCGGATCCCTGGTGCTCAGCCCGCTTCTGTTGCTGCCCGCCAGCTTTCCTGTTTTCGTGCTGGTGGCGGTGCTGATCTCCATGGTGCAGGTGCTGCGGCAAGGGCCGTTCGCGGCGGTGCTGACGGGGCTGGTCCCACACCCGCTCCGAGGCTCCCTGGTGGGTCTCAACAGCGCCTGTTCCGGTCTCGGTCTTGCGACAGGAACCTGTTTGGGCGGAGTAAGTTATGCCATCAGTGGGCTCGCGGGCGGCGTTCTGGTCGCGGCTCTTTCCCTGCTGCTTTCCGTACTGCTCTTCTGGCTGCGGGTGCTCGAAGTGAACGATCCAGTTGAAGAGGATGCGGCCTGAAGCCGATGATGTGAATCTGGAGGAATCGCCTTGAGCGTGTTGGTGTTCATCCTGGCTCTCCTCTCCCTGCAGGAAGAGGCATCGCGGTCACCGCTGGTGTTGACCGGGTTCGGGCCGGCGGCGCAGCAGGAGCTGCAGAAGGTGGTGGATGTCCAGTTTCGCTTCGTGCCACCGGAAGATCTGCTCGGCTTCCTCGCCCTCAGGACCGAGAGCGACCCTGTGGCCGCTCTCGGATATCCCCTGCCCCTGCTCATCGAGGCCGGCAAGAAGGAACTGCTGGAGCCGTTCGCGGAGGGGCCTGGCCCTCTCGCCCACGAGGCCTTCTGGGCCGCGAACCGGAACTACGTGGGGTGCTGGTTCAGCCCGGTGGTGGTGGTCCGGGGACTGACGGAGTTCGAGCGGACCAGCCTGGAGGGGGTCGTTCCGATCTGGCTGCCGGACCGGTTCGAGGAACTCGGGAGGGCCCAGTGCCAGGAGATGCTGCTGCTCCCGACGCCCCGCCCGTGGAATGCCCTGGGAGTGTTGCTCACGGCTCTCTCCCGGCAGGCTTCGAGCGAGGCGGAGTCGGATCGCTTGCTTTCGGGACTGGACGCGAACCGCGACGGACCGTACCTGCCGAGCACCAAGGTCATGCTTCACCGGCTCGAAGGGACGACCAGGAAGCTGGGAGTCGCGACGCTGCGGGATGTTCGCGGATTTCTGGAGACCCGGGAGGCGACCATCATGCCGCACGATCCGGGCGGCCGCCCTGCCTGCCTGGCCAGCGGAATGGCGATCCTGAGGGGTGCTCGGGGCCGGGCCAACGGGCTGAGCACATCTCTCTCTGACCCGACTCTCGTGGCGAGGCTGGGAAGCCTCGAGAATCTGGTGCCCACGTCCGAGGAAATCGGTCGCCACGATCTCGAGACCTGGATGCTCCCGTACCGGGTCTGGTTCGTGGGGAATGCCGAGCAACTGGCTCGGGATCAGGAGTTGGCGGATTCAGTGGTGAGTCGCTTCCGCAGCGAGATTGTCGGTTCTCTGAAACGCAAGGAAGCCGTTTTCAGCGAGTATTTCGATGCTATTGGAATAGCGCTGATGGCCATCTTCATCATCTGGGTGATTCGCCACCGCGAGGATCCCGCCAAACCGGAGAATTGACGCAACAGTCCCGCGCTCGGTTCGTACAAGACGCCGCAGCCGATTGCCCCTCAAGGAGTAGCGATGTCAGCAGCCGACCAGTCGACAGACCCGAATCGGGTGGACTCCGGCGACCAGCCGGCCGCTCCGTCCGGTCCCGCCGCCGGGCACGGGGATGGGCGCAAGCCGCAGGAGAAGATTCGCTCCTATGCGCTGCTGGAGGCGGACACCATGGCGAAGTACATGAGCTTCTACAAGCACACGTACGGCCAGAGCTGCATCGATCGGAAGACCAAGGAGTTCATCGCCCTTGCCGCCGCCCTGACCTCCGGCTGCAAGAACTGTGTCGAGGGGCATCTCGAGAAGGCGCTCAAGAACGGAGCGACCAAGGAGGAAATCTCCGAGGTGCTCGCCATCACTCTCGGAGTGAACGCGGCGACCATCGTCGACCGATCGGACATCGCCGCCGCGAATCTCGGCATCGACCTCGATCATTGGTCGGTCAACGGCAAGTCATCCTGACGATCCGAGTTATCAAACCATTCCAAGGAGTGAAGAGATGAGATTGACCCATTGGGTATTGATGGGCGGAACGGCGCTGCTGCTGAGCGGAGCCTTGTTCGCCATTCAGCAGGGGACCCGGTTTCCGGGGGAGCGCCAGGCGACCACCTCGCTGATGCTGGACATGGAAGAGGGGGACGAGCTGATCCTGTCGTACAACACGATCCAGTTCGGCCCGCAGTTCGCGGCCACGTTGGCGAGCGCCCCCGAAGAGCAGTGGCCGCAACTGGCGGGTTGGGTGCTCCAGCGCCTGAACGCCAAGCTTGTTTCCGACGTCGCTCTGATGGTAGGCGACACCAGGCTGGAGGCGGGAACCTACGGACTGACCTTCCTCCCCAACAAGGAAGCAGGCGTGACGATCCAGTTCCTGTCGGGTCAGGCTTCAGCGGCGGAGGCTCCGTTGAAGATGAACAAGGACGGAGAGGAGTTCAAGTTCCTGAGTCTCAACCTGCGCTCGGCGGGGAGCGATGACGTCGTGTTGAGCATGGACTATGGCACGCTGAAGGGGCGCCTGGACCTGAGCGTCGTGGAGGATGAGGAAGAGTAGACCTGGGAGAAGTCGCGGCGACTCACCGGCCGCATGCCGACATCCCGGCATGCGGCCGGTTCGCGTAGGCGCCGCGCCTTCGTCCACGGAACCACCTCCTCGTCCGTGGTCCTCGGCTTGTCGGGGCAAAGGAGCCAGGGGGGAACAAATAGCGAATTCGCGGGCCTTGAGCCGTCCTCACCAGGCTACCGTATATCTTGAGTCTCCCCCGCGAGAGGGGAGGGTATTGGTCATGTGGAGGTGATCCGGCTAGATCCCGGCGGGAGCTGGAACACGCACGCACGGAGGATAGTTGAGTGGCAAGACGGCCGAACTACGGCTTCGAGAAGCGGCAGAAGGACCTCGAGAAGCAGAAGAAGAGAGCGGAGAAGGCCGAGAAGAAGCGGCTCAGGAAGGTGGATCCTGTCGAGGGCGATCAGGCTGAGGGCGCGTCGGAAGGTGAGCAGGACGGGCGACCCGCGCCGGAAGGTGAAGAGAATCAGGGTATATGATGGCAGGTGTCAGCGTGGAGACGATGACGAAGACGTTCGTGAAAGCCGATGCAGATAGCTGCGCTGTCATTTGACGGTTTGACGGACTGTTCTGTTCGCCGGTTTTTCAGCAATGAGCGGGGGAATCCGGCATGCGACCATGCGCCGCTGCACACGTGTGAATCCGCTCCGTCGCGATGCCTCTTGATGTCCTTTACATCGTTGCCGAACACCGATACGATCGGTGTTCTTGAGCTCCGAGTGGGTCTCTCCCAAGAGGAGCCAGGACGGATTCAAGCCCGCGGGGGGGATAGAGTTCTGCACATTTGGAAACGGAGTCCCTTCATGCGGACAACATCGCTGCTGTTTGCAACCTTCCTCTCAGTCTCGTCTCTGGCGTCGCGCGCGGCCGAGCCGATCCTCATCGATCACCGCTGCACCAACCTGACCGATGTTCCGTCGACCTGGATCGACGCGGCCAGGGCAAACCTGCACATCGCCTACGGACACACATCGCACGGGAGCCAGATCACGGACGGGATGACCGGACTGGTCGGTTTCACGGGCGGCTGCGGCGGCCCTCAGTTCGCCTGGAACAACGGCGGCACGGGCGGGGCTCTCGACCTTCATGACAACGCGATGGCCAATGACGTGGGGTACTACCCCGACTGGGTCAATGAGACGACGGCCTATCTCAACAACCCCGCGAACTCGGACGTCAATGTGATCATCTGGTCCTGGTGTGGGCAGGTCTCGAGCTACACCGAGCAGCAGATGATCGACAGATACCTGGATCCGATGAGCCAGCTGGAGGTCACCTACCCGGGAGTTACCTTCGTCTACATGACCGGACACGTGAACATCGGGCTCAAGGCGAATACCGACGCTCGCAATCAGCAGATCCGGGACTTCTGTATCGCCAACAACAAGGTCCTGTACGACTTCGAGAACATCGAGAGCTACAACCCGGACAACGTCTACTTCGAGTACGTGAACGACGATTGCAGCTACTACGACGAAAACCTGAATCTGCTGGGGAACTGGGCGGAGGAGTGGCAGAGCGCGCATGTCGAGGGGGTTGACTGGTACAACTGCAGCTCCGCGCACAGCCGGCCGCTGAATGCCAACCAGAAGGCGTACTGCGCCTGGTGGCTGTGGGCGCGGCTGGCCGGGTGGCCGGGCGCTCCGCTCAAGGCGGAGAAGGAAAGGCTGAGCGGCACCACGGGCGATTCGATCGAGTTCTGGATCGACGCTGGCGCCGCCAACGCGGGCCGGGACTACGCCCTCGTGGGAAGCCTGAGCGGAACGACACCGGGCCTGCTGCTGCCCGGCGGTCTGGCGACCCTTCCGCTGAACTATGACGACCTGACCACGCTGACGCTGGTTGCGGCGAACACGGCCATGTTTGTCGGCTTCCAGGGAAGCCTCGACGCGGCGGGACGAGCCGAGGCCGTCCTCGACACGCTCGGTCCGTTGCCGGCGGTGGCAATCGGTCACACGATGGACTTCGCGTATGCGCTGAGGTCACCCTTCGACTTCACGTCGAACCCCGTGGCGGTCGAGATCGTGCCGTAGCGCGGCCGGCTACGGAGCGCCTGCCTTCGAGGCAGAGTGAGGCTCGCCCACTTTCCCGCGACGGGGATCGTCCTCGCGCGGCAGCCACGCATCGAGGATCTCCGCCAGCACCTGCGGATCGACAGGTTTCGAGAGATAGTCGTTCATGCCCGCCTTCAGGCATTCCTCGCGATCACCCTGCATGGCGCGTGCGGTCATGGCGATCACCGGGATGTCGTGGTTGCGAACTCTCGAGAGCGGATCGCGGATGAGCGCCGTGGCTTCGAAGCCGTCCATCTCGGGCATCTGACAGTCCATCAGGACGAGAGCATACGGGATGGTCTCCAGCGCCCTTACCGCTTCCGCTCCGTTCGCCACGGCGTCAGCCTTGAGGCCGAGCTTCTGCAACAGGGCCAGAGCTACCGTCTGGTTCACTAGATTGTCTTCGGCCAGCAGGATGCGCCCCGCGTCACTCCGTATCTTCAGGATCGAGCGTTGGGTGATCATGGACCGTTCCTCCTCCGGGGCATGATCGTCGAGCACCGAGACCAGGATCGGCGCGCCTCGCAGGTGGATCGGCGGAAGCACCTCATGCTCTCGCTGGAGCTGCTTCTGAAGACACGCCGTGAACCAGAATTCCGATCCCTTCCCCACCTCCGAGTTGACCCCGATCTCGCCTCCCATCAGCTTGGTCAGTTGCTTTGAGATGGCCAGACCGAGGCCCGTGCCGCCGTACTGCCGCGTTGTGGATGTGTCGACCTGGGTAAACTGCTGGAACAGCATGTGGAGCTTGTCGGCCGGGATACCGATTCCGGAATCGCGCACGGAGAAGCGCACGACCGCGCTCGTCTTGGTCTCCGATTCGAGGCCGGCCCGTACGGCAATCTCCCCTTCATGCGTGAACTTGACGGCGTTGCCGGCCAGATTGTTCAGTACCTGGCGCAAGCGGCCCGGATCCCCCTGAAGCGAAGTCGGCACTTCCGGAGCGGCGGTGCACGTGAACTCGAGTCCCTTCTCGTGCGCCCTGAAGGCCATCATGCCGGAGAAATCGTCCAGCAGGACCTGCAGGTCGAAATCGAGTGTCTCCAGATCGAGCTTGCCCGCTTCGACCTTCGAGAAGTCGAGGATGTCGTTGATCAGCCCCAGCAGCGACTCGGCGCTGGATTGCACCGTCTCGGCGTAGCGGCGCTGCTCGTCCGACAGGTCGGTGTCGAGCAGCAGACATGTCATGCCGACCACGCCGTTCATCGGCGTGCGGATTTCATGGCTCATGTTGGCCAGGAAGTCGCTCTTCGCCCTGCTGGCCTGCGCGGCCTCGGCGGCCAGTGAGTTGGCGAGCTCGCTCTGCAGCTCCAGGCTCTCGTTCGTTCGGAGAAGCTCCTGTTCGGCGCGCACGCGATCGGTGATTTCCGTCATGCTCCCGCGGTAACCAAGCGGGTCTCCAGCGGCGTCCAGCAGGGGAAGACCGTGGCTGGAGACCCAGATGATACGGCCGTCCTTGGTCTGAAGGGGGGTCTCGAGCCCGGCGTACTTCTCCTTGCGTGCCATCAATGAGAAGACGGCCGCCTTGAAGTCTTCGCGCCCCTTTTCGGGGTGGAGATCGAAGAAGCGCGTCGAGCCCACCAACTCTTCGGGTCGGTAGCCGAGGACATCCTTCACCACCTGGTTGACGTAGGTA
>JAZDLC010000221.1:0-5887 GCA_043802345.1 Planctomycetota bacterium | reverse complement strand
GACCTTGGCGAAGGAGACGAACTTCGCCCCGTAGACGTTCTCCTGGTAGACCTCATCAGCGATGAGCACGAGGGAGTGCCTCTTCGCGAAATCGAGCACATCGCGCATGCTCTCTTCCGTGAGGATGGAGCCGGTCGGATTGCCGGGATTGATCACGACGATCCCCTTGACGTCGGTCCCCCCGCTCCTTGCGCGCTCCAGCGACTCCTCGAGCACGAAGCGGCTCATCGTCCAGCCGCTCTCCTCGTCCGGATAGTAGTTGACCTGTCTGCCGCCGCACTTCTTGATCGCCGCCGAGTAGAGGGGGTACTGCGGGATCGGGATCATGATCCCGTCGGACGGCTTGGCGATCAGCACCTCGAGGAGGTACTTGACCGCCTCGCTCGCGCCGTTGGTGAGGAAGATGCGGGCGGGATCGGCGGCCAGGGCCGCGGAGTCAGCGACGCCGTCCCGCCGATCGATGAAACGCGCCACCGCCTCGCGGATGAACAGCGGCCCGTTGCTGTCAGAGTAGGCGCCGACGCCGGTGACCATGCCGGCGAGGATCCGCTCCGCGACGAAAAGCACATCATCGGAAAGCAGCTCGACCCCCGCCGCGCCGCCGGACAGCAGCCGCTTGAGCTGGCGCTCCCGCCCGATCTTCGAGGGATCCTCGAGGAGGCTCAGGACCCGCCGGTAGTAGGTGATCGGTTTCTGGCCGAGCGCCTGGGGGTTGCCGATGTTGCAGGCAACGGTCCTGCGGCCCTGCTGCCTGAGCTCGGCGGCCCGCTGCGGGATGGGGCCCCGCACGGCGTATTCCATCTCGATGATGTTCGAGTTTCCGATCAGCTCCCAGCTCATTCCGACGTTCTCCTGTTCTCCGCGTGGCCTTGCGCGCTGATGCCAGAATACCGCGAAGAACGAACCGGGTCTATTTCAACAGGCACTTCCGGTGCATGCCGGTTTCCGCGCACCGCCGCTCCCCCTCCATACCGAGAATCAGCTCTCGCGTACCTCTGCGAGAATGGCCGCCCACTGCGCGCGTTCGCGCGCCGGGGAGTACGTGGGCGCGAGCCGGGCGCAGTGTCGTTCCAGCGAATGATAGAAGTCCGGGTCGGTCTCCGCTCGCCGCAGGAGACCGGCCAGGGCCTGCTCGTCACCCGCGTCGAACAGCCCCGGATAGTCCGGGCCCAGCATTCCCACCGATCCGGCGGCGCGGGAGCTGAGCACCGGAGTGGCGCAGACGAGCGCCTCCGACACCGTGTTGGAACCTCCCTCGGAGAGGGATGACTGGACCATCAAATGCGCGCCGGCCAGCCGCTCGAGCGTCTCCCTTCGATGCTTCAGGCCGAGCCACTCGTAGCGCGGATTGGAGCGAGTCTCCTCCAGGGCGGCCGCCTCCAGATCAGCGGAGAGCGCGGCTCCGAGGTGCGTCACCTGGATGCGCGAGGCTGCCGGCAGCAACCTGGCCGCCCTGGCGGTGCGGAGAGAATCCTTGACCGCTCGCAGATGCGCCACCACCAGAACCTGGAATCGATCCCGCGGCCGCTCCGGAATGTGATCGGGAGGGCTCGATGACTGGGGGATGACCACGACCTTCGGCACCAACTCCGCGGGCAGCTTCTCGGCCGCCCTTGGCTGCAAGGTCACGATCCGGTCCGCCAGCCGAAGCGAATGGAGCGTGCTGGAGTCCCGGTCGAGATCGACGTAGAGGTCGGTGCCGGTGAGCGCCACCAGCAGCAACCCCTTGCCCGCCTCCTCGTGAATCGCGCGGATCGAGGAATGGCTGGCCCGGGCATGGAGCGCGATGTAGAGATCGCAGCCAAGGTGGCGGTGCTCGGTGACGACCCGCACCCGGGCCCCGAGGCCGCGCAGCATCCCGGCCCACCGCAGCGCGGTGATTCTGTTTCCGGTCCTGGCGCCGCGCGGCGCCGGAGTCGTGATCTCGACGTTCATGAAGCGTGCGGCTCGCGGGGTTCCTGGCCTTCCGAGGGAGACCGATCAGGGATGGACCACCACCTTGCCGAACACCTCGCGATCCTTCAAGAGACGATGCGCTTCCTTGATCTCGCTCATCGGCAGCACCGAGTGAATCACCGGCTTCAGGAGCCCCTCCCGGGCCAGGTTCATGACCTTGTGAACCTCACCCAGGCTGCCCATGGTGGAGCCCAGCAGTGACAGGCTCTTGAAGAAGATCAGCCGCAGGTCCGTCTCCAGCTTGAAGCCCGCGGTGGCGCCGCAGGTGACCAGCGTTCCTCCCTTGCGGAGCGCCGCGATCGATCTTCCGATGGTCGGCTCTCCCACATGGTCGATGGCGATGTCGACGCCCTGCCCTCCGGTGAACTGCTTGACCGCCTTCAGGAAATCATCCCGCTTGTAGTTGACCGTCTGGTCGGCGCCCATCTCGAGAGCTCGCTCCAGCTTGGCGTCAGTGCCCGCGGTGGCGATGACCCGGGCGCCATGCAGCTTCGCGATCTGCAGCGCGGCAGTCCCCACTCCCGAGCCCACGGCCTGGATCAGCAGATTCATCCCCGGCAGAACGCGCGCGCGCTCCACCAGCATGTGCCAGGCAGTGAGGAAGACGAGCGGCATGGCGGCGGCCTGAAAGAAGTCGAGGTTCTCCGGCTTCTGAATGCAGTTGCGGTCGGGGACGCGGATGGTCTCGGCGCAGCCGCCGTCGCAGGTCTCTCCGAAGATCCCGTAGTGGCGGCAGAGATTGTCATCGCCCGCGGCGCAATGCTCGCAGACGCCGCAGCCGAAGCCGGGCGCCACGACCACCTCATCGCCCACCGACACCCCCGAGGCGCCCGGACCGAGACGCTCCACGACGCCTGCCACGTCACATCCAGGAATCAGGGGGAGCGGAAACTTGTGTCCCGGAACGCCCCGCCGGACCCAGGTGTCGAGGTGATTCAGGGCGCAGGCGCGCACCCGGATCAGCACCTCCTTCGGTCCAGGCTCCGGCTCGGCACGGTCCTCGAACAGCAGACGATCGAGGTCGCCATGTTCCCGGATCACCACCGCCTTCATCTACAGTTCCTCCATGAGCGGACACGGTTCGACACGGACATGCTCGTCCAGGAAGGCACACCCTTCGCCGATGTCGGTCAGGCGGGCCCGGATCAGGCTGTTGACGCAGTGGCCCAGGGCGTGAGACCGCGCGCGCGGGACGAAGACCGTGTCCCGCCGGTAGTCCGGATCGTGCCGGAGCCGCACCGTCAGCGAGCCGATCCGGCTGGTGAGCCTGGCCAGTCCGCCGTCCTCGATCCCGCCCCCGCTCTCCGGATGGAGCGTGGCCGTGAGCGGGCCCTCCGCTGCCTCTTCCGCCTCCGTCAACTGGGAGGTCTGCCAGCGGTGTGTCGAGCCGGCCATGAGCTGGAGCGGGTAGTCGGGATCAGGACCGGAGCCGGAGCGATGCTCCTCGAGGAAGCGCATCTTCCCCGAAGCGGTGGGGAATCTCCGCCCCGCGTAGGCGATGCGCGGCTGGCCGGCGGGCGTTTCAGCGCTGTCTCGCAGCCGGTCGGGAGTCAGGCCGCCGCTCTTCAAGGAGGTCGAGAGGCGGTCGATCCACTCCTTCGCCGATCCCGCCAGCAGCCCGCCAAGGCCGAGACGCTCGGAAAGTTGCTGGTAGATCTCGAGATCGGTTCGCGTTCCCTCGAGTCTCTTGACCACCGCCCGGCTGGCCGACACGTAGTGATGGCCGTAGGAGCCGACCAGATCGTCTTCCTCCAGCATCAAGGTGCAGGGCAGCACCAGGTCCGCGGCCCGGGCCGTGTCGGTCATGAAGGCGTCGATGACCACCACGAACTCCCTCGACTCCAGCGCCTTCCGGGTCGATTCGGAGTCGGGGTTGCTGACCACGGGATTTGCGTTGTCGATCACCACGGCCCGGATCTCCGGGTCACGCGCGTTCGCGATCTCCTCTCCCAGCAACGGTAGGAGCAGCGTGCGGAGCACGTTCCCCTCGAGCTGCTTCACGCGCGACAGGTCAAACGGCGCCGAGCGGGGATTGATGTACGACGGGCCCGCCCCCGAGCGCCCCAGGTTCCCGGTCAGCGCGAAGAGGGCGTGGACCGCGCGGAGCTGGGTTGCACCATTCTGCCGTCGCTGGAGCCCCCATCCGATGAGACCGGTCACCGGCGCCCTCTCCTTCAGAAAGCGGGCCAGGTCAAGCATCGACTCGACCGGCAGATCTGCTTCCTCCGCCCAGGAGGCCGGGCTTCGCGAGCGGACCAGGTCGATGAACGCGGGCAGGTTCTCCGCGTAGGCGCTGACGTCCGGATCCTCGAGGCCCTCGTCGAGAACGACTCGGGCCGTCCCCAGCGCCAGGGCCGCGTCACCCCCTTGGCGGGGCTGAAGGAACCGATCCGCCAGCCTCCTGCCGGGATGGGGCCGCGGATCCACCAGGATGACCTCGGCTCCCTCCCTTCTTGCCTGCTTCAGGAACGGCACGCTGTGGGGACTGGACGAGGCCACGTCCCGGCCCCACACCAGGATGCCCCTCGCCTTCAGCGTCTCGGACCAGGCGTTCGACTGCGGCACGCCAAAATCGAGCTCGCAGGCCCGGTATCCGGCCCCGTCGCACAGGCTCCCCCGGGTTTCGGTGGCGCCGAGGGCCCGGAAGAGGAGCGCGTTCAGCCGCTTCAACAGGCCGAGGGAGCCGCCTCCCTGAACATGGAGCAGCGCCGCCGGACCGCTCTCCCGCCGGATCTTCTCCAGCGTGCGTGCGGTCCGATCCAGCGCCTCGTCCCATGGAATCGGCTGGAAGCCTCTCCCCGTGCGGAGCAGCGGGCGGGTCAGCCGTTCGGCCGCCGCATGCCGCTTCAGATACCGGGAGCCCGTGCGGTAGCACAGGAACCCCTGCGTGATCGGATGGTCCGGATCCCCCTCCAGTCTCACGACCTGCCCGTCTTCGACCGTGGCGATCAGCCCGCAGGCATCCGGGCAGTCGCGGGTACAGGTGGTGCGAAGGCGAGAGGTCATGGAGTGCTTTGGTCCGAGGGGGCGAATGGGGTCTCAAGATAGCGTCTGGAACTGAGGAGGTGAGCGGAAGCTCGAGCGCTTGCGCACGGATTCGCGGTTCAGATCTTTCCATAAACGGTCAAGATCGACTTCTGGATAACTTCGGTAATCGTTGTAAGAAAGTGACTTATACGTTCACTGCTCGAACGGCGGGAAGCAGACTCGGGCCCGGCGATCCGGGAGTCCGAGTTGCTGGATCTTCTTGTGTCCGCTGCGTGCCGGCCGACCGGTGCCAGGACCAGGTGACTGCAGAATGAACAGAACGCTTCTCTTCGGCTTCGGGATACTGGGCTTCTGCTCCGCTCTTCTGAGCGAGGCCGGAGCACATGGAGGGCTCTATCGAGGTCCCGGGCCCACCATCCCGCCGCCCTTCGCCCCGGGAACGGGCAGCCCGGGCGGCCCGACCACGCCAGGCCATTCCGGGACTCCGGTGTCCGGCCCCGCCACCTCGGGTGGTGGGGTGGCGCGGACCGTTGCGCGCAAGAGGGTGGGGAAGGACTACACCGGCTGGGCGACCTGGTGGGAGATGAACAAGCACCCCTACCTGAATCTCAGGGCGCGGCTGGGCTCCCGGTTCAGTGTCACGGGTCTGGGTCGGGACGGACTGGGCGAGAACCGCTTCGATGACAGCGCGACATCAGTACGGCCCGACTTCGAGGAACTGAAGACCCGGATGCTTCCGGTCCTCAGAAAGCTCTTGAAGGAGGATGATCCGGACATCGTCGATTCCGCTGTGCTGGCCCTCGCCCGGGTCACTCCGTCTGCTCAGGCGGACCTGGTGATCGAGGACCTGAAGGGCGCGCTGCAGCACACGGACCGCTCCGTGCAGCAGGCAGCCATCCTGGGGCTTGGCGTGCTGGGCGAGAGGCAGGCGGTGCCGCTGCTG
>JAZDLC010000220.1:0-12594 GCA_043802345.1 Planctomycetota bacterium | reverse complement strand
GAATTCGAGGGCAGCGTTCCGCTAGAGGATGTCTTCCAGAACGTGGAGCGCGCCACCGCCTACGCCTACTGCGAGTTCGAGGTGGAAGAGGGCTCCGGGCTGCTGAAGGTCGGGAGCGACGACGGCGTCGCGGTCTGGCTGAACGGGCGGCAGGTCCACCGGAACCTCGTCGATCGAGGCCTGACCATCGACCAGGACGGGGTTCCCGTGACCTTTCGTGCCGGCCCGAATGAACTGCTGGTCAAGGTCAGCCAGTCCGGAGGAGGTTGGTCCTTCAGCGTGCGAGTGACCGACGCGCAGGGTGCGCCGATCGACATGAGTCGCTGAGCCCGGCCCTCAGCGGAAGCGTGCTGGCCGATGATCCTCGGAGGCGCCTCGAACCTGGAAGGGGCTACTGCTTCGCAGTGACCTCATCGAGGGTCTTCAGCAACTTATCCTTATCGATGGGTTTGTCGAGGAACGCACTGACCTTGTGCGCCTTGACCCGATCGAGGAAGGAGCGGAAGTCGAGCGTCAGTTGCTCCTGGATGCCTGAAAGCAGGACGACCGGGGTCTTGCCGAGCTCGGGATGCTTGCGGATCGCGATCAGCGTGCTCAACCCGCCGCGTTCCGGCATCATGACGTCAAGGACGACCACGTCCGGACGGGTACTCTCAAACAGCTTGAGGCCCTCGTTGGGGCTGTTGGAGGACTTGACATCCCAGCCGTTGTCCGTGAGCAGCGTCTCGAGAAATGTGGTGATATCAGGCTCGTCGTCGATCACGACGGCACTACGCTTGCCCATACGACCTCCTTGAGTCAGCTGGCAATCTCAAGCGCTGATCATCCACAGGTCCAGCGGTAGATTCAACCAGCACGTGAATCTCTAAAAGCATACTGTACACCTATGTCCAGTCTGAGTAAAATACGGTGATCTATGAAGCTCTCCACTCGCGCTCGCTACGCGTTGCGAATGACTCTCGATATCGCCAGAAACCACGGCGGAGAGTCTCCGGTCAGCCTCTCCGGCGTGTCGCAGCGAACGTCGATCTCCCACGGCTATCTCGAGCAACTCGCCCAGGCTCTTCGCAACGCCGGGATCTTGCGCGGGGTCTCGGGGCGGCATGGCGGATACCGCCTCGCCCGGCCTCCCGCTGAGATCAGCGTCGGTCAGGTCATTGAAGCGGCGATTGGCCGCGTGTGCCTTCTCGACTGCCTGGGGGATTCGGAGGTCTGCCCGAATTCTGACGACTGCGAGCCACGCGCTCTCTACGTGCTGATCAACCGCGGCATCACCGACGTGATTCACCGCTACACCCTGGCGGATCTTCTCGATCCGAGCTGGATCGAGGAAGTGGGATCCGCCGATCCTTTTTCGGATGGTTCGAAGGCGGCGGCCCCAAGTCCGTCCGGAAAGAAGTGCGTGTAGACATGAGCTGCGACGCGATGCGGGACTGAAGCTTCGGTCCCGATCACGTCCTTGAAGGAAGCCCAAAGGAGTGCCAGAAGGATGGACGAACGAAAGATCGGGGAGAAAACGATCCGACTTGTTCGGGGTGATATCACCGACTACGAGGTGGACGCGTTCGTTCACGACATCACCGAGGATCTGAAACTCGGTTCCGGCTTCGGCGGCGCGATCCAGATGCGGGGAGGGATCGCCATCCAGAAGGAGCTCGACGCCATCGGGACTCTCCCGGTGGGCGAGGCGGTCGCCACCAGCGGCGGGAAGCTGAAGGCGAAGCATGTCATCCACGTCAACGGCCCGAAGTTCCACGAGGACGACGTCGAGGGGAAGCTCCGCAGGGCCACCCTGGCGGCCCTCAAGATCGCTGATGAGAAGGGGCTTTCCACGCTTGCCTTTCCGGCAGTCGGCGCCGGTCTTTATCAGGTCCCCATGGACCTTTGTGCCCGCGTGATGGTGGACACCGTGTCGGAGTACCTGGGTGGAGCCACGAATCTGCAGGAAGTGCTGTTCGTGCTCGGCGACACTCGTGAGTTGGGACCATTCAAGACGAAGATCGCAGAGGGCGGCTGAGATGCCAGAGCATGCACCGAGTCAGCTTCTTGCCACGGTCGAAGTGATCCACTGGATCGCGTTGGGAATCATGGTGGTCGTGTACTGCCTGCGGCTGATGTGGCTCTTCCGCTTCAACAAGGCGAGCGACCGGTCGGCTCCGGGAAACCCGGGCCAGGCGGATGCCAAGGGGGGCGGACTCTACTCCCTGGGCAACGTGGTCATGCCGTGGGCGATGGAGAGCACCCGCAAGCCAAAGGGATTCGTGTTCTGGCTCAGTTTCGTGGTGTTCCACATCGGAGTGGTGGCGGGGATCTCGCTGGCTTTCGTCAGTTCTCTCTACCGTCCTATCGTGGAGGCGCCGAATGTCGCGTACTGCGTGGGCGGCGCCCTCACCGCAGCCTTCCTCGTCGGCCTGTACCGGCTTGCCCGGCGCTTCGGCCGACCGGTCATGCGCCTCATCAGCACTCCGGACGACTACTTCTCCCTGATCATGATGACGGTCTGGTTCCTGCTCGGCGCCTTCGCCCAGGGACACATCGCGGGAGCCTCCGCGTTCGCGGCCGAGGGGTATCTGGTGGCGTTCCTCATCGCCACGAGCTTCTTCCTCCTCTACGTGCCGTTCTCGAAGATCTCACACTACCTGTACTACCCATTCACCAGATACTGGATCGGCCGTACTCTCGGACACCGCGGTAGCTACCCGTACTCCAGAGCACCAAGGAGCGCTTCGTGATGCAGTCCAAGCAAACGGAATCACCCAAGGCGAAGAAGCTGGTCGAGCTGCTCAAGAAGAAGCCGCTACCGCGGCAGATCGTCGGTTCGTTGGTTGGCTGTGTCCACTGCGGCATGTGCCACGAGGCGTGCCACTACGCGCTGGCCTTCCCCGACGACCCGAAGATGACGCCGTCGTACAAGGCGGATCAGCTCCGCAAGATCTTCAAGCGGACGCGTGACTGGACCGGCAAGGTCGCCCCGAAATGGGTCGGCGCCAAGGTACCGATCACCGACGAGGATCTGGAGGAGATCAGGGACATCGCCTTCGGCACATGCACCAACTGCCGGCGGTGCACCTACAACTGCCCCATGGGAGTCGATACTGCCACGCTGAACCGGATCACCCGGGGACTCTTGACCAGTGTGGGCGTCATGCCGGAAGGCGTGCGCGTGGTGAGCAAGGATCAGTGGGAAATCGGCAACCAGATGGGGGTGTTGAAGGAGGATTTCCTCGACACCATTGAATGGATGTCGGAGGAATTGGAGGAGATGCTCGGCCACAACAAGGCGGCGATTCCGATCGACAAGAAGGGAGCCAGGGTCGTCTATATCGTCAATCCCCGGGAGGTGAAGTACGACCCGCGGACCATCAAGAACGCCGCGTTGATCTTCTATGCCGCCAAGGAGAGTTGGACCATGTCAAGCGAGGGCTGGGATCAGACCAACTTCGGCCTGTTCTCCGGCGACGATCAACTGGGAGGTGTTTGCGGCAAGCGCGTCTACGAGAAGGTGGCCGAGCTGGGCGGTGAACAGCTGGTCATCTCCGAATGCGGCCACGGCTACCGCTCGACCCGCCACGAGGCGGTGAACTGGTCAGGCGCCAAGATCGAGTTCAAGATGGAGAGCGCGGTCTTTACCATGCTTCGCTACATCAAGGAAGGAAAGATCAAGGTCGATCCGACCAGGAACTCCACGCGCGTCACGTATCACGATTCCTGCAACCTCGCTCGAAGCTGCGGCGTCTACGAGGAGCCTCGCGAACTGCTGAACCTGGTGGTGACCGACTTCCAGGAGATGTATCCCAACCGGACCGAGAACTTCTGCTGCACGGGTGGTGGCGGTTCCATGTCGATGTCCGAATACGCCAAGCGCCGGCTGGAGTCCGGCAAGATCAAGGCGAATCAGATCAGGGCCACCGGCGCCAAGATCATCGCCACTTCCTGCCACAACTGTATTGACGGCCTGAGCGATCTGGTCAAGCACTACGACCTCGGCTGCGAGGTCAAGCTGTTGGTGGACCTGGTGGCGAACGCGCTGGTGTTGGATGAGCCGAAGATCGAGGAGCCCGTGGTCGAGACGGCTCCGGTCGAGGTTGGCGTGGGCGAGCCGGTGGCCAGGAACGGCGCGCTGAGAGGCAGGAGAATCCTCGTCGTCGACGACGAGGAAGACGCTCGGATGTACCTCACGACGGTCTTCCAGGATGCCGGCGCAGAGACCATGGAGGCGACGGATGGCGAGCAGGCGCTCGAGATGATCCGCAAGGAGCATCCAGACCTGGTGACGCTGGACCTTTCGATGCCCGGCAAGAATGGCGTCGAGACCTTCGCCGAAATCCGAGGCGCGGATGAAACCGCTGACACCCTTGTCTGCATCGTGACCGGCCATCCGGAATTCCGCAAGCTCATCTACGATCGGGAGTTCGCGCCTCCCGAGGGGTATCTGAACAAGCCGGTCGCCGCCGCAGACCTGGTGAGCAACATGCGACGTATCCTCGAGCTGGTCGAGCGCAAGAAGTAATCTCCTCGGCGCAGGAGGCGGGATTCCGGGCGCCCCCCTGAATCCCGCCTCCTGTTCCGATCTCTGCCGAAGAGGACTCTTGGCAATGGATCACGACTACGCACAGTACTGGGACGAGATGCCTTGCTATCTCTCCGTGCATGATCGTGATTATCGGATCACCAAGGGGAACAAGCGCTTCAGGAACGACTTCGGGGAAATCAATGGACGGTTCTGCTTTCAGGCGTACAAGGGCCGAGACGAGGTCTGCCCCAGCTGTCCTGTGGAGCGGACTTTCGCCGACGGAAAGAGTCACGGCAGTGAGCAGACCCTGATTACAAGGGATGGCCGTGAGATCTCGGTCATGGTTCACACCAAACCGTTTCATGACCATGCGGGTGAGGTGGTTTCCGTCATGGAGATGCACACCGACATCAGCGAGGTCAAGCGGCTCCAGGGGCTTCTCAACGAGAGCCAGGAACGTTTCCAGACGCTGTTCGAAGAGGTTCCCTGTTTCATCTCGGTCATGGGGAGAGACAGGGTCATCCAGCACGCGAATCGCAGGTTCCGGGAGACTTTTGGCCCGGCCGTGGGAGAGCATTGCTACCGGGTGTACAAGCATCGGGATGAGCAGTGTCTGGTCTGCCCCGCCCTCCAGACCATGGACGATGGCGAGCACCGGGAGCATGAGGAAGTGGTGGTTTCCGCCTCCGGCGAGAAGCTCAATGTGCTCTGCACGACGGCGCCGGTTCGCGGCGCCAACGGCGAGGTGGACGCCGCGATCGAGATGGCGACCGACATCACCCAGATCCGTGAGCTGCAGACGCAGCTCACCTCCATCGGTCTGCTCGTGGGATCGATCTCGCACGGCATCAAGGGGTTGTTGACCGGTCTCGACGGTGGTATCTACCTGGTGAACTCCGGGTTCGAGAAGGCTCAGCCGGACCGGGTCAAGAAGGGCTGGGCCATGGTCCAGCGCAATGTGGACCGGGTCCGAAGCATGGTCCTGGACATCCTCTACTACGCCAAGGATCGAGAGCTGACTCTCACTGATATCGACACCGCCGCCCTCGTCTTCGAGGTCCGCGAGTTGATGGCGAAGAAGGCCGGGGATGTGAACGTCAAACTCGACTTCCAGGTCGCTCCAGAGGTCGGCACGGTCCAGGGAGACTCCGCGGCGGTTCGCGCCATGCTGGTGAACCTGCTGGAGAATTCCGTGGATGCATGCCGCGTCGATCAAGGGAAATCGAATCACCAGGTCAAGCTCTCGGTGAGACGCACTCCGCCCTGGATGGTCTTCGAGATCGAGGACAACGGTATCGGGATGGATCGAGAGATCCGGGAGCGCATCTTCTCGCTCTTCTTTTCATCCAAGGGTGTCAAGGGGACGGGGCTCGGCCTGTTCATCTCGAACAAGATCGTCGACAAGCACGGAGGATCGATCAAAGTGGAATCGGAGCCTGGGCGAGGGTCCAGGTTCCTGGTCCGGCTGCCGCTGGTGGCGCGTCCCAGCACTCAGCCGGAGGACGATATGTAACAGCGCGCGAAAGAGTCCTGGACCATGGTGACACCTAGAATTCTGGTTGTGGATGACGATCCTGACGTCACCGAGTACATGACGTCCTTTCTGGGGGATGAGGGGTACGAGATGGCCTCCGCGGAAAACGCGACCGTGGCGCTGTCGAAGATCGAGGAGTTCCATCCGGACGCGATTCTGATCGACGTCCTGATGCCCGGCCGGTCAGGATTGGACCTGCTGGTGACCATCAGGCAGGATCCGCGCTGGTGTGACATCCCACTGGTCGTCATCACCGGAAACGACAAGATCCTCGAGGACGATTGCCAGTCGTATCTGGGCTCTTGTCTCGGTGTTCGTGGTCCTGACGGGACACTGGGGAAGCCTGTCGACCGGGCGACACTCCTTGCAGTGTTGCGCATACTCACGGGCCCGGATAGGGGGGCGATCGGGAACGAGGAGCCGGACGAATCGGATGAGGGGACGCGAGCCACCGGTGGCTCAGGGGGGGCGACTGGGTCAGGAGCACCCGGGGAGTTCCCGGGGGGGGAGGCGAGAGTCCCCAGGGAACGGCAGGGGCAGTTGGAACTGGAGCAGGAGTGACGTCCCGCTACGGCGGTTTCTGATTCGATCTGGCGGCCCTCTTCTCCCGCAGCCCGAGGATTCGGCTGATCGTCTCGACCACCTCTTCAGCGGTCACTGGCTTGTTCAAATACCCTTCCGGTGGCGTCAGAGGGCGGTTGTAGATGACGCTCCGGAACTCCGGGTGGCCGGTAATGATGCAGATGGGAGTCTGGGAGAGTTCCGTCGTCCGGCGGAGCTCATTGAACGCCTCGACGCCGTCCTTCCCCGGCATGGATAGGTCCAGAGTGATCAGGTCGGGCTTGTGTTTTCTGGCCTGCTCCACGGCCTCGTTTCCATCGCAGGCTTCCATGACCTCGGCACCGGCGTCCTGTAGCACCGCGGTGATGTAATCCCGGATGTCTTCTTCGTCGTCTACCACCAGGATTCGATATGCCCGGAGCCGACTGCTCATGCCTGCCGGCTCCGCATTGATCTCACCTGGGTCGCTCATGGAATCTCTCCTGAATCTGTTCGCAGCCATTGGAGCACGGCGGTCCGGTATTCCGGAAACCAAACCATTGAATGATCGTGATTCCATGAGAGCGGGAGATCCGGGAAGGCGTCACCCGCTCTTTCGGGTGTCCGCCAGTCCGAGCATCGGGCACTCCAGTTCCTCCGGCTTGCCGGAGAAGATGCCGCGCATCCACTTCGCGATCATTGTGGAATCCAGTTTCATTCTCCCGTCCGCCTCCAGGCGGCCCACGCTGTTGTTCGGATGATCGACGGCCACGCTGCACTTGTTGATCGAGCCGTCGGCGCGAATGATGAAGGAGTTGGCCCAGGACGCGTAGCAGATCGATAGCTCCGGTTTCGAGGACGCGACCTGATCCGGGTTGGCCAGGCAGCGCAGCCGTGCGATGATGGAAGAGGCTTCATTGCGTTCGAGAACGGGTAGAAGCTGATCCTGGGCGCCTCCCAGCCGCTTGATCATCTGCACGCACAAGTTGAAGCGGGGATCCTGGCCAAAGGTCGCCTTGCAGGTCTCGATAAAAGGCGCCATCGACTCTTGGTTCTCTGCGTCCACGTGCAGCCTCAAGACGATCTCGAAGTCGCCTTCCACCTCCCGCAAGGCCAGGACGTTGTCCCAGATCGTGTCGAACGCTCCCTGTCCGTTCGGGAGCATCCGCTTCGCGTCGTGTGATTCCCGCGGGCCATCGAAGGTGATGTAGAACGCCTTGACGCCCAGCCCGAGCAGTTCCTCGAACCGTGTTCGCGAGAGGAGCATGGCGTTGGTCGTCATGTTGGAGCTGAAATGGACTCCCTCGCGGCCGCCGAAGAGAGCCATTGCATGCGTGCTGATCTCGCGCACGACGTCCATGGCCAGCAGCGGCTCACCGCCGAACCAGGAGAGGTTGAGGATCTCGAGGTCTTGCCGCCTCCGATCCAGCAGGCATTTCACGCCCTGAACGATCCTGGGCTCCATGCGGCCGCGGGCGAACTTCTCGAAGCAGTAGGTGCAGCGGAGGTTGCAGGCCTCGGTGGAGAGCAGGATGAGATTCAGGTGCCGATTGCTCAGGCACATCTGATGGACGCTGGTCGCGACGTCCATTCGTCTATGGCTATGAGGGGGTGACCCTGTTCACAAGATGGTAGATGTCTTCCGGGCCCACGCACGAGGAGATTCGAGAGTTCCGTGATCGCTTCCCGCAGGGCGGTCGCGCGCGAGGTCAGCGGTGGACTCGACGCGGTCGTCATGGCGCGGTGGCGGAGCGCCATCTCCTCGAAGATCAGACCCCTCGAGCGAATGATCTCCCGGGCGACGGCGCGCCGGGACGCCGCCGTCGGCGCCTCGTCCTCCAGGATGATCGAAAGGGCCAGATCGAGCCCGGTGGTCCGGACGGACGCGAAGGTGATCGCCAGCATCCGCTCGAGCCCCGCGCTGTTCGCTCTCATGTGATCCCGGGAGACGCGCTCCGCCAGGAGCGCGTGTTCCAGCGCCTCCTCCCGGTTTCCGGTGGCGAACTCCGCCATCGCGAGCCCGATCAGCGCGTGGGCGTATTGAGGCGCTGTGCGCGCCTCGGGGGAGCTGCCGAGCCCCTCGATCGCCTGCCGAATCAGATCGAGAGCCCGATCGAACTCGCCCCGCTGATACGCCATGAATCCGAGGTTGTAGAGCGCCCGTGAGAGGTCGAGGTTCGGCCGGCCCCCTTCCTGCGAGAGCATCGCGCGAACCTGTTCGTACTGTTCCTCTGCGCCGGCAAGATCCCCGGAAACCTGCAGGAACGACCCGTAGTGAATCCGGGCTTCGATGACGAAATCCTCGGGTGCCTGCCCGCCGTCGACGAAGCGGAGGGCTCGTTCGTAATTCTCCTGCGCGGCTCCCAGGTCGCGCTCTTCACGCATCAGGTAGCCGAGACCCAGTGAGCACCAGGCCACGGAGAGGTGCTGGTCTCCGTACTCCTTGCGCAGAATCCGCAGCGCCCTCAGATAGCGCTCGCGGGCGACATCGTTGTTTCCGAGGGCTGCATCCACTGCCGCGAGCAGCCGGAGCATCTCCGCAGCGCGGCAGCTCTCTTTGCCGTAGTTCGACTCGAGAATCGTCAGGGCCCTCTCATGATGAGGGCGAGCTCCGGCGTAGTCGCAGGAGTCATGGGCGAGCTGGCCGAGGCTCCGGTGAACGGTGGCGAGCGTGGGATGTTCCGGACGAAGAGTCTGCTCCAGGATGGTGAGTGCGTCTTGATACAGCCGCAGCGCAGGATCCAGCTCACCCCGCGTGTGATGAATGTAGGCCTCGAACATCATCCTCAGGGCGACATCCGGATGGGACGGATCCAGGGTTGCGTCCTGGATGACGCGGGCTCGCTCGAGGAGATCAAGCGCCTCGTCGGAGGTGTCGGTGAGCAATAGGCCGCCGTAGGCCATCAGACTTCGAGCGACGGCGGGATCCGCCGGACCCAGCCGGGCCTCTCGAATGGCCCAGGCCCGCCGGAGGAACTCCCTCGCCTGTTCCATCTCCCCCCGCCGTTGATGCAGCATGCCGAGTTGGTGCAAGCACTCCGCCACGTCGACGTGGTCGCCGCCCAGTCGGCGCTCCTTGATCCTGAGCGCGCCCTCGGCCAGTTCGAGAGTCTCGGGATCGTGTGTTCCCGAGCCTCGCCGCCGAGCCTCGGCAATCAGCTGCATCGCGTCAGCGGCTGCCAGGCTTTCTTCCCCGCTCTGTTCGCGCGCCTGTGCCAGCAGGGTTTCCGCTGACTGCTGCGCCTGATCGTAGTAGGCGTCCTGGAAGAGTTCTTCCACCGTTGCCCGCGTGATCGGCGCGGCGGGTTCCCCATCCTTCTCTCCGACCAAGCCGCACCCAGCCAGCAGAAACGCGGTTCCTGCCGTCAGACCCAGTGAACGCAGCGCAGTCCATCCGATCCGCATGCTCGCACCTTCTCGTGGCCATCCTAGCAGAGCGTCCGGGAAATAGTGCAGCACCCATTCCATGGATCGGCTGCCCGTGCGCGAACGGGATCTGCCTTCCAAACCGGTGGGGGGCGGGGCTCGGACCACCTTTCGGTCAGAAACCGGGAGAAGTGGTGCGGCGCGATCTCTCAGTCCTGGGAGATCATGACTCCGATATCGTCGCCCTCGAGCTTCGTGCCGAAGATCCGGGTGTCGATGTGGCCGTTTCTGCCGGCGGAGAGGACCCAGACGGGGCGGTTGCTCTGGAAGCCGATGACCGTGACCACGTAGGCCCGGCCGTACGGGTCGGGCTTGACGAAGGAGCTGTAGGGGCCGCGCCAGCCCTCGGTGCCGGTCTGATTGGCGAAGAGGAAGTCGGCGATGGGAAAGGAGGCAGCGCGCGGCAGGCCGGATGGAATCGTGCCTTCTCCGTGCAGCACGCTGTACTCGGGAATCCCGTTCTTGCCGCAGGGTGGATGGGAGGTGTCTTCCATGTACCGGGTGATCGCTTCGGCGATCTTCTCGGCGCTGGCCAGAGCCTCGGACTCGCGGCTCACGGCCATCTCGTTCTTGAGAACCGGCGTCAGGACCCCGGCCAGGGCGGCCAGAAGCGCGACCACGATGATCAGTTCGATCAGCCCGAAGCCCGTCAGGTTTTTGCTGCGCATCGCCGGCTCATCCATGTCCAGGAAGGGGAATCGACCTGCTCTCTAGGATCGGCTCTTGCGGTGACCGGGCTTGAGTTCCGTAGCGATCGCTTGATCTCGACCCCGACGGTCACGATACTGGGCCCCCCTCCTCCCTTGATCCGGTCGAAAAGGAGTCTCTCTTGAACGATCAGCCTGCCACCCAGGGTCGCGGCGCGATTCGCTGGATCGTCCTGGGGTTGATGAGCCTCGTCATCTTCTCCAACTACTACTTGTACGACTGCTTCTCGACGCTCAAGGGGACTTTCCAGACGGAGCTGGTCGCCGACTCCGAGGCGTGGGGCTGGGTTCGAAATTCGTACAGCTTCCCCAATGTATGGGTGTTCATGGTCCTCCTGGGCGGGATCCTCGTCGACAGGTTCGGCATTCGGAAGACAGGCATCGTCTCCACGGCCATGTGCGCGCTGGGCGGGATCGTCACTGCCTACGCCGTCACTGACACGTTCCGCAACGGCGGCTTGGGTCACGGCCTGGTAGACAATGGTCTGGTGAACTGGCTCCTGCCCGAGTTCTCATCGGGAGTGAAGCTGATGATGCTCGGACGACTCCTGTTCGGGCTCGGCGCCGAGACTCAGATCGTGATGCTGAACAAGGTCCTGGCCAAGTGGTTCATGGGGAAGGAGCTGGCTCTCGCGTTCGGCCTGAATCTCGGTCTGGCGCGTCTCGGTACGGCACTCGGCATGCAGGTGTCGCCACGCATCGCGGAGCAGTACGACTTCCAATCTGCTCTCTGGGTCGGCGCGCTGGTCATGATCTCCGGCCTGGTCCTGTTCCTGGTCTATTCGGTAATGGACTACCAGGAGGACAAGCGTCGTGGCGCCGCTTCCGGGGCAGCGAAGCTTGCGGACGAGGAGAAGTTCCGTCTCAGCGACATTCAGACGCTGCTGGTCAACAAGACGTTCATCCTCATCACCCTTCTCTGCGCCACGTTCTACGCGGTCGTCTTCCCGTTCCAGGACTTCCTCGCGGACTTGCTGACACACAAGTACGGGTACGAGAAGGTCGACGCCGGCGACCTGACCTCGATGATCCCGTATGCAGCAGCCATCTGTACCATTGCGTTCGGGGCGCTCGTCGACAGGAAGGGGCTGCGTGCCACGCTCATGCTGGGTGGATCCTCGATCCTACTCATCTCGCTGCTCTGCTTCGGGTTGACGAACATCACACCGCTGGTGCTGATACCGCTGGCTGGAATCGCCTTCTCCCTGGTCCCGGCCGCCATGTGGCCGGCCGTGGCGCTGATCGTCGACGAGAAGAAGCTCGGTACTGCCTATGGATTGATGGCCTGGGTCCAGAACCTGCTCTGTTGGGTCATGCCGCCGCTAGCCGGCTGGACGCTGGACAAGTCGAACCCGGGAGTGAAACCCGAGAACATCGAGGCTGGAACAGGAGTCTACAACTACACTTCCGTGATCCTGATGTTTGCGGCTCTCGCTGCCGTCGCGGTCTTCATCGCCGTCAGCCTCAGGCTCTCTGAACGTGGCAAGAGCTATAGCGGGCTGGAGCTGCCGAGCGCCGAGGCTGCCAAGTACAACAAGGACAAGCGGGAGGCGGCGAAGTAGCGAGACCTCCCTCAGACGGAGTCTCCGATGAAACGGATCCTCCATGGAGGGACCACCTCACTGCATCCATCGGTCGTCCCCACCTTCAGTAGTCCCACAGGAGAAGCGCAGCGGTCCAGCCGCCCCCCCGGGTCTTCGCTCGTATGATGTGGTAGCTCTCGGTTGTGCTTCCCGGGCGGGCCAGGACCAACCTGAATCAGGAGTCTCCCTGGACCCGACATTCCCCACACCCGCGCGCTACCACTCGCCTTCCCCGCCAGCAGGACACTCCCCGTTCGTCGCGTCCGGAGCGCACACGTCCTCACTCCCAGC
>JAZDLC010000219.1:0-2120 GCA_043802345.1 Planctomycetota bacterium | reverse complement strand
GCCCTTGATGCCGGCGCTCATCAGCGCCGGGGCAATGATGAACCCGCCGCCCGCGCCGATGCACCCGGTGATCAGCCCGGCGCCGAAGCCGATGAGAATCGAGGCCACGAAGATGCCCAGGGTGAAGTAGGCCGGGCCGTACGCCTTCTTCCCGCCCAGGAGATCGGGAAGCACCTCGCCCACGGGTGCCGCCAGCGCCACCCCGCCGATCAAGATCGGCAGGAGAAGCAGGATAAGTACGGCGATGCGCCTCCTGTCGCCCAGGATCCGCTGGCTGGTCTGGATCTCCCAACTGGCGTGGGCCCTGGCGCCCAGCATCATGAACTGGCCCCAACGTCTGAAGAATGAAATCACGGCTTCTGGTTCTCCGCTGAACGATTTGGATGGTTGTGAGACGATCGCCGGACGAGGACGAGGACTCAGCCGTCCGGCTCTCCCGGACCAGCCGGTCCTTGCTTGGACTGTCGAATCGTCTTCAACTTGAAAGCGTCATCGATCTTGTAGAGCAACTGCTCCAGTTCGATCGGTTTCATCAGGTAGTCGAACGCGGCGCACTTCATGCCCTCGAGGGCGTCCTTCACGTTGGCGTGAGCCGTCAGCATTATCACCTCGACCAGGGGATGCCGGCTCTTGATCTCCCGAAGCGTCTCGATGCCGTTCATGCCAGGCATTTTCAGATCGAGAACAACGACATCCACCGGTTCGTGACGGAGGAACTCGAGGGCCTCCTCCCCCGAGCCAACGGCAGCGATGTCGATCTGGCGCTTTTTCATGCGCTTCAACAGCGGCGCGACGAAGTCGGCCTCGTCGTCCACGAGCAGGACTCTAGCCTCCATTGCGAGGACCCCCTCCTGTCTCGTAGGCCTCACGGATCTTGCCCAGAAGCTCGTCGAGGTCACACGGTTTCATCAGATAGTCGAAGGCGCCTCCTTCGATCCCCTCCCGGGCCGCGTGCTCCGACCCGTGACCCGTGAGCATGATGACGGCCATCGACGGCAGCATCTTGCGGAAGATCCTGAGCACCTCCACGCCGCTCATATCCTCCATCTTGAGGTCGAGCACGGCGACGTCGAAATCATTGTTGCGCACGAGCTGAATGGCATCGTTGCCGCTGTACGCCTTGGTGACATCGATATTCCGCTTGCGCAGGCGGTTGGCGAGGACATCCACATACCCCTGCTCGTCGTCCACGAGCAGAAGCCTGATTTTCCCTTCAGCCGGACCTTCTGTTGGTTCCATGGTGTTGCCTCAGGGCCGCCGGCTCGTGATATCTCGAATCTGCGCCTGAATGATCTTCTCCTCGTGCCCACGCTTGCGCTGGGCAGCCTCCTCCACCTTCGACACCAGATCCTCGATCTCACACGGCTTCATCAGGTAGTCAAACGAGCCGCGCTTCATCCCCTCGATGGCCGACTCCACGGTTGCATGCCCCGTCAGCATGATCACCTCGATCAGGGGATGGTCGGCCTTGATCAACTTCAGCGTCTCGAGGCCGTCCATTCCCGGCATCTTCACGTCGAGAATGACGACTTCGACGTCCCCGTGCTTCTGCAGATCGTCCAGGCACGCCTGTCCGTCGTGGACGACCCGGACATCGAACCCTCGCTTGGTCAGCCGCTTGGACATGGTCTCCGCAAAGGCGACTTCGTCATCCACGAACAACACGTTCACAGCCTTCATCGGTCGTCTCCAGAACCTGTCATGTCTTGTTCTCGGTCGGCGGCGCGGATGGCTCGGTGCCGGAAGGCTCCGCCCCGTGCCCGGCAACAGGAAACTCTATCCTGAACGTCGTGCCCGAATCCATGACGCTGCTCGCCCGGATCTCTCCGCCCATCTGCTTGATGATGCCGTAGCAGATGGACAGGCCCAGTCCGGTCCCCTTGCCCACCGGCTTGGTGGTGAAGAACGGATCGAAAATCCGTTCGAGATTCGCGTTCGGGATACTGGGTCCCGTGTCCGCAACGTACGCGACGATCTTGTCCTTCTCCTGCTTGACGGTGATCTCGATCGTTCCCCCTCTCCTCTCCATCGCGTCCAGCGCGTTGTTGATCAGGTTCAGGAAGACCTGCTGCAGTTCCGTTTGCGAGCCGAGGATGCTGGGCAGGTTCGGAGCAACGGAG
>JAZDLC010000218.1:0-4403 GCA_043802345.1 Planctomycetota bacterium | reverse complement strand
GGCGAAGATGTTCACCGGGTGTGGTTGTTCGGGCGTGATTTGACTGATGGGTCTGCTAGCTTGACCGGAATGTCTGGACCGCCGACAACTGACGACTCGGAGAGGAACCGATCCCGGTCTACGTGGCTGGTCGGGCTGCTTCTGGTCGCCCTTCCCTTCCTTCTGTTCTTTCCCAGTCACCACGGCGAGTTTGCCGTGGACGATCTGCGGTTCATCGTCCAGAACGAGGCGAATCTCTCCCATCTCTCACAGCCCTGGGTCTACTTCACCGACCCCTCCACCAACTCTGATCGGGGTGATGGTGACATCTACCGTCCGCTGCGGACCCTCTCCTTCGCGCTCGACCGGCGCGTGTTCGGTCTCGACCCGTTCGGGTACCACCTGCACAGCGTGCTGCTCCATGGACTCGTCGCGCTGCTCTTCTACCTGCTGCTTCTGGGGACCTTGAAACCGCACGCCCGGGCTGCGGCCCTGGGTGCGCTGCTGTTCGTGGCGCATCCGCTCACCACCGAGGCGGTCTGCTGGATCTCCAGCCGGGCCGACCTGCAGGTCGCCTTGTTCGGACTCGCCGGCCTGATCGTCGCCCGCAAGGCGGAACAGAGCCGCCGCTTGTTGCTGCCCGCGGCCCTGCTCGGGCTGATGGCCGGATTCGGCAAGGAGACGGCCGTGATGCTCCCGGCTCTCTACCTTGTCGAGCACCGCCTGCGGGCCGGGCGATTCCGGCGCAGCGCCCTCGCGCCGTTCCTCTCGCTGGCTGCCGGCGCCGGAATCTACCTGTTGATCTACCTCGATGTGCGGGCCCGCGGCATCAGCGGACAGGTGGAATTCTACGGCGGATCGTTCTCGAGCCATCTGCCGTACGGAGTGGTCGGCGTCGCGAAGGAGCTCAGGCTGGCGCTCTGGCCGGCTGGCATGAATTTCCTCTGGGAGCCGCTGATGTTCCATCCGCTCCCGCTTGGCAGCCTGCTCCTTGCCGCCCTCGGCCTCGGTCTCACGGCCGTCCTGGCCTGCGTCTGCTGGCGCCGGGTTCCGGGAGTCTCCTGCGGGCTGCTCTGGTTCTTCGTGGCTTTGCTTCCGGCGGCGAACATCCTGCTTCCCCTGCGCAGCCTGCTGGCCGAGCGGTTCGCCTATCTACCGCTGGCCGGCGTGGCCATGGCCGCCGCCGCGCTGCTATCGCGCCTCCAGGGCCGGAAGGCGCTGCTGGCGGCACTGGTCCTGCTGCTGCCGCTCGCGACTCTCACCTGGCTGCGCGCCGGGGACTGGTCGACCCAGCAGCGGCTCTACTCGAGCACTCTCGAGCAGTTCCCCAACTCCTACGCGGCACACCTGGGCCTGGGAGGAGTCCTCCTGGCGCGAGGTGAGGCCCTTCTGGTCGCCGGCGATTCCGACGCCGCCCGGCCGCTCCTGCTGGACGCTACGGAGCAGTTCCAGACTGCCAGGGAGCTGGCCGCCGACGACCGGGTTCCCTCTCTGGACGCGACCGCCGCCAGCGGCCGGGCCTTCCTGCTCATGGACGATCTCGACCGGGCGATCGACATCCTCGCCGAGGTCGACCTGGCGCTCCAGGAGGATCCGGGGCTGGCCGAGCTTCTCCAGCGGCCGGCCGAGGCACGGTTTGAGCTGGGCACCGCGCTGGCCCGCCAGCGCCAGCTCGATCCAGCCCGGCGGGTCTTCCTCCGGCTGATCCAGGATCATGGAAGAACCGCGCGCAGACTGGACGCCCTGGGGGAGGTCTACAGGGCGGGGCATGACGCCAAGGCCCTCGAGATGTATGCTCAAGCCCTGGACATCGATCCCGACTACCACGACGCCCGCATTCACCGTGCCCTCCTCTACTTGCAGCTCCCCGGCTTCGAATCGTTGGGGCGTGCGGAGCTCCGGGAAGTCCTGCACCGGGATCCCGGCAACGAGAAGGCCAGGAAGGTGCTATCTGAAGCAGGAGGGTGACCACCTTCAAGTACCGGCTGCCGTGACCGAACATCAGAAAAACAAACAGGTTATGCCATTGGCCCAGCGCGCCGCCCGCGCCGGGCCCATTTCCGCCCGCGCAAGCGGCCTGGATCGACGTCTTATCCTGAGGCATCCGCCCGAACCTCGAGAGACTTTCCTTCATGGACCCGAGTAGTTTCCGCACGGAGATCACGCACGCACGTTCCGCCCTCCTCGAACCGGCGAGGTGGGGCGCGCTGGTCATCATTCTGTCGCTGCTGCAGGGGTGCGAGCGGGAGGCTGAATCCATGGACAATCCGGCTCGGTTGGGCGGGACAACCCCCTCCCCGGCCGCGGTGGAACCCGGGATCGTGGCGCCAGAGCCGGTGGGCGACTTCGGCGAGCTGCTCGAGGGGGAGATCCGGACCCACGAGTTCACCCTCCGCAACGAGGGGAACCGTCCATTTCGCATCGTGGGCATGAGACCGGAATGCGGCTGCGTCGTGGCCCAGTTCCAGGACTCGAACGGTTCGGTGATGACTCCCGAACCCGGGACCCGCAGCCAGGCGGTGACGCTGGCCCGGCTCGGGCCGGGAGAGGAATGCCGGGTCCTGATCGAACTCAATACCACGAACCAGGGGACGGGAAACCTCAACAAGGGTGCCCTGATCGACACCGACGATCCGAACCACAAGGAGATCAGGCTCACGGTGCGCGCCAGACTCCAGAGGGCGTTCATCGTTGAACCGCCGGCCGTCCAGTTCGGCACGCTGGTCCGGGGAGAGACGGTCACCCGTCAGGTGATCATCCGCTCCGCGGGCGCCGAGGATCTGGAGTTGGTCGATTTCGAGAATCTCCCGCCCTACCTGAAGGCGACCCGCACCCGGCTGACCGATGAGGAGGGCCGGCCGTACTACCAGGTCGACCTGACCCTGACGGAGGAGGCTCCGGTTGGACTTCTGGCCCAGACACTGACGGCGCGTCTGAATCACCGGCTCGTCAAGAAGCTCTCTTTCCTCGCTCACGCCACGGTCAAGAGCCACATCCGGTTCGACACGAAGAACAGTGATAACAGGGAATTCCTGGATTTTGGGACCCCGCCGGCCGGCACCCAGGCCGTGCAATCCGTCGAGATCTTCAACGGCGAGGCCGCCATTCCGTACTCTGTCAAGCAGGTTGAAGTGGTCTCGAAGCATGAAGAGCAGCTTCATGCGGAGCTGATCACGCTCCGGGAAGGACAGGAGTATCGCGTCGACGTGACATGGAATGTTGTCGCGGGAACCAGGCTGGGCGGATCCAAGCTGCGGCTCCACAGTGACCACCCGGATCTGCCCCTGAAGGAAATCATGATTCAAGGCTGGGCGACCAAGGAATAGGCCCGCTCAAGGACAAAGCCATGCTCAACCGAACCGAATCACTGAACTCGGCGCTCACCGACTGAGAGGAAACCATATGAGATTCCGACTGCCCCCACTCGCCTGCTTGCCCCTTGCCCTGGCCCTGGCGGCCTGCGGTCCGGCCGAATCCTCGGGCGAGGAGACGAACCTGGCCGGAGGAGCGAGCGCAGCCGCACCAGCGCCTGCGGAGGCCGCCGCACTGCCAGGGGACGAAGCGCAGGACATGCCCGAGGCGAAGTCCCTGGCCGGGGAAGCCGCGCCTCCGCAGCAGGGCAATTTGCCGTCATCCCTCCAGCCTCTCCCCGGCGGCCAGCCCCGAGGTCCCGACTCCCCCCCCGCTCCTGCCGCCCAGGACGATATCAGGAAGAGCCTGCTCGCATCGGCGGGGTCGATCTTCTCTCCAGAGCCCGAGTTCGACTTCGGCGAGGTCATCCAGGGCGAGACGAGGGAGCACACCTTCGTCATCGGCAACCGGGGCAAGGAGACGCTCGGCATCCGGTCCGTCAATCCGACCTGCGGGTGCACGGTCGCCCAGGTCAAGACGTCCACAGGTGAGATCATCGACCCGCGCAAGCACGTGCCGAACCAGGATCTGATGGCGCTCAAGCCGGACGAGACCGCCGAGATCGTGGTGGAGTTCAACTCGCGGGGACAGCCGATTCGCAAGATCAGCAAGTACATCCAGGTGATCTCGTCCGATTCGAGGGAACCGGCCTTGAAGCTGACCATGTCGATGGCCATCACCGCGGGCATCGAGGTCGAACCGAATCCGCTTCAGTTCGGCGAGATCGCGCGGGGACAGACGAAGACCATGCGCGCCTACGCCAAGTTCAAGCAGGTGGGAGAACTCCAGGTCACCTCCGTCGAACCGCTGGAACACTTCGAGGCCAAGTGGGAGCAGGCGACCGCCCCCGACGGCACGGCCGCCCTCGCCTTCGACATCACGGTCCTCCCCACGGCACCCGTGGGATACCTCGCGCCAACACTGATCGCCAAGACGGACAATGAGCGGCTGAAGCAGATTCAGTTCCAGCTCTACGTCAACGTCAAGTCGTACGTGGTCTTCGACACCGGCAA
>JAZDLC010000217.1:0-2652 GCA_043802345.1 Planctomycetota bacterium | reverse complement strand
GCAGTCTGGAAGAAAGGGGCTTTTTCCGAGGAACTGACACCGGTCACCGTCGGGGCCCGATCTTCGGGGATGGTGGAAATCCTGAGCGGGCTCAAGGAGAACGATGCGATCGTCATCCGGTCCGGAGCCGGAGAGAGCGGGCGATGAAAGCCAGGCCGCTCATCGGAGCGCTGATCGTGTTCGCGGCCTTCGCCGCCGCGTGCGGCGGGACGAAGAACGCGGGCATGGCCGTCCTGAAGGTTCACAGGGGGACCTTCCAGATCCTTATCCCGGCGTTTGGCGAACTGCAGGCGGCCAAGTCCACGCCCATCGTCGTTCCGCCCGAGAGCCGGTTCGGCATCCAGACCATCGCCTGGATGGCGCCGGAGTATTCGTCGGTGAAAGAGGGAGAGGTCGTCATCCGGCTGGCCAGCACAGACTTGAAAGATCGCCTGCGGGTCGAGGAAGCCGAAATGGAGAAGCTGGACCTGGAGATCCGGAAAAAAGAGAAGCAGCTCGAGAAGGACAAGAGCGACCTTCACGGCGAGATCGCGGTGACCTCGGTCCAGCGCGAACTGGCGGACGTCTATGCGGCCCGGGACGAGACCATCTTCCCGAAGAACAAGATCATCGAAGACGCCATCGATCTCGACTATCAGAACACCCGGGAGCGCCATTTTGAACGAAAAAAAGACCAGCTGGAAAAGCGGATTGCCGCGGAATTGCAGCTCCTGCAATCGAAGGCACGCACCCGCGGGATGCAGATAAAACAAATTCAGGATCAGCTGAACAATCTCGAGATCAAGGCTCCTCATGACGGCATGCTGGTCATCGACAAGTATTGGAGCGGGGAAAAGTACCGTGTCGGGATGAACGCCTTTGGAGGGCAAAAGCTGGGTTCCCTGCCCGATCTGACGCAGATGGAGGCTAAGCTCTTCGTCCTCGAATCCGAAGCCTCGGGACTCAAGGAGAACCTCCCCGTTTCCATCAGACTCGACTTCGAGCCGGGGAGGGTCTTCACCGGCAAGGTCATCGGGATCGACACGATCGCCAAACCGCTGGGCGAGGAGAGCCCGTTGAAATACTTCGAGACTAAGGTCGCGCTCGACACCACCGATCCGCAACTGATGAAGCCGGGAGTCCAGGTGAGGGCGTCCATCTTCGTGGAGAAGCAGGCCGATGTCCTTGCCGTCCCCAACCAGGCCCTGGTGTTCGAGCAGAGCAAGACCTTTCTCCTCGTGAAGAACTCGACCAAGGTCGAGAAGAGGGCGGTCGAAGCCGGTGCGCGGAGCCTCACGCTGACGATCATCACCAAAGGCTTGAGCGAAGGCGACGCCGTTCTCCTCGGCAATCCGGCGCCGGCCCGAGGGGGAAAATCCACGTGAAGATGAAGTTCGACGTCGCGGAATCAGTGGAATCTCTCCTGCAGCACAAGCTGCGCACCCTGCTCACGCTGCTGGGGATGATCTTCGGAGTCGGGGCGGTGATCGCCATGTTGAGCATCGGCAGGGGCGCCGAGCGGGAAGCCCTGCAGCTGATCGAGACCATGGGCCTGCGCAACATCATCGTCAAGGCGAAGACCTTCGAAGAGAGCAAGCTCAAGGAAATACGGGAAAATTCCCCGGGGCTCACGCTGCAGGACCTCAACGCGGCCCGGGAGACGCTGCCCTTCCTGAGCACCTCCAGCGCCAGCAAGCAGGTCAAGGTCCATACCGTCTTCAGTGAGGCCGGCGAGAGCGACGCCGAGGTCTGGGGCGTAACGCCGACGCATCTGGAAATGGCCAACCTGAGCGTGAGCGGGGGGCGGTTCCTGCTTCCTTTCGACGATGTCGTCTACGCCCATGTGTGCGTCATCGGGTCCCGCGTCGCCCAAGTTCTGTTCCCCGGCCAGGTCGCCCTCGGAAAACACATCAAGATTAACCACGTCTGGATGACCGTCGTAGGGGTCCTGAAGGACAAAAGCCTGCTCAAGGACGAATTCCAGGGAATCACCCTCAAGGGCGAGCAGAACAACATCTACGTTCCCCTGCAGACCGCGCTGAAAGTGTTCCGGTTCGGACCCTATGAATCGGATATCGACGAATTCCGCGTGCAGCTCAAGACGGAGATCACGAGCGGTACGGCCGCCGCGACGCTGGCCCACCTGATGAAGCGGCGCCACAAGGAGATCGCCGATTACGAGATGATCGTGCCCGAGGCGCTTCTCGAACAGCACCGGAAGACGCAAAACATCTTCACCATCGTCATGGCCTGCATCGCGGGGATATCGCTCCTCGTGGGCGGGATCGGGATCATGAACATCATGCTGGCCACGGTGCTCGAGCGAACCAGGGAAATCGGGCTGCGCCGGGCAGTCGGCGCCAGGCAGATCGACATCCGCAGCCAGTTCATCGCGGAGACGGTTTCCATTTCCGCGACCGGGGGCGTGGTGGGGATCTTCTTCGGGTTCGCCCTGTCCATGGCCATCTCGGCGATCACCGGCTGGCCCGTCGGCTGGACGATCACCACCGTTCTGCTGTCGTTCTTCGTCTGCGCCGTCATCGGCCTGGCCTCCGGGATCTATCCGGCGCTGAAGGCCTCAAAGCTGGATCCGATCGAGGCGTTGCGGCACGACTGAGGCGGGTCTGACGGCCGGGTCGCAGATTTGTCACCTGTCGTGCAGAATATGGCCTT
>JAZDLC010000216.1:0-4422 GCA_043802345.1 Planctomycetota bacterium | reverse complement strand
TGCTTGGTCATGTCGGGAGATTATACTGACCGGAGCGTAGGGAGGACCGGATGAGAATCTTCGGCATCGATCCAGGCACTCGACGACTCGGCTACGGCCTGATCGAGGACGGGGGGCGCACGTTGCGTCTCCTGGCGAGCGGTTCGATTCATGCCCGGGAGCGACTTTCCCTCCCAGAGCGGCTGTTCCAGATCGGCCAGGAGCTCGAGCGGATCCTCGCGGACTCCCGGGCGGATGCCGTGGTCGTGGAGAAGGCCTTTTACGGACGAAACGTGGCCTCCCTGATCGCCATGGGGGAGGGGCGTGGAGTGGCCCTCTACGCCGCCGCCCGCCTCCGGCTGGAGATCTTCGAGTACGCTCCCACCGAGGTCAAGAAGGCGGTCACCGGCCGGGGATCGGGACGGAAGGAGCAGGTGGCGGAGATGGTGCGCTGCCTGCTGGGTGTGGACCAGCTCGAGGGTGGACTGGATGCTTCCGATGCCCTTGCTGCGGCTATCTGTCACTCCCAACGACGCCATCTCGTGGGGCTGGAGGGGGGCGGTTGGCGCCTCCCTCGCCAGCAGGCGGGGCCGCGGCAAGGTCCGGCGAGGCCGAAGCCGCTGAACGACAGACCGTTACAAAGAGAGAACGCCCGCCTCTCCCTCTGAAGGGGGGAGGCGGGCGTTCTGTCGTGTCCGTCAGGCTCACTCGCCTGGCTTCATATAAGTATCATCCGACCAAGGATTTCGGGAAAAGGGGAAGAAGAAGAAGGAATGGTGTTTTTACGTGTTGGCACACAACCCCGGCCGGATGATGTTTTCAAAGATCCTTGCACGTATCCAACCTACTGAAAGAATGAATAACCCGCGGCAGCCTTCTCGTCAAGCGCTGGCTCGAAAAGAAATCGGGAACGGTTGACAGCGAAAGGCACTGACGCCATTCTTTGCGCCTCTCCAGGCGGAGTAGCTCAGAGGTAGAGCAGCGGATTCATAGCCCGCTGGTCGGCGGTTCAATTCCACCCTCCGCCACCACTATCTCTACTTTCTAGAATCGCGGATTCATTCCTTGCCGTCCCCGGGGAAGGTGTGAAGACTGTCGCACCATGATGGTAGGAACCGGCCTGCACAGTTGCGTGTGACGAAGCGACGGCCGCATTCCAGGTGGGAGGCGAAGCATGGTGAATCCGCTCTACAGACTCCTTGGCGTGATCGACAACCTGACGGCTATTCGCCAATCGGTGGCCGGACGGGAACACATGCTGATCCGCCCGTTCAACCAGGCGATTCTCATGTACCCCAGCGCCATCCTGGGACTCTGGGGCTACGCGCTGCTGGAGTGGGTGAGCGTCGCGCCGGACGCGTTCGGCCGGGTCTATCTCTGGACCCTCTTCGTGAACTACCTGATCCTCTTCTTCGACCTGAAGTTCGGCAAGACCGTCATCATCTTCTTCGGGCTGGTGATCCTCGGGTTCATCCTGCACTCCTTCGGCGCGCTGGCGGATGTGACCGGTTTCTTCGGGCGGATTGAACCGGTGATGAACGGCACCTTCTACGTGGTCATGTCGGTCATCTGGGCCCTGATCTTCCTGTTCGTCTGGGTCGATCGCCGGTCGTTCGTGATTGTCGTTGAACCGAATCATGTCGTGATCCACGACAAGTGGATCGGGGAGGCCCAGGCGTACCCCACGGAGAACGTGACCTTCAGCAAGGAAATCGGCGACGCATTGGAACTGCTCCTCGGCTTTGGAACACTCAAGATCATCAACGCCAACAACGGGCAGTTGATTCGAGCCGTGCCCCACGTCTTCCGCATCACGTATGCGCTGAATGAGATCAAGCGAGTGACGGCGCAGTTCCAGGTCGAGCAGAGGTCCTCATAGAATCGACTTCCGATCGGGATCGATTTCGATACCGATTCCGGCCCCGGTTTCTTCAATGGACCAGACGCTACCCGGGGTACCCCACCTCATCATCCGGGAAGTGCATCTCGTACTCTCCGAAGACCGTCCGGTTGATCACGGCCTGCATTCCCAGGCGCGTAGCCCGGTACGCCGTGCGGGCATCCTCGTCTCCCGCCTCCATCCAGAAGACACTCGCCCCGATCTCGTGCGCCTCTTCCAGTAGCGAATCCGCTGGTCCCGCCCCGGCGAGGAGCACCACAATCTCGACCTCCTCCCCGATCGATCGCAGATCAGTGTGGATCTTCGTGCCACGCAGCTCTCCCCCGTCCGGATGGACCGGGAGAATCCGGTATCCTCTCAAGCGCAGAGCCTGGGCTTCTCTGGCGTGCGCGCCCTCGGGATCCCGCGAAAGCCCGACCATGGCCAAGCAGCGATGATCCCGCAGGATCTCGCGAATCTCCGCGTCGGAAGCCAGGAAGGAGCGGTACGGTGGCAGTCGTTCGGACATGAGAGCCTCGCTCTACTGCATCGGAACGGTCCCTGCCCCTTCTGAAGCATGAGCGATCCTTCGGCACCATTCTAGTTCCGTGAGGTCATTTTGCCAACGTCCGCGGAATCAGTTCGTTTCCCTTCCGGATCGGGCCGCTTGGAGCACCCCGAGAGGACAGGCATGAAAACGCGCGTTCCCTCCCTGATACTGCTTTTCGGCACGTCCCTGGCCGTTTCCGGCCTGGCGGCCGAGAAGGACCTGAAGACGTTTGACGCGGTCTGGAAGACGGTGCAGCGCTCCTTCTATGACCGGGGTCTTCACGGCGTGGACTGGGATCAGGCCCGGGAAGTCTACCGGCCACTGCTGAAGGAGGCCGAGACGGACGCCGAAGCAAGGGAGCTGTTGCTCGACATGTTGGCGCTGCTGAATGCGTCGCACACGACCATCGTCGACGGCCCTGTCTTCCGGGGGATGGCGGCCGAGCTGGTCAACCGCCGCACCCTGACTTTCGGCCTGCTCCTGGAAGAGAGCCTTCCCGGCCGGTACTTCGTGCGGGCGCTCTACGAGGGTGGCCCGGCGGCTGCGGCGGGGCTGCGGATGGGCGATCGGATCGTGGCGGTGGACGGCGTTCCGGTGGAAGAGAGTCCGGAGATCGTCGACGCGGGATACGATCCAGCTTTGCCCGGCCCGAAACTGTTCTTCCTCGGCAGCGACTCGAACCGGGCCTTGCGTCTGACTGTTCAACCCCATCCCGACGTGGAGACGCGCCACACGCTGCTGATCCGTCCGGTCAAGATGAACGCGGTCGACGCGGCGCAAGACAGCGTGAGAGTGGTCGAGCGGGAGGGAGTCAAGATCGGGACACTGCACATCTGGTTCTGCTCCGAAGGTGTCAGCGAGGTCCTGCGAGATGCGGTGACAGGGGAGCTGGCGGACTGCGACGCGCTGGTTCTCGACATTCGCGGCAGGGGCGGGTACGCCCACGTGGTCGATGAGATCCTGGACACGTTCCGGGAGCGCCGCTCGTTCTGGCGAAAGATGCGCTCGGAACCTGGCGAGCCTCCTCTCTGGGATCGGCCGGTGGTCATTCTGATCGACGAGCGATCCAGGAGCGCGAAAGAGATTCTCGCCTATCGAGTGCGGCAGACAGGCGCAGCGATTCTCGTGGGCCAGCGCACCGAGGGCGCCGTGCTGGGTGCAGTCTTTCACGCGCTGCCGGACGGGTCGTACCTCGAGCTGGCCGGGGTGGCGGTCCCCGAAGGAGGAGTGTCTCTCGAGGGCGTCGGCGTCATGCCTCACCACGAAGTCGACCTGGTTGTGCCGTACGCCCGAGGCAAGGACACGATCTTCGAGAAGGGATGCGATGTCGCAGCGCAGGAGGTTCGCCGCCAACGAGCCACCAGCGTGACCTTGCAGCCGTTCTAATCCGCGCCCGAGAAAGTTCGGGGCTTTCGCTATCAGTCCTTGACAGACCGCCCGGTCATCCGGATCATTCTCGCCTTCACGGCCCCATAGTCTAGTCTGGTCCAGGACAGGTGGTTCTCAGCCATCAAACACGGGTTCGAATCCCGTTGGGGCTACCAGACGAACTCGGAGCTCCGGTCGGCGTCGCCGTTCGGGGCTCCGTTCTTTTCCGCCCCGCGCGGTTTCCCATGCGAGCCAGCAGGAGCCCCGCGGTCAGGCAGACGCAGGTGATCGCTCCCAGCAGACGGACCGATCCGGGGCGGCTCAAGAACAGCAACCAGATCGCGACGCCCCCGAGGGCGGCCGACACTCCATACGACCACAGCACGATTCCGCGCACCGAGAAGCCGGCCTGCCGCAATCTCACGGCGAAGTGGTCGGGCGAGCCGCGATAGACCGGAAGGCCGGCCCGAAAGCGGAGCGCCATGACGAATCCCGTGTCGAAGATCGGCAGCCCGAGGAGCAGCGCCGGTGCGGCGAAGCCGAGCGGATTCAGATCAGTGAACGACGTGGTCAGCACGAGGCCGCCGAGCAGGAAACCGAGCAGGAGTGAGCCGGCGTCACCCAGGAAGATGGAGGCCGGCCTGGA
>JAZDLC010000215.1:0-4444 GCA_043802345.1 Planctomycetota bacterium | reverse complement strand
CGAGTCAACGGTTGGCTCCATCTGCCCACGCCCGTTGCAGGCGCCAACAAACCCCGCACCCACGACGAGAAGCAGCACGATGTTTCGTCCCATGTCGGCTACCTCAATCAGCAAAACGCAACGGTGCGATTCCCTGTCTCTTCCGAGATACCGATCCCAGCTTCGACGCGTCCACCTCACCGTATCAATCGGCAGACCGTCCGAACCTCGGAATTCCCGTTCCGGATGGTCAAGTGACTCCAGCCCGGATTGCTCACCGCAGTCGCGCGGGAATCGGGTCAAGATGGGACTGCCAAGCGAGTTCCATCCGGCAGGTGATTCAGGTTCGTGGCACAGAGCGTCCTGGCCGGCCGGATTCTCGGATCTCGCCCATCACCCGGGCGCGGTCTGGAAACGATTCGCCGCCAGGTGAACCGCCACCAGCAACGCGTCATCGACTAGCTGGTCGAGGAGAACAGCATTCTCGGGCGGCAGATGGGAGAACGTCGGCTCCGACTCACCGGCTGCGGCACCATCTTGGAGCGAACCTTGCCCAACGCGGCCCGGACCCTGCTGGTCCAGGGTCTGTTCGAACTGGCCGAGTGCTGGCTCGTCCCACCGGCAGAGGTGACGGCCACGGCCCTTTTTTCGGTTTCTGCTGGAAAGTCTGAACCAAGAAACCGGGCGCCTGGTCCGTTGAGTCTCTAGCCTGGGACAAATTGTCCAATCGCGCCGACCGCGCTACGTTCTTGGGCGTGGCCCCCATCGAGGACATCGCGAGGAAACCGCCATGCGCAGCAGCCTCCCCCCGCTCCTTCCCGCCATTTCCCTGTTCAGCCTGCTGGCGCTGTCCGGCCGCGCCGCCGCCCAGGGCGTTCCGATCGGATTCGAGGAGCAGTTCGCCCTCTCCCCCGACCGGGCCCGGGCCCTCGAGCAGCTCATTCCGGGCACCGAGGACTACTACTACTACCATTGCCTGCACCTCCAGAACGAGGGCTCCCTGGACCGGGTTGCTCCGCTGCTCGAGCTCTGGATCAAGCGTCACGGCCGGGGGACGCGAGTGGAAGAGATCGAGAACCGTCAGGCGCTGCTCGGCTTCGCGCGGGATCAGGGAGCCACCTACGACTTCCTGCGCCGGCGGCTGGGCCTGCGGTTCGATCAGCAGCGGCAGGTCGCGGGCGCGAAACCGGACCTGCCCACGCGGCTCGACCCGGAGCTGATCTCCGCGGCGGCGCTCAGCCGACGGGCGCTGAAGGATCATCCCGGTTCGCTGGACGGCTTCCGGGAATCGGCCCTGCCGGCGCTGATGGGCGGCCCGCTGGACGACGCGCTGCTCATGAGCCTGTTGCAGCGCCTGAGCCGCCCCGACCTCCCGAATCTCCCGGCGCTCATCGTGCGCAACTTGCGGGACGAGCACAGCCGGGGGTTCGGCTCGCTCCCCATCCACGGGCGGCTGCTCCATGAGCAGCTCGAGGAGTGCGCCCTGCTCGAGCCGTCGCTCCTGCGCCAGGACGACTTCATCCGGACGATGCTGGTGCGCTTGCATCCCGGGGCGGACGTCGACTGGAGCCGTGACGCGGCCGAACGCGAGGCGTATCTGGAACGTCTCCAACAGTTCACCGAGCGCCTCGGTCCGGCGCACAACTCGCTCAAGGCGCATGTGCTCTACCACCGGCTGGTCCACGACCTGGCGCAGGGCCGCCCCGACAAGGAGCGCCTGCTGGCGTACCTGCGGCTGCCCCGTCAGGCTCCCTACGTCAATCCGGACTACCTGAAGAGCCGGCCGCGCTCCGAAGGGCTGGTCAACTTCTTGCAGAAGTATGCCACCGCGCTCCAGCCCATCGGCGACGACCAGAGCCTGGTGCGGACCTATCTCTCGCACTTCTTCGCGCGGGAGGACTCCTACGAGCCCTACACCGAACTCCTCCGGGAGGACTACCTGAAGCGGCTGTTCGCCGAGACCAAGATCCTGGCCGGCAGCGGGGAGATGGAGCGCTGGTACTCGCTGCTCGACGACCCGGCCTACTACGAGCGGCTCAAGGAGCGGGTGGAGATCGAATTCCCGCCCGAGCAGCGCACCGAGTACGGCGTGGACGAAAAGGTCACGCTGGAGGTGGACCTCAAGAACGTCGACACCCTGCTGGTCAAGGTCTTCCGGATCAACACCCTGAACTTCCACGTTGAACAGCAGCGCGAGGTCGACGCATCGATCAACCTGGACGGGCTGGTCGCCCACCAGGAGCACACCAACACCTATCAGGAGAATCCGCTCCACCGGGTGCGCCGCTCGTTCGCTTTCGACGACCTTCCGGGACCGGGCGTCTATGTGATCGACTTCATCGGCAACGGCCTCTCGAGCCGCGCGGTGATCCGCAAGGGGCGTCTGCAGGTCCTCGAGCGCCAGGGGGCGGCGGGACATGTACTGCGGGTGCTCGACAGCGGCGGACGGCACCTGAAGGACGCCTCGGTCCTGCTGGGGGCCACGAGTACACCGCCGACGAGCGGGGCGAGATCCGGGTGCCCTACTCCACCAAACCGGAGGCGCGGCCGCTCATCCTGCGCCACGGATCGTTCTCGACCCTGGAGACGTTCCAGCACGCGGACGAGAATTATCGTCTCCAGGCGGGCGTGTTCGTCGAACGGGAGACGCTGCTGCCCGGACGGATGGCCCGCCTCCTGGTCCGTCCGAGCCTCACGCTGAACGGCTTCCCCGTGAGCCTGGAGCTGCTGGAGGACGCCGTGCTGCAGATCACGGGAACCGACTGGCACGGCATCGCGTCCACGTCGGAGGTGCGATCGCTCGAGCTGAGCCGGGCGCAGGAGCTGATCCAGGAGATCCAGGTCCCGGAACGTCTCTCCTCGCTGAGCGTGCGCCTGCGGGGACGGGTGGCCAGCCTCAGCCGGGCCGAAACGATCGACGTCGCCGGCGAGGAGCGCGTGTTCCATCTGAACGCCATCGAAAAGACCGACGCCACCGCCTGCCCGCTGCTGGGACGCTCCAACGCCGGCTACGAGCTCGACCTGCTCGGGAAGAACGGCGAACCAAGGCCCGAACAGGCCCTGACCCTCACGCTGCAGCACCGCGACTACAGCGACCCGATCCTGGTCACCCTGAAGAGCGACGTACAGGGCCGCATCCACCTGGGCGCGCTCGACGGCATCGAGACCCTGGCCTGTCAGGGGCAGGGTCAGGTCCAGAAGTGGCAACTCGCCACGGAGGCGCGCACCTATCCGCGCCAGCTCCACGGCCGCGCGGGAGATCTGCTTCGCGTGCCGTACCAAGGGCGGGCCGCCCGGCTCTCCCGAAGCGTGGCCTCGCTGCTCGAGCTGCGCGGCGGAGCCTACACCCACGATCGCTTCGACCATCTGTTCCTGAAGGACGGCTACCTGGAGCGGCGCGAGCTCGCGCCCGGCGACTACGACCTGGCGTTGCTGGAGGCGGGCCGTCTGATTCGGGTCGAGATCACCGCCGGACCGGAGCAGGCCGGCTGGGCCCTGGGAAAGAGCCGGCTGCTCGAGCTGGGCGGCTCGGCGCCGCTCCAGATCGTCGCTCTTGGCGTCGAAGAACAGGCGCTGGTCGTGCGGCTGGCCGGTGCCGGGCCGTCGACAAGGGTGCACCTCTTCAGCACGCGCTATCTGCCGAGCTTCGACGCCTCCGAGAGCCTGGGACTCGACGCGCTGCCCGGTCTGGAAGCGCGGCCCGCGGCCTACGCCCTGTCCGACTACCACTCGGGCCTGGAGATCGGCGACGAGTACCGCTACATCCTGGAGCGGCGCTACGCGAAGAAGTTCCCCGGCAACATGCTGCGCCGGCCCGGCCTCCTGCTGAATCCCTGGGCGCTCGAGGAGACCGACACGTCGATCGGCGCGGGCGGCGGCCCCGGCCGCCGCTACCGGGGAAGTGGCCCCGGCACGGGAGGCGGGCGAGGACCGGCCACTCCCGGGGCCGGCGGGGCCGGCGGCACCACGGGCGACTTCCCGAACCTCCAGTTCCTGGCGCACCCCGGGGCGGCGTTGCTCAACCTGAAGCCGGACGCGGACGGAGTCGTGCGCGTGCCGCTGTCCGAATTCGGGGACGGCCGGCTGCTGCATGCCATCGCGGTGGACGGCGAGAGCACGGTCTACCGCTCGCTCGCCCGCCCGGACCGGCCGCTCGCGCGCGCCGACCAGCGACTCCAGAAGGCACTCGATCCCACCCAGCACCTCGCGGAGCGCCGCCGCATCGAATTGGTCGAGGGGGGCGCGAGCACCACGGTCGAGGACCTGGCCACGTCCAAGTTGGAAAGCTACGACTCGCTGGCCTCGGTCCACCAGCTCTTCCTGACTCTCAGCCAAAACGAGGACCTGGCGCGCTTCGCGTTCCTGCTGCGGTGGCCGGAGCTCGAGCCGGAGGAGAAGCGCGAGCTCTACTCCCGGAATGCCTGTCACGAGCTGCACTTCTTCCTGTACCAAAAGGACCCCGAGT
>JAZDLC010000214.1:0-2212 GCA_043802345.1 Planctomycetota bacterium | reverse complement strand
CCGGGCGGCGTGCCGGAGAACTCGCAGCGAACGGTGTCGGAGAACTGCAAGACGCTCAAGTTCAAGACGCACGGCTTCGAGGCCGAATAGGCCAGTGGCTGAACGGCCAAGTGCAACCGACGACGGTACGGGAGGTCCCCCCATGTCGATCACCCTCCTCCATATAAGCGACCTGCACATAGGCGTCAGCGACCGGGACTACGCCCTTGGTGTGCTGGACGAGATCCTCGAGACGGCTGACGCCAGAGGCGTGGACTACCTGATTTTCTCTGGCGATGTCTTCGACAGCATGCCGGACGTGGAGGCTCTGCGGGATCCCTTCCGCAGGGCGATCCAGCGGGCCAGGGCGGAAATCTTTTACCTCCCGGGCAACCACGAGGAGCTCCAGGCTGGACAGCAGCGGCTGGAGACCTTCGACTTCGGCAAGGCGCAACTGCTTCACGCCAAGCCGTCGGAACTCGTGACCTCGAGCAGCAGCGAGAGACCACTCGAGATCCTGGCCGTTCCTCACCAGTCAGACTACTCGGGCTACCGTGACTGGAGAATCCCCGCCAAGCGGGCCCCCTTCCGGGTCGCCATGGCCCACGGGACCGTCACGGGCATGACCTATGCCGGCCCCGACACGGAGAAGGGGGGCGGGGCGCTGGATCCTGACCTCTTCGAGCGCTTCGAGGTGGACTACGCCGCACTGGGCCACGTCCACAACAGACCGCCCGAGCTGCGCCGGAGCGGTTGTCTAACCGCCTACGCTGGCTCGGCTCGCGTTTGGAGGAGCGGGGAGTTCGGCGAGCGCGGCGGAAACCTCGTAACCCTGGGATCGGCCGTCTCCGTCGAGTTCGTACCCTTCCGCCGTGCGGGCCAGTACAGGCTGCTCCGGATCCCGCTGGACCTCGACGGCGGCGTGCGCCAGGGAGCACTCGCGGACCGGGTCCAGGAGCATGACCTTGTGGATGTGTGTCTGGTGGGCCTCGTGGAGGACGAACGGCGGGTCAGGGAGGTCGCTGACCAGATCAAGCAGGAGCTGGCGCATAGGGTGCGGAAGGTCAAGATCGACACATCGGAGGTCACCGTGCTCAGCGGGATCGCGGCCGAGCCCTCGGCAGCGGGGTTCATCGACCTCTGGGAGGCGAGGCGTCCCCCCGATGACGACCCGGAGTACGAACTCTGGCTCCGCGTGCGGGCCATGGGCCTCGAGCTGCTGAGGTCGAGACTGGAACAGCGGTCATGATCCGGGTTCTCCGCCTCAGATCTTTCGGCAAGTTCGACGCTCTGGAGTTCGGCCTCTCGAAGACGACCCTGTTTGTAGGGAAAAACGAGAGCGGCAAGACCACCCTGTTCGACGCCATGTTCAAGGCGGTCTGCAACCCACGGGGCTCCACCACCGCAGGCAAGGCGCTGAGCAATCGCTACGGTAGCGCGGCCGAAGCGGATGTGGAGACGATCGCGGGGACTCCCCTCCAGATCTCCTTGGGGGACTTCATGGGCATCCACGCCGTTCGCTCCGGCCAGATCGATCTCGGCAACGAGAAGGACAGGAGCTGGGTGCAGCAGCTTAAGGCGAAGATCTTGACCTCCGGGGTTGACCTGGTCTCGCTGGCCGATGAGCTGGAAAAGCTTGCCGGCGATGACGGGCGGCTGCTCCATAACAAGAATCTCGAAAAGCACAGAGCGGAGCTCGCGGATGTCTTGGCGAGGCTCAAGGAGAAGAACGACGAACGGCGGAAGATCCTCGACCGGGAAGGAGCGGTCGAGAACCTTGAGGAAGGAGTCCGGGGGCTCGATCGGGAGATCGGCCAGGATGAGCGTCGGCTCACGGAGCTGGAGGGCCAGCTCGGGAAGAAGAAGAAGAGTCTTGAGCGGGCCGGACTCGAGCGTTCCCGGCGTCGCGTCGACGAATACCTGCGCATGGCCGAGAAGCTCGCCGTGCTCGGTCCCTCTTCGAGGGACCGCAGCCAGGAGCTCGAGGGCATCAAGAAAGCCATTGTTGACCGCGAAAGAGAGCTCCACGCTGCGAAGGCCCGCAGCGACAACCTCCGAAAGGGGCAGGAGGAAAACGCTGCGAAGCTCGCCGTGCTGGGCAAAAGGCTAATTGGCTCCAGTCCGGCTGCAGACCACGCCGATCGGCTGAGGTCCAAGGTGACCGAGTTCTGCGCCAACAGGCCTACGCTCGAGCGGACGTCGTGGAGCGTGGCGAGGCTTGTTTTCGCGGCCG
>JAZDLC010000213.1:0-4182 GCA_043802345.1 Planctomycetota bacterium | reverse complement strand
GCATCCGGAGCTTGCCATACTGTCGCCATGGACATTCTCCAGTTCAACGAACTCGATCCCACTCCGGTTGCGGCACAGTTCGAGCGCATCGTCGAGCGACTGCGGGCCGGGGACTTTCGTGCGGCCGACGTGCGGAAGCTGGCGCCAACCCCCTACTACCGGGCCAAGCTGAACGATGCCGATCGCCTGCTGTTCCGACTGGCCACCTATCGGGGCCGGACGTGCCTCCTGCTCCTGGAGATCGTCCGGAACCACGCCTACGACCGATCCCGCTTCCTCAACGGGGCGACCATAGACGAGCGCAAGCTGGCCCTCCTGCCCGACCCGGCTGCCGGGCCGCCCGCGGACGCCTTGCCGCTCGGCTACGTCAACCCGGCGCGCCGGGAATTCCACGTCCTGGACAAGATCCTGTCCTTCGACGAGGCGCAGGCCGAGGTGTTCACGCTCCGTCCGCCCTTCATCCTGATCGGGAGTGCCGGCAGCGGGAAAACCGTGCTCGGCCTCGAGAAGCTGAAGCAACTCACGGGCGACATCCTCTACGTCACCCGCTCCCCGTTCCTGGTCGAGAACGCACGGAACCTCTATTACGCGGAGAACTACGACAACGAGCGCCAGAACCTGGAATTCCTGTCGTTCCAGGAGTACCTCGAGAGCATCCGGGTCCCCGCCGGCCGGCCGGTGACCTTCCGGGAGTTCGAACGCTGGTTCGCCCGGTACAGCTTCGGCGCCCGGATCAAGGATGCGCACCGACTGTTCGAGGAGTTCTCCGGCGTGCTGACCGGCGCCGACATCGATAAACCGCATCTCTCCCGCGAGGAGTATGTCGGGCTGGGCATCCGTCGGTCCATTTTCCTCGACGAGGAGCGGCCCCTGGTCTACGACATCTTCCTCAAGTACCTGGAGTTCCTCGACGGCCACGGCTTCTACGACCCCAACCTGGCGGCCCAGGCCACGCTCGGCCTCTGCCGCCCGCGGTACGACTTCGTCGTGGTGGACGAGGTCCAGGACCTGACCAACGTGCAGCTCTCGCTGATCCTCAGGTCCTTGCGGGTCGACGACTGCTTCGCCCTGTGCGGCGACTCGAACCAGATCGTCCACCCCAACTTCTTCTCCTGGACCAACGTCAAGACCATGTTCTACCGCCAGCGCGCGGAGCGGTCGCCGGAGATCCTGCGCGTCCTCGACACCAACTACCGCAACTCGCTCGAGATCATGGAGCTGGCCAACCGTCTGCTGCAGGTCAAGCACGCGCGCTTCGGCTCCATCGACCGCGAGAGCAACTACCTGGTGCGCTGCAACTCCGAGCGTCCCGGGAGGGTGGAACTCCTGGAGGACGACGAGAAGGTCAAGCGCGAGCTGAGCGCCAAGACCGGGCGCTCGGCGCGAACGGCGGTCATGGTCATGCGCGGCGAGGACAAGGCGGAAGCCCGCCGGTTCTTCCAGACCCCGCTCCTCTTCTCCATCCAGGAGGCCAAGGGGTTGGAATACGAGAACATCATTCTCTACAACTTCGTCTCCGGGAGCCCGCGCGCCTTCGACGAGATCGCGCGGGGCGTCACCCCGGATGCGCTGGAGCGCGACCTGACGTACGCCCGGGCCAGGGAGAAGTCCGACAAGTCCCTCGACGCCTATAAGTTCTACGTCAACGCGCTCTACGTGGCCATCACCCGCGCCGTGGCCAACCTGTTCATCATCGAGCAGAACCCTTCCCACCGGCTCCTGGGCCTGCTGGGCCTCGCGCCGAGGCGCGATGGCGTGCGCGTGGCGGAGCAGCGCTCGTCCGACGAGGAGTGGCAAGCCGAAGCCCGCAAGCTCGAGCTCCAGGGCAAGACCGAACAGGCGGAGGCCATCCGCAAAAGCATCCTGGCCATTCAGGACGTGCCCTGGGAGGTGCTCACTCCCGCCAGCTTGGAGACGCTCATGCGGGAGGCTCTCGATCCCGCGCAGTACAACAAGCAGGCCAAGCAGCTTCTGTTCGAGTACGCCGCGCTGTACAGCGTGCCCCATCTCCTCCATCGGCTCGTGGCGCTCAAGTTCAACCGGGCCCGGAACGCCGCCGCCGAGCTGCCGGCCGTGGAGCGAAAGTATCACCAGGATTACACGGGGAAAAACTTCGAGGAGCTTTCCCGCAAGATCGCACGCTACGGCGCGGATTTCCGGAATCCGCTCAACCAGACCCCCCTGATGATCGCCGCCCGACTCGGGTCGATCCCGCTCATCCGGACGCTCATGGGCCAGGGCGCCAATCCGCACCTGATGGATAACTGGGGGAGAACCCCGCTCCAGATTGCGCTGCGACAGGCGTATCTGGACGAACGCTATGCGCGGAGCAGCATCGGCCAAGTCTATGCCGCGCTTGCCCCGTCGAGTATCAGCGTCCGGATCGACCGGCAATTGATGAAGCTCGACAATCACCGGCCCGAATTCTTCCTGCTGAACTCCATGCTGGCGGTGGCCCAGGACATCCTGCGCGTGAAGATCCATTACGCCATCCCCGCGTTCCAGACGGGGGATTTCGTGGACGCCCTGGCGCATTTCCCCGACCGCGTCATCCCGCCGTGGCGGAAGGCCCGTCAGTACATCACCTCCGTGCTGGCCCGGAACGAGATCTTTCGGCACGACCCGTACAACCGGCGGCTCTTCCTGCGGGTACAGCGGGGCTACTACATCCTGAATCCCCGCATGGAGGTCGAGGTCAACGAGGCCTGGGTGAACGTCTACGACCTCATGCAGATCGAGCACCTGGAGCAGGAGCGGGACAATCCGGAGATCCAGCGCTTCGTCCAGTACGTGCGCCGCTGGCAGCAGGCCCTGACGGCGACGCCGCCTGCGGGTGCCCGCCAGGACCTCGAGCCCGCCGCTCCTCCATCCGGGCCCCATCCCCCGGAACGGCCGGAGATACCGGAACACGGCCCGGAGACCGGAAACGGGGCGAGCAGCGACTTACCGCTCGAGAATCGACTGGTCGCCCCCGCGCCCTCCCCGCGCGACCCCGAACCCCCCGAGCAACTCGGCCTCTTTTCCAACGAGACCCCCCGGACCTGACTCGCCGCCGTGAATTGGAGACCCCCGGCGGGGCAGGCGCGAAGAGTCCCAAGGCTTGGCAAGGGACCCCCTCTGGAAGACCGAAGCACCGTGAGTAATGCGGGCGAGTCTGCGGTAGTTGAGAGATCCCCTTGGGGAATCCACGGCGATACCGTACGATGCCCCCGCATCCCAAACTGGCGAGGATCCCATGAGCATCGATCAGCGGATTGTCCGAGCGTTCGAGAGCGAGAACGGCTTCCCGTTGAAGCCGCACCTCGTCGTGCTGGCACTGATGGGATCGCATAGTCACGGCACCTATCTGCCGCCCGAGGAGCCGGACGCGATTGACGACGTGGACCTCCTGGGTTTTGTCGTTCCGCCCCTGCCGTTTCACCTCGGGCTGCTGCGCTGGGAGCCCTGGTGTCTGCAAGTAGACGAGCTCGATGTCGTGCTGTACAGCCTGGAGAAGGCGGTACGGTTACTCTTGAAAAGCAATCCGAATATTCTGGGAGTCCTGTGGCTCCGGGATGAGGAGTACGTCTACCGGCACCCCGTGTTCGAGTTGCTGCGCGCGCGGCGCGACATCTTCTCGTCCCAGGCCGCCGCCGAGGCCTTTGCGGGCTACGCCTACGCGCAGCTTCAGCGGATGGAGGCATTCAGCCTCGAGCGCATGGCCGAGTACGAGGCGCTCGCCACGCTCATCCGCCAGCACGGCCCGCTCACGGAGGTGCTGGAGGCCGACGCAGCCAAGCTTCGACACCTCGCGGCAACCTGGCGCCTCGAGGCGGATACCCTGACTCGGTTCCGTAAGCTTCACCGCGAGCATTTCAGCGGGTACATGGGCGAGAAGCGCAAGGCCATGGTGCGTCGATACCAGTACGATGTGAAGAATGCCGCACACCTCATCCGGTTGCTCCGCATGGGAGCGGAGTTCCTCACGTCCGGTCGGCTACAGGTGTATCGAACAACCGATGCCGAGGAGTTGAAGCAGATCAAGCGGGGTCGGTGGACGCTGGAGCAGGTCAAGGCGGAGGCGAAGCGACTTTTCGCAGGGATCGAGGAGGCGCAGGAAAGGTCGCCCCTCAAACCCGAGCCCGATGCCGAAGCCGCCAATGACCTCCTGATGCAGATGCATCGAGCAATACTGGGGCTGGC
>JAZDLC010000212.1:0-23612 GCA_043802345.1 Planctomycetota bacterium | reverse complement strand
CGGATCTTCTCTGTGGCGTAGATGACGGTCGTGTGGTCCCGGCCACCGAAGTAGCCGCCGATCTCCTCGAGGGAGAGATTCGTCTTCGCCCGTGCCAGGTACATGCACACCTGACGGGGAAAGGCGATGGAGTGGTTGCGGCGCTTCGACTGCAACTCGGAGAGCTTGACATTGAAGTAGCGGGTCACCGCCGAGACGATGTCCTGGATCGTGACCGCCGCCTTGCGGGGACCGATGTCGTCCATGATCACTTCGCGAGCCAGGTCGAGAGTGATGGCCCTGTCGAGAAGGGAGGAGTAGCCGATCAGGCGGATGACAGCGCCCTCGAGCTCTCGGATATTGGTGGAAACATGTTCCGCCAGGAAGTGGGCCACATCGTCCAGGAGTTCGTGGCCGCGGAGTCGAGCCTTGCGCTTGAGAATGTTGACCCTGGTCTCGAAGTCGGGAGGAGCGATCTCCACCACCAGGCCCATCTTGAATCGAGACACCAGCCGCTCCTGAAGAGTGGGAATCTCTTTGGGAGGCGCATCGCTGGAGAGAACGATCTGGTGGCCCAGGTTGTAGATCGTGTTGAACGTGTGGAAGAACTCCTCCTGGGTGCGCTCCTTGTTGGCCAGAAGATGGATGTCGTCGACCAACAGGACGTCGACGTTGCGATACTTATGACGGAACAATGAAAGATCATTGTCCTCAAGAGCACCAATAAACTGGTTGATGAACGACTCACTCGAGAGGTAGAGAATGTTGGAGCCCGGCTGTTTCTCGAGGATCTGATGGCAGACAGCCTGGAGGAGATGAGTCTTGCCGAGACCAACGGAGCCGTGCAGGAAGAACGGGTTGTAGCTCTTGCCCGGGGCGTCGGCGACGGCGATCGCGGCGGCATGGGCGAAGTGGTTGCTTGAACCAATGACGAAGTTGTCGAACGTGTAGTCGCCGTGAAGGATGGTGTCGGAATAGAGAGCGAGTCGAACGTCCGCCCTGTTTGCGCGAGGCACGTCCGCAGTGAAAGTGCGCGGCCGCGTCTCAGGGTCTTGGCTCGCGGAGGGGGCCGTGAAGGGGGGAATCTCGGTCTCGACCGACGGAGGCGGAGGCGCCTTCGGATCGATGGTTAGCGAAACCTCCCGATCCTCGCCAAGGCAACGCCGGACAGCCTGCCCCAAGATGTTGGAGTAGTAGTTGGTGATCCAATCCCGAACGAAAGTATTCGGAACCATCAACCGCACGGCTGAAGAACCGTCCGAGGGGAGGAGGGTGACGTTGCGGAACCAGGTATTGAACTGCTGAGGGGAAACCAAGTCGCGAATGTGCGACAGCAGACCTTCCTGATGAGAAGTTGCTTCAGATTCTCCCGAGAACATCAGCAAAAACCCCCCCAACCGGCACCACGTGTGGAGCCGTTGTCTACAGCATGTGAGGAACCAGATGATCGTGTCTGGACAAGCCAGCCAGCACTCGTCGAACACGCGCGGATATGTACAGCATCTGTGAAGAGTCTGTCAACGGCTCGGCCGCACAGGTTGGGTGTGACGAGTGTGTCACACATGACGCGGCTAGGAGAGCGACGAGGGTTGTGGAGTTTTTGAGAACGACAAAAAAACGTTCGCTTGTTGCGAGAGCGTGCGCACGCGAGCAACCGTGGCAGCCACAACGACGTCAGGCCGAGAGGAGAGAGACAGGGAAGCAACAGAGTTCGAGAGGGCGTGGAGGAAGAACACAAGGCGTCAAACAGCGACAGGAAGAGCGTGATGTTGATACGGCGTCAGCACGTGACGAGTCACTCTTGCGGACCGGTGCAGCGCCGAAAGACCCTCTGTCAAGAAGGGATTTCTGGATTCTGCTGCCTGCAAGGAAAACGGCGCGAAGGCGGTGAATGGCGGCTGTTTCAAGCCGTTCTGCGGTCAACGCACCTGGGCGAGAAGGGCGGCGCTGCGGGCGCCTGGTTCCAGACGATGGACACCACAAAACTCAAGACGAAGAAGTTCAATAGCGAGCCGCGTGGTCGCGCCAGTCAACCATCACGACTCAACGCAGGTGGAGGAAGGTCAGACTCCTTGCGAAACACGCCGCCAACTGACCGTGTTCCGGGAAGAAGAACGGTGTTCTGAGGTTCAACCGAAGCGCGCGGCGGGTGACTTCAAGACCAGGCACACTCCGTCGGCGCTTCCTACTTCTTTCTGGACAGCCGGCGAGCGACCGTGGCCGACAGCGATCATGGTGACGGCGGGTCGGCGAGCGCGCTGAGGTAGAGAGCCTCATGGAGGTCGACGCAATGAGACACGTTGAAGACTTCCACCGCTCTGCGGCGACCCTCCCTGGCCATCCGGCGCCTGAGCTTCTCGTCGGTCAGGACCTGAGTCGCGCGGGCGGCGAGCGCGCGCACATCCCGGAACGGCACCAGGAAACCGGTCTCCCCATCGATGATGACTTCCGGCAAGCCGCCGATCTTGTAGCCGACCACCGGAGTTCCGCATGCCATCGCCTCGAGGGCGGCCAGACCGAACGCTTCAGAACCTGACGGCTGGAGCAGGAGATCGCAGCAGGCCAGGACCGAAGCGACATCCTGAACCGCGCCCAGCGAATCGACCAGGTCCCGAACCAGCAGGCGCTCCGCCAGATCGAGGCAGTCCTGGAGGAGGGGGCCATCGCCGATGAGGGTCAGGCGGGCATCCACATGGCGCCGCAAGATGGCGAAGGCTTGAATCACGTCCAGCGGCCGCTTCACGTCCCGGAAGTTGGAGAGATGCACCAGGGTGAAGGGAGGGGCGACCGACTTCTCGCCAGGGCAAAACCTCTCCGTGTCGACGAAGTTTGGGATGACGTGAATGGGGCAATCCACCCCGAAGAGTTGACGGGTCTCCAGCGCGAGGTGTTCGGAGACAGCGATGATCCGGTCGCTGTGCCGGATCCCGAAGCAGGTGACTTCGCGATACGCCTCATCAGCCCCGACCACGGTAATGTCGGTGCCGTGCAGGGTGGTGACCACTCGGACCGTTGGATCGGGGTGTATTTGCCTCGCAAGATAGGCACAAATGGAATGAGGAATTGCGTAGTGGACGTGGAGGATATCCAGGGACTCCCTGCCCAGCAACTCGAGGATTTTGGAGGTTAGAGCAAGGTCGTAAGGAGGGAATTTAAAAAGAGGATAGGCGGAGACTTCTACCTTGTGAACCTGCACCCGGGAACTCCCGCTGAGTCGCGGGAGATCAGCGTAGGCCAGAAAGTGAACGTCGTGACCCCGCTCCGCGAGGGCGATTCCCAGCTCCGTGGCCACGATGCCGGAGCCGCCGTAGCTGGGATAGCAGGCGATGGCGATGCGGAGAGAGCGGTCGATCATGAGAACAGCACCATGGGATCCTGGATTCTCGGCGGCGTGGGCGTGATGAACGGCTCCCCGAACGCGGTCCCGATCTGGGAACCGAAGAAGCGAAGCCGCCCGAGGCAACCGTCCAGGAAAGAGGGGTGCGAGATCCGCGTCTCGGGCTCCGTGGAGTCTGGATCATGGAACTGGGAAGAGTAGCAACGGATGGCGGCAAACTTCCGGTCCAGGTCTTCCTTGGCGAGTTCCACGACCAGGGAGGCGGCCGGGGTCTGGTGGCCGGGGTAGAACCAGAGGGCCCGGGGGCGGTGCGGAGGGACGCTTTCCGGAGGGACTCTCGGGATGCCGGCGAGATACCAGGCGGCGTGGGCAATGCGACCGGCGGCGGCATGGTCCGGATGCTCGTCCTCCGGAAAGGGCGCCAGCAGAAGAGAGGGTTTCTGAGCACGGATCACCGCGATGACCGCCTGCCGCGAGACCTCGTTCTCTTCGAGGCGACCGTCGCCCAGATCCAGAATCTGATGCTGGTCCGCGCCGAGGATGTCTGCCGCCCGAGCCGCCTCTTCCTTGCGGTGTGCCACGCTTCCCCGGGTGGCCCGCTCCCCCTGAGTGAGATGGAGAATGGAGAAGGAATGTCCCAGGCGCCGGAGAGCCGCGAGGGTTCCGCCGATCCGGAGTTCCACGTCGTCCGGGTGGGCACCGACCGCCAGCACGTCAATCACTTCCAGGTCTCCCGGAGTCAGGCTCGATCAGCAGATGATCGAAGCGGCAGGGATCCATACGCTCCACGATACATTCCAATAGCTCCAGTCCGTAGCTGGCGACGAAAGGCAATCCGTTCAAGACGCGCTCCTGAAGCAGTCCCCTGGGCCGGCCGGTCCCGGCGACGAGGCGCAGCTGCCGCTCCGACACCCCCTGCTGCTCCCTTTCCTGGTCGAGCGCCTGCCGGATGAGCCGGTCCAGGGAGGTGCGGAAGGTCTGCTCGAGCTTGCGGCAGCTCTTGGGAACGGAACCGCCGAGGCCGTCCAGACCGGAGGTGAGCCGGCAGAGCCGGCCGAAGACCTCGTCGGCCTCACCGGCCAGTTGAACGGCCCGTGCCGGATGGGTGGCGGGCCGGGCCGAGCGGAGCTCCTCTTCGGAACGAAAAAGCCCCTCATCACCCAGGCCGAGAGAGGTCAGGGCGCGGCGCACCCTGGGTTCGATCAAGGTTGCCCGCAGCCGGGGAAGGAGCACCGGACGCGGCGCGCCGAGCGCTTCGAACAGCTCCGTAAGCTGAAGCCAGTACGCCACCTCGCCCGGGCCGGCCACCACGACTGGAGCCGGCAGCACGAGCGACTGGACGGCCGCCCGGAGTCCCGCATCCGGAGAGAGGCCAGCCTCTCCTTCACGGTCCGGATCGAACCGCCGCCGGCGCCCGCTCTCGAGCACGAACAGCCCGGAGGGTGCGTCGGTCGGGAGGCTCGCCTCGAGGCCGAGTGAGCGCAGTGCCTCCGCACCTGCCCGAAGGGCCGAGGGCGCGCGCGCGGGCTGCCGGGCCTCGGCCTGCAGGACCGGCTCGAGCAGGTCTCGTGCCATGTGCGGCTCGAACAGGACCAGTCCGGAGGAGCGGAACAGGTGGGCGAGGATGCGGCCGAACCAGACCGGCCAGCGCTCGCCCATCCTGGGAGCGGCGAACGACCGCAGCAGGTCGCGGTCCGCCCCGTCGGGGAGGGCCTCCAGAAACGTCTCGAACAGCGTTGCGGCGCTGCTTGCGACTTCGATGCCCGCGGAGGGAGATCCGCGTGGCTCCAGCGGCACCCGGAAGCGCTGGACTTCCGCGGCGCGGTTCAGCAGGAAGCACCCCTCCACTTCTCCTAGATCATGGTCATCCGAAGCGACCCAGAAGAGCGGTACGAAGCGAATGCCCAGGCGGCGCGTGAGGTGTCGGGCCTGCGCGATCGCGGTGACCGCCTTCCAGAGCGTATAGAGCGGACCGGTCAGCAGCCCTGGTTGCTGGCCGGTGGCCACGATGAACGTGTTCTCGTCGAGCAAGGCGCGAGAGTTCGCCAGCGCCGGCTCGCCCGCCTCCACCAGGTGCTGAAAACGGAGGAGGCCCGCGACCAGCGTGGCGCGCGCATACGGGCGGGCCCGGCAGCGCTCCAGTGATTGCAGGACCGAAGCCTCATCACCAGGGGCCCCACCGAGACGGCCAGAGAGCGCCGGGTCACCCCCCAGATACCGCGCGAGCAGGTCGGGTGTGGGCGCGCTCTCGGCAGAAGTGATCTTCAACAACCTAGTCTCCCTTGGACCGGGAGTCCGCCCAGGCGGCGCGGATCTCATCTCGCATCTGCTGAGCGGCCTCCCGGATGCCAGCGACAGGTGATCGACCGGCGTCGGCCGCCTCCCGGTACGCGCGCAAGATCCCTCGGGATGACGCCACCAGAAGGCCGGTCCCGCGCGAGTCGAGGCAAGCGCCCACATCCTCGGCCGTGCCGCCCTGGGCACCATAACCAGGAACCAACAGGAGGAGAGAGGGGTTCTTCTTGCGGATCGCGAGCAACTCCTCCCGGTAGGTCGCGCCGACCACGGCGCCCAGCGACGAGTACCCTTCCGAGCCGACGAGATCCTCCCCCCATTGCTGCACCAGGTTGGCCACGTGCTGGTAGACCGGAATCCCGTCGGCAACCAGGTTCTGAATCTCCGGAGCGCTTGGATTGGAGGTGCGCACCAGGGCGAAGGCGCCCCGCCCCTCACTCCGGCAGATCTTCAGGAAGGGCTCGAGACAGTCGCTGCCGAGATATGGGCTCAGCGTCACGGCGTCCACATCGGCGTGGAGTTCCTGCGCCGGGGCGCCGAAGTGCGCGGTGGCGTAGGCCGCGGAAGAGGTCCCGATGTCTCCGCGCTTGATGTCGCCGATCACCAGGAAGCCCCGCTCACGCGCCAGGCGGACAGACGAGAAGTACGCCTCGATCCCGGGCGGACCGAGCGCCTCGTAGAAGGCGATCTGGATCTTGACCGCGGGCGCCACGTCCACCAGGCCATCCAGCACATCCTCCGCGAAACGGACGTACGCCCGGGCCAGTCCAGGCCGGGTCTCTCCCGATTCCAGAAGCAGCTCCCGCGACAGGAGTTCAGGCCTGGGGTCCAGCCCGGCCAGCACGGGGCTGTTCAGTTCCACGGTGCGTCGAATCAGGCGGTCGGCGAAGTTGTCTGACATTGTTCTATATATGATAAGAAATTAGATATTAGATGCTCCCCAGAGGGAGTGAGAAAGGACTCCGGATGGAACTGGATTCCAAAGGTCGGGCGGTCTCTTGCAGCCAGGGCCATGATCGTGCCGTCCTCCGTCCGGGCGGTGACTTCGAGCGGAGGAGGCAGGGTCTCCTCCAGTACCATGAGCGAATGATAGAGAGCGACATCACAAGGAGTCGGGATTCCTGCGAAGAGACCCGTTCCCTGATGAAGCAGCGGGCGCACCTGGCCATGGCACGGATGGAGGGCCCGGCCGACGGTGGCTCCGAAAACGGTCGCGAGGCATTGGTGCCCCAGACAGACTCCCAGCACCGGGACGTGGCCATCCATGCGCAGGATCAAGTCGTTCGAGATCCCTGCCTGGGCCGGCGTGCCGGGTCCGGGCGAGACGACCAGGGCTTGAGCACCCAGGGCGAGACACTCCGGGACCGTCCGGCTGTCGTTGCGCACGACGACAGACTCCTGTCCCAGACAACCCAGAAGTTGCACCAGGTTGAAGGTGAAGGAATCGTAGTTGTCGATGACGAGAATCATGATGGTGCGAGCCGCGCAGTTGTAACAGTTGGCCCGAGGAAGCGAAACCCGGAGCCCGCCGGGCCGCAGCCCTTGAGGTATTCCCGGGAGGGCCGCTTTGGTTTCTCCGGAAGGAACCCACAGAATAATGCTAGTGGCCGGACGAGGGGGAATCAGGTAGCCTGGCCCAAGTAGCCATCGGAAGCTAGCTGTCGAGCCCCGCGTCGTTCGAGGGAGGAATCCGCGACGCGCGCTCGCCACGGGGAAGAAGACGCCCTGTTTTCTCAGGAGAAGATGATGTCTGCAAGCGCGCGCCGCCCTGTCAATCGTGTTCTGCTGATGTTCCCGCCCACGCGGATAGGCAAGGAGCTGCTGCCGCGCAACATGCCCCCGCTGGGCATCAGCCATCTCGCCGCCTGCATTCGTGATGACTACGAGGTGAAGCTGTTCGACGCGACCAGCGAGGATTTCGAGAACGTTGTCGAGCTGCCGAACGGCTTCCGGCGCAACGGCGTGAGCTATGAACGGATCGCCGACCTCATTCGCGAATTCAAGCCGGATATCGTCGGCATGACGTGCTTGTTCAGCTCGGTCTTCCCCGTGATCCGCGAGCTGTGTGACATCGTCAAGGAGATCGATCCGACCATCCACACTGTCACGGGCGCGAGTCACCCGACATTCCTGGCGCGCGAGTGCCTGGAGTCGACGCCTTCGCTCGACTTCATTGTCAAGGGCGAGGCCGAGTTCAGTTTTCGCGATCTTCTGAAGAAGGTCAACGAGGGTGGCGACCTGCGCAGCGTGGATGGCTTGGCGTTCCGCGAGGACGACCAGATCTTCATCAACCAGAAGCTCGGCCTCATCGCGGACCTGGACAGCCTGCCGCTGCCCGCGCGCGACATGTTGAACTCGGATTTGTACTTCGGCGGCCACCACCACGGAGTGGCCGACGCGGCGCGCAAGGTGGCCGTGATGTACTCCTCGCGCGGCTGCGCGGCGAGATGCATCTTCTGTTCCTCGGTCGAGTTCTGGGGCCACAAGTACCGCTACCGATCTGCGGCGAGCCTGCTCGACGAGATGGAGTACCTCGTCGACACCTACGGCATCGAGGAAATTCAGTTCGAGGACGACAACCTCACGCTGAACAGGAAGCGTGCCCACGAGATCTTCGACGGCATGATCGCCCGCGGCTTGAACAAGAAGATCGTTTGGAACACGCCGAACGGCATCGCCTTGTGGGCACTTGATGAAGAGCTCCTGCACAAGGCGAAGGAGGCGGGCTGCTATCAGCTCACCCTGGCGGTCGAGAGCGGTAATCAGGCTGTCCTGGACAACATCATCCAGAAGCCCCTGAAGCTCGAGAAGGCCAGACAGCTGGCGAAGGTGATCAAGGAACTCGAGTTCGACACGAACGCCTTCTTCATCATCGGATTCCCCGGCGAGACCCTGGATGACATGCAGCAGACGTTCAAGTTTGCGCGCGAGCTCGACCTGCAGAGCGCATGCTTCTTCATCGCGCAGCCGCTGCCCGGCACGCGGCTCTATGAGATCTGCAAGGAGAACGGGTACCTGCCGAAGAACTTCCGGTTCGAGGACGCAAGCTACTCGCGCGGCGCCATCACGACGCCCGACTGGACCGCCGAGCAGGTACAGAAGCTCGCCAACAGGGAGCTGCTGAAGTACCAGGTGCGGGCGAATCTGAGACACCCGAAGCGTCTGATCAGGGCATTCGCGAACAACCCCAAGGCAGTCCTGCAGATCGTCGGCAAAGTCCTCATCCGCGTCACTGAAAGCTACAAGTCCAAGACCGAATCTCCGCTCGACACGACGGTCTCGCGGAAGTCGGCTCAGGCTGGCCGCGCGCCGCGGGACCCACTTCAGTAGCGGCGCGGCCAGCCGCAGCGACGGCGACACGTTCAGCCGACGGCAAACTCACCGGGGCGCCTTCTGTCGCCCGGTACTGGCGGCCAGGGGTTTCATCTGATAAATCATGGTCCATGATTCAGCGTGGTTTCTAGCTTGCCATCGAGGGCGATCTCCGCGTCACTCGTCGTCGAGAACTCTTCGGAGTTGATCTCCTCCTCGGTTCCTTGATCTCGCCGTCGAGCGCGGCGCCAGCCATCCTCGCAGAAGCGTGATCTGTGATTCAGTCAGGGATGTTTCCGGCTCAGTGACGCGCGCGAGCGGCAGTCCATGGCCGTCAGCCGTGGTGTCAGGATGCGTGAGAGTACAGAACCCGTGCCATGGACCGTCGCAAGCGCACAACACCTGGTCGGCGAGACGGCACACGTTCCGTTCCTCCAGCGGCGTCCTGTGCAGATCCGTGCCGCTGGCCTTGCGCTGGCAGTTGCCCTGGTGTTCATGGGCCAGCTCTGGGCGATCTGGGTTTGGGGCCTGGTGCTTGGCTTGGGGCTTGTGTGGGACGGTCTTCAAGGCCTCCGGGCCGCGATCCCACCGAACCAAGGCCCGTGCCGCGCCATCAACCCGATCCGGTCTGAGGGACGCATCGAGGTCTTCGGCCGAAGCGTGCCGCCCAAGCGCGCGCTGTTCTCTCCCCTGACCAGCAGCAAGTGCGCCTACTTTCACTACAAGGTGACCGAGCTCGGCGACAAGGACGAACCTGGGAGCGTGCTCGATGAGAAGGAGAAGCTCAGCAACTTCTGGCTGAAGGATAATACCTGGAAGATATGGATGAACTCAGAGGGGATTGAGATTAACTTCAAGCCTCAGCTCGACGCGGACCTGAGGTCCTACGACCAGATGCCGCTCGCGGTGCGCGAGCGCTTCGAGAGGATCGACTTCGATCCGTTCCTCGCCCCCGGCGTGCGCAAGCCCGTGAAGCTCGAGGAACTGCGGCTCGACCCGGGCGACAATGTCCTTCTGAGGGGCACCGTGCGACGGAACGAGGAAGGCGACCTCGAGATCGCCAAGGGAACCGGCCACCTTGTGGTGGCGCGACACACGGGCGGAATCTTCAACCCCGTTTCATCGCCCGGTGCGAAGCGTCACGTCGTTGTGGGCGGCACCATCGCGGCCATCAGCTTGGTTCTGGTGATTGCGCTGTGACAGCCCGCTGAGAAACTGCGCAGGGTCCGTACAGGCCCACGCGGCCGCCTTCCGAGCGGCGCAGTCTCCTGGGTGGCCTGGTCCCGGCTCAGAGCAAGGCCGCCCCGATGCCATCCGCCAGTTCCAGGCCGCGAGGAGTGGGACGCAGCAGGTGCTCCGAGCGGTCGATCAGCCGCTGTTCGGAGAGATGGTCCAGAACCTTCGGATCGAGAGCCTCGAAACCGCGACCGTACCGGCGAAGCAGGGTGCTCGCACGAATGCCGGCGACCGTCCGCAGGGCGAGCATGACCGTCTCCTTGAGGGACCGGTCCGGGTCGAGGCACTCCTGCTCCACCGTCGGATCGAGGCCCGCCTCGAGGAGGTCACACCACGCGGCCAGATCGGGCGTGTTCTTGCGCCGGATCCCACGGCGGTACGAGACGGCGGAGGGCCCCAGGCCCAGATAGGGCCGGTTCCGCCAGTAGGTCAGGTTGTGAAGGCTTCGGGCGCCCTCGCGGGCGAAGTTGGAGACTTCGTACTGCCGGTATCCGGCGTCGGTCAGGCGGTCCCGAACCAGGCGGTAGAGACCGAGTTCAGCGTCGTTGGAGAGCGGCTTGACCAGCCCCCCCTGCCGCTGCTCGGAAAGCCTGGTCCCCGGTTCGAATGTCAGGCAGTAGGCGGAGACATGGTCGCAGCCCAGGCGGATCAGCCGTTCCAGGTCTTGCTCGAGAGCGCCCGGGGTCTGGTCCGGCAGGCCGTAGATCAGGTCGACCCCGACCGCCGAAACGCCGGCCGCGCGCAGGCGCGCGACCGCCCCCACCACCTGGTCTGGGGTGTGCCGGCGGCCGAGGAACCGGAGGGCATCAGGGTCGAGCGACTGCGCGCCGAGGGTGACGCGGGTGACCCCGTGGTCGACGAGGCATGCGATACGATCCGCCCGCAGGTTCTCCGGATTCGCCTCGATGGAGAACTCCACCAGCCGGGAGCGATCCAGCCGCTCCCACAAGACCTGAAAGAACGTCTCCAGGTCGGCGCGTTTCAGAACGGTCGGCGTGCCACCCCCGATGTAGAGGGTGCGGGGAGAGTGCGTCCTGGAGAGGCGTCGCACCTCGAGGCGAAGCGCCTGGAGGTAGCGGGCGGGAGAGACGCGGTCGGTGAAGAGCGCGATGGAGAAGTCGCAGTACGGGCAGCGCCGCACGCAGAAGGGCGAATGGACATAGACGGCCCGGATCGGATCGGGGCCAGGATCAGGCGCTGGTGAGGATGGTGTTGAGCTTCCGGAGCGCTTCGTTCTGGAGTTGTCGGACTCGCTCACGGGTAAGATGCAGGCAGACGCCGATTTCCTTGAGGGTCATCGGCTCGCCCGAGTCGATTCCGAATCGCATCCGGAGGATTTCTCTCTCCCGTGCGTCGATGACTTCCAGTAGTTCGCGGATCTTACACAGTTCCGCCTGATTCAGCACCACCTCGTCCGGGGGCGTCACCCGCTCGTCCATGAGCGTATCGGAGAGGTTGCCGGACTCCTCGCTGTTGAACGACTGGTTCGCGGCGGTGGCCGACTGCTCGGCCCGCTCCACCGCCCGAACGCCCTCGGGACGAATCCCCAGGGCGTCGCCCAGTTCCCGCTCATTCGGCGGCCGCCCCAGCTGGAATTGAAGATCCTGGCTGGCCTTCTTCCACTTCCCGATCAGTTCCACCATGTAAGAAGGAATGCGCACGGTCTTCCCGGTGTTGATCAAGGCCCGGCGAATCGACTGGCGGATCCACCAGGTGGCATAGGTGGAGAAGCGGCACTCCTGAGAGGGGTCGAACCGCTCCACAGCTTTCAGGAGGCCGACATTCCCCTCTTCGATCAGGTCGAGCAATGACAGCCCCCGGTTGGAGTAGTTCTTGGCGATGCTCACGACCAACCGCAGGTTGGCGCGAATCATGTGCTCCCGGGCGGCACCGTTTCCCTGACGAACTTCCGTCCCGAGTGCCCTCTCCTGGTCTGCGGTGAGAAGAGGGACCTGGTTGATCTCTTTCAGGTATGTCTCGAGAACATGTTCTGCCGCGATGGGACTGCCCTCCCTGCGCCGGGGGTGTTTGACCGGGTGCCCTCGGTTTCGGCCATTCTCCGCCAGATCTTGAACGAAACCGATTCCAGAATCGGGCGGGTCGAGACACGGTTATCATGCCCGCCTTGAGGATTCTCTTCCCTGTGGCAGGGGAAGTTAGTACTGGTGTGCGCGCACACTCGGGAGCGCCTTGAATGTCGAAAGCGTCCAGCGAGAGGATCATCCAGGAAGAGGAGTTCGTGGCGATTCTCGCCACGCACGCCAAGAACTTCCTGTGCTTCCTGAACCTGCTCCGCGGACGCGACACGAGAGACTGGGTCAAGCGGCACTACAACGAGTTGATGGACCGGGCTCACGAGCTGGAAACGCTGCTGGACGACTACGGGGCGCGCAACAACCGCAGCTTCTGGTTCCTCGGTGAATTGGTCGCATCGCTGCGCGGGTTCGGCAAGGCCGCGACGATGGTGAAGCATCTCCTGGGACGCTACCAGCGATACCATCTGGTTCTGTCGGAGGAGCTGACCAGGGAGTTCTTCGCGGAAACCGACCGCGCCATTCGCTTCATGAACCAGGGGATCCTGACGCTCATGAACGCCCTCTTGAAGGAATTCCGGAAGGTGGGAGTCCGCATCCCCTCCGAGGTTCAGCGGGACTCCACCGTGGCGGAAGGTCGGGTCCGGGAGTCGCTCCCCCACAACTTCGATGATGAGGACGCCCGCGAAGAGGTCCAGGAGGATGACTCCCGGGTCGCCAAGGTCGCCAGCCACTACCTGAGCGCCCTGGAGCATACCTCCGGACTCAGGAGAGAGCGGATGGATGATCCTCTGGCGCTGCGCCGGTTCGTGGATGACACCTACGACGAGGAGCGAGCGCGCGCGATCGAGGCGTGGGTGCACTCGATCCAGTCGAAATACGACACCTACGTAAAAAACACGCCGCTTGAAGTGCAGGCGCCCTCTCTCCCCGCGATGCGTGGGCACGCATCCACAGCGCTGCATCTGCTGGAGGTGGCTACGGAGCTGACCCATTTCTACGTGCGGCATGAGAAGGGGGTGCGCTCGAAGAAACAGCAGACCGGCATCGCCCGGCTGATCGACAGGGCGGAAGTCCTTCACCAGATCGTCAACTACGCGCTCTTCTTCGCGGTGAGGGTGCTCGAAGCCGGACGCCCGTTCGCCGAGGACGCGCTGTCCCTTTTCGTGCGGGGAGAGGAGCTCCGGGTCTTCATCCCCGAGAACGAGACACTCCATGCGCGACCGATCTCCTTGATCGTGAGGATCGTGAACCAGTACGAGACCCACGTGGAGATGGTGATTGCCGGCAAGAGCTGCAGTGCGGCCTCGATCATGGAGATCATCATGATCGCAGGCGATCACCCGACGGCCCGGGAGATTGTGTTCCGGGGGGGCGCCCAGCCGCTGCAGGATCTCCAGCTGTTGTTTGAGAATGGACTCGGAGAGGGTGGGCTTGACCGCCTGCCGGAACAACTGAGCTACCTGAGGGGCTGAACGCCCCGTCTGATCTGACTGCCGCAGAAAACCGTCCGTATCAGCCCAGCCGCTCTGTCCGATGCTGCACGCGATCTTCAGCGATATTCACTCCAATCTCCCGGCCCTGGACGCAGTGCTGGCGGAGGCTGACGCGCGTCATGCGGACAGCCTGCTCTGCCTCGGGGACCTGGTGGGGTATGGCCCCCACCCGTGCGAGGTGATCGATCGCGTCCGCAGCCTTGACTGCCCCGTCGTAGCGGGGAACCATGACCGGGCGGCTGTCGAACTTCTGGACTCAAGCTGCTTCAACGTGTGCGCACGGAGGGCGATCGAGTGGACCGCCCGGAGGCTGGACGCGGATCGGAAGCAGTATCTCGCCCGGCTTCCGCTGACCCTGGAGGACGGGGGTATCTCCGCGGTGCATGGCACCCGGGATGAGCCGGAGGAGTTTCTCTACCTCAAGACGACGCAGGAGGCGGGAGTGTTGATGCGGAGCCAAAGGCAGTTCCTGGAGGTCTTCGGCCACACCCACGTGCCGCTATCGTTTCTGAGGCAGAACGGAGGAACCACCCGGAGCTTCTCAAGAGACCTGGATCTGCGTGAGGTCGACCGCGCGCTGGTGAACGTGGGGAGCGTGGGACAACCACGGGATGAGGACACTCGGGCGACGTTTGTGCTGTTTGACGACGAGCGAAGGCACCTGGAGATCTGCCGGGTTCCCTACGACATTGAACGGGTCTCGGCAGAAATCATCGCCGCAGGCCTCCCCGCACTCCTCTCCGAGCGTCTCAGGTTTGGCTTCTGATTCCCCCATCGGGGACTCCCTGGACGACCCCGGAATCGCTCCGACACACCACATCTAGTATTCCACTCCCATGACCGCTACTGTATTTGCCTCTCTTGGTTCCTGGCGGAGGACGTGTCGATGGAGCGCAGACTTTCACGAGGGCTCGATTCCCTGATGGGAAAAGGCGGGGTTCATGTGGCGTCCAGCCAGTCGGCGCAGTCCATTCCGGTGGACCAGATCGAACCGAATCCGAGTCAGCCGAGGAAGGACTTCGACGAGGCTCAGCTCGCCAGCCTGAAGGAATCGATCGCCAACGACGGGCTGCTGCAGCCGATTCTGGTGCGACGAAAGGGGGTCGGGTACGAGTTGATCGCCGGCGAGCGGCGCCTCCGAGCCTGCAAGGAACTGGGGCTGCCCCGGATTCCGGCAATGATCCGCCCCGTTGAGGATCGTCAGCAGCTGATCCTGGCGCTGGTAGAAAACCTCCAGCGAAGCGACCTGAATCCGGTGGACGAGGCCCGGGCGTTTCGCCAGCTCCAGGAGGGGCACGATCTCACCCACGAGGAGATTGCCCGAAGAGTCGGCCGGGAACGCTCCACGGTTTCGAATGCGCTGCGTCTCCTGGACCTCCCCCCCACGGCCCTGGAGGCTGTTTCACGTGGAACACTCAGTGCCGGGCACGCCAGAGCCCTGCTCCCTCTCGCGCAAAGCCCGAAGTTCGACCTGTTCCTCGAAAGGGTGCTGGAGGAAGGTCTGAGCGTCCGGCAGACCGAGCGCGTCGTCCGAGAGTTGGTCCACGGGAAGCCTCCGGGAGGCGAGCCGGATGCTGAAGGAACCGCCCCCCCCAGGTCGGAACGGGCCCGGTCTCCGGCTGTGATCGACCTGGAAGAGCAACTCAGGGCCGCGTGGCACGTGATGGTGCGAATCAAGACCCGCTCGAAGGGGGGGGATGTGACGTTTCGGTGTGCGTCGAGGGAGGAGTTCAATGACTTGGTGGATCGGTTGAGGACTTGAGGGGGTGAAGGGGTCGGCAGGAGGGGTTCCCGTCCAGGGAGGGGGGTTATTGCGACACGGCCGGGCGCCGGGGGGAGAGGGGCGCAGTCGCTCAGACAGGTGCGGGCAGACCCGCACAACTCGCTTGGTGCGTCCCCACTCCCCCCGGCTCGGCCTTCTGGCGCCCGGCCCGGGAAGGGGAACCCTCACTGCTTTGAAGGGTGGGTTTTTCTGCGGAGGGGACCGACCGATAGATGCAGAGGAGGTCCCGACCTGGATAGGTGGGTGGACCTCCGGGCTGTTGTCATCCCGTCTGCGTGACCACCCCAACTCTGTGCTACTAACAGTCAGTTTCTTCGCAGGGCACGCAGGAATCGAAATCGAAATCGCCATCGAAATCGATTGGTCGACTCGGAAGGTGCATCCAATCGATCCCGATTTCGATTCTCCGATGGCCTGGCGAGCAAGTCGGGAACGACCTTTGGTTGCGGCCTGTGGCCGCGTTGTGCCCTCTGTGGTGAATTTCCCCGCCAGCGAACAAGCTCCTCGCGCCCTGTTCAACACCCCCTGCATCACCCAGGGCGAGAGCTCATGCAACACCACTCTTCAGGCCCTTCATGCTCTTCGTGAGCTCCCCCTTGGGGTCCGCGCAGAAATAACTTCCTGTTTTGGGCGAGCAATCGTCGTTCCTGGCAAGGCGCGACGACGACCGTGTATTCGAGATACTCCGAGGAGGAGCAACACAGCCAGGGGGCGGCGAGGGCCGGCCAAAACAGGGAGCTATTCCGGCGCGGGCCCTTACTTCAGCTCGGCGAGGCCGGGAGCTTCTGTGATACCCGTAATGGCGAGGGGCTCGAGCAGGCCGGTGTTGTCGCTCTTCAGAGGTCGAGTCGCGGCCTGCTGCAGGCTTTCGAGGCCTTTCAGGACGGAGCCGAAGACGACCTGCTGGTAGTCCATGTTGGGAGTGTCGGCCAGGCAGATGTAGATCTGCGGCTGGGACTTCTCGTCCACAGTGGAGGGGTGTCGGAGGCGGAAGGTGACGGCGCCCTTGAAGTGGGACAGGTAATTCCGGTCGGGGACCTTCCCGTAGACCAGCGGATCGAGGTCCGGCGTCTCTTCCGTGTCGTCTTCTGCGGATTCGTCCGAGGGAAGCTCAGGGCCGGTGGGGGCCGGGAGGCTCAAAATGATGAAGGAGTTGGGTCGGGCTTCACTGAAGCTCCCGGAGGCCAGGCCGCGATTCCTCACCAGGTCGAGGAAGGCCAGGGTGGCCGCCGGAGCCTGCTCCGGATAGAGTCCGATCTGCACTTCCCCCAGCGCGGTGGCGATCGTAACCACATTATTTACAGATGGTTGTGGGTTCTTCTCTGGGAGGGAGTTGGTTGCGGTCCAGGCCTTCTCAGCGTCGATGTCCGCCTTGAGATCGGCTACATCGGAGCCGCGGTTCAGTTCGTGGTCTGGAAATTCTGCCTGGAGGCGCGCCATGAGCTGCGCGGCCTCGTCCAGATTCCGGTCCAGGAATGCGCTGTAGGCGTTGTTGTACAGCGCCCACGGTTCAGCGGAAGTTCCCTTCACGGAGCCCGTCAAGTCGATGTGCGGCCGGAGTTGGCCGAGAGCCGAGAGGTCTTCGACCTCGTCCCAACCCGCGGCCTCCCGGGAGCGGCTGGTATCTTGGACGAAGAGGAAGATGGCCAGCACCACGGCAACGAGCGCCATGCCAGCAAAAATGCGGTGGCGGTTTCTGTTCCAGAAGGTCGGACCCATCAACGCATCCAGGGGGGAGGGCACGGCGGGCTTCGCAGGAACCATCGATCTCTCCGGCGGGGAAGGTTGATCCCCGAAAGCACAAAAAGGGACTCTAGTCTATGTTGGAAACGGGTCTCAGCAAGGATTTCCAAGCGGTCAGATCATGAGAACAGGACTGAAGGGCGGGTGTCCAGGCTGCTTCACGCCGATCGGATGGGAGCGACTCTCCCATGAGGGGATCATCCGCGGGCGGACCGCGGAAAGGGGGGGGCCGTTCTTCACGATTCGATGCCCTGCTTGCGGGCTTGCCCTGAGAGCGGTGGGGGGCGAGGGACGGGTCTACTGCTTTTTCGAGGAGCGGCAACCCCGAGGACCCTCTCGCTGGAGCAGCCTGTGCCGGGCGCTGTTTGGCAAGCCGGTCCCTCCGGGAGCCGCCCGGGCCGCGAGCGAGCAGACCGGCGAGAGCGAGGAACCCCGCGGCGCCGGGCGGCGCGCCCCGTGGGGGATGCGGTACGAGCAGCGCCTGGCGCTGCTCGGTCTGCCGAAAGATGCCGATATGCACCAAGTCAAGGCGCGCTACCGGAGTTTGGTGAAGGAATGCCATCCCGACCTGTTCCATTGCGCGACGGAGAGGGAACGCAAGGAGGCCGAACTGCGCTTCGTGTGTATCACCACCGCCTATCAGGAGCTGCAGGCCTTCGGTGTTTCAGCTTCCGGATCTTCGCAGTAGGATAGGCGGTCTGTAGTCGCTGAGCCCTGGGATCAACGCCCTCCGGGGACCGAGAACGAGATGGTTGCCACCGCGCTCGAACACCCGACACTGGTTCTGAACCGGAACTGGACCGTCATCAACGTAGTGCCGGTGCGCACGGCGCTGGTGCTGGTTTGCCGCAATGCGGCCCGATTCATCGAGCCGGACACGTACCAGATCCATGACATGTCGTCCTGGGCCGCCCAGGCCCTGGAAGCGGATGAGTTCCGCATCCGCATGGTCTCGCGTGCGATCCGGGTTCCGGAAGTGATCGTACTGTTGAAGTACGATCGCCCAGCTCAGCGGTACGTGCCGTTCACCCGGCGCAATCTGTACCGCCGGGACCGCAACACGTGCCAGTACTGCGGAGAAAAGCCGGGAACCGAGAACCTTTCCATCGAGCACATCGTTCCCCGCTCGATGGGGGGGCCGACCAACTGGGGCAACTGTGTCCTGGCCTGTCTCCAATGCAATGTCCGGAAAGGGAGCCGAACACCGGAGCAGGCGGGAATGCGCCTTCTGCGCAAGCCAGGCCACCCCCGGTGGGTTCCGCAGGTCACCCTCCCGAAAGGGGTGGTGAAAAAATCCTGGCCCCAGTTTGTTTCTGATCGATATTGGGAAGTGGAACTGACGGATTGAGACCTGACTCCGTAAAAGCCGTACGAACCAGAAATCCAGTGAGGACTGATCTAATGAAGTGCCTGATCGCATTCCTGGCCTGCCTGCTCCCGTGCCTGATCGCGTCCGCGGACGTGGTCAAGCTCAAGGACGGCCGATCGTTCGAGGGCACCGTCGTGGAGCAGAACGACCAGAAGGTCGTTATCAAGACGAAGTTTGGGCTGAACGAGCTGGCGCGCTCGGAAGTGGAAAGCGTCGAAATCAAGGCCACGCCGGCCCAGGAATTCCGGGACCGGCGCGAAAAGGCCGAGGGCGATGCCAAGGCGCTGTTCGATCTGTACGCCTGGGCCATGACGAACGGTCTGAAGACCCAGGCCAAGCAGGCGCTCCGGGATGTGGTCAAACTCGACGAGAACCACGCGGAGGCGCGCCAGCTGCTCGGGTACGTGCTGCACGAGGGGAAGTGGGTTTCCGAGCGAGAAAAGGAGCGGCTCGACTCCCAGGCGGAACGCACGGCGATGGAAGCCAAGGGATTGGTCGAGTACAAGGGCAAGTGGATGACCCCCGAGGAGAAGGAAACCGCCGAGATGACGGCCAAGGGGTTCGTGAAGGTTGATGGGGAGTGGGTCAACGAGAGGGCCCGCAAGGCGAAGGAAGAGGCCGCCGCCTTCCGGAAGCAGATCGAGGAGCACAAGGCGAAGGGGGAGTTCTTCGTGGCCGGGAAGTGGGTGCCGAAGAAGGCGGCGGAGGCGTTCTATGCGGACCTGCAGAGCCCCTACCTCTCCGAGGCGAAGAACGTCCGTCTCTACACGAACAATGGAATCGACTTCGGCGACAAGATGCTGGTGACCGCGGAAGCGGCCTTCCGGAAGTCAGAGGAGTTCTTCGGCAAGGCGATCAACACCGAAGACCAGAAGATGAACGTCTACGTGGTGACCAACACCGAGGATTACAACCGCCTGGGGAACGAGTGGAACGCGGACGAACAGTCCTCGAACTTCTACGCCTTCGCCACGCCGTGGCTGGGAGAGAATGATCGGGGGCTGGACCTGGTGACGGTGACGCAGTACGCCCTGGCCGAATCGCTGACCGACATCTACGTGCAGCACGCCTCCGCGGAGCAGTTTGTGCTCCGCATGATCGGCCAGAACGCCACGGACATTCCTCCGCGCTGGTTCAGCGGAGCGGTCGCGTGCTACCTCTCGCGTTTTCAGGCCCCGAAGCTTTTCTCCTGGAGTCGGGACAAACTGATCGCGACCGGCGGGGTCCTGAAGCTGAAGTCGTTCTTCAGCGGCTATCTCCCGGATGAGAATCACATCCTGAGCGGCGGCATCATCGTGGCCTTCCTGAAGTCCCCCGACTGCCCGAAAGAGCTCAAGGAAGAGTTCGAGAGCGTGCTGGAGGCGGTCAAGGAGGGCGACAAGGTCCAGAAGGCGTTCCGCGGTCTCGAGAAGAGTCTGATCAAGTACGAGGATGCGTTCCGGGAATTCGCGGACCTCTGAGCCGGACACCCTCTCTTCCAGAGAGAGTCCCCCCACAGGCCGCGAGAACGGGTTTGCCGGAGGAGTGTGCCGAATCGGCCCAGGACACACTTCCGCGAGCTGAGGAGCCATCTGTTCCAGGGGAGCAGATGGCTCCTTTTCACATGGGCACGACCTGTAGACATCGGCGTAAACATTTGTGATTGCACGAAATATGTCTGTACCTGGGCGTTGGTCCAACGAATGGACTCGCTTGGCATCCGTGTTGCTTTCCATCTTCAGTTCCACGCGCACCGCGCCCGGTCGATTCCGAGCCCTGCCTGCGCATCTATGAGGACCCGAACCGTCACCACCGGAGGTCAGAATGATCCGATCAACGTGCTTCCCCGCTCGCCCGGCGCGAGTGCTGGCCAGCCTTTTCCTCGGCGCGACAGGCCTGATCGGCCTTGCCTCAACCGCACTGGCTCAGCAGGGGCCCGCGGTTGCCAGCCTGCTTCCCGAGGAAACCCTCTTTTCGATCTCTGTGGACGACCACAGCGCCTACTCAAAGGCTCTGGAGGGCATGCCGCTGACCGCGATCATGGCGGAAGGCGAGATGAAGACATTCCTCGAGAAGCCGATCGGCATGATGAAGCAGGCGATCGGGACTCTGCAGGAGAAGATCCGGGAAGAGGAGGGGTTCGAGAACTTCGAGCTTTCGCTGGACGACCTGTTCGCGGGCAGCTACGGGCGGATCTTCCTGGCGTTGACGCACTTCGGCCTGCCGGACGTGGAAGCGGGCAAGATGATGCCTGACATCGGTCTGATTCTGGGAGTGGAGGCGAAGGAAGGGGCGCCGGACTGGCAGATGCTGATCAAGGACCTGATGAGCCGCTCTGCGGAGAATGCGGGGATCGAGATCGGGTTCCAGCCGGTGACGACCGATGCGTACAGCTACGAGGAGCTGACGGGTGGCAAGGGGGAGCGACCGCCGGTCGTGATGGGCCGGGTGGGCAACCTGCAGCTCTTCTCGATCAGCCACGAATCACTGCGGATGGTGATGAATCGCGCCAGCGGGTCCGAGACCGGTTCGCTCTCGGCCAGCGGTCGCTACCAGGCCGGCATGAAGCGGCTGGCGATCGGCGACGCGGGCGCCGTCCGAGCCTACGTCAACATCGAGCTGGGCCTGCGCACCCTGGCCGAGGGGATCAAGTACGCAATGAACATGGAGGGCGAGACCGAGTACCTGCCCCTGGTTGACCAGCTGCTCGACATGTCCGGACTCCTGGCGGTGAAGTCGCTCATGTCGGCCGGAGTCTCCCAGAACGGAGTCGCGGTCTCGAAGACCTTCACCGGAGTCGAGGGGGAGCGGAAGGGGCTGCTCGCGCTGCAGCCCGCCGAGCCGATCGATCTCTCCCGGCTTGGCGCCGTGCCGAAAGACGTCAACAGTCTGAGCATGTTCCAGGCGGACGTCGCCGGCTTCTACGACTTCGTCATGGATGTGGTGAAGACCGTGGACGAGGAGGCGTACGGTCAGGTTCAGGGCATGATGATGGGTTTCGGGGCGCAGATCGCCGGGGAGGGGAATCCTCCCCTCGATCTCCGGAACGACATTCTGGCCAACATCGGACCCCAGTTCATGCTGGTGGCCCCGCAGAGCAGCAACGCCATGGTTCCTTCGTTCCTGTTCATGGCGGACGTACGTGAAGGCGACAAGGTCACCGGTAGCTTGCAGAGCCTGCTGAAATTCGGCAGTGACATGAGTGGCGGCCAGTTCTCGGTCAAGACGGCGGAGTACCGGGAGACCACGATCTACCAGGTCGACCTGGACGCCAGCATGCCGGTTCCGGTCAGCCCGTGCTTCGCGGTGCACGGCGGCCAGTTCATCATCGCCCTGTCCGTGAGCGACCTGAAGCGGCACATTCGCCAGAGCGAGAAGCAAGAGGACAGCATTCGAGACAACGAGGACTTCCAGCGCTTCTTCTCCAAGGTCCCCAAGGACGGCCATCTCACCTCGCTCAGCTATACCGACATCAGGTACTCGGTCGAGAGCATGTACGGTCAGTTGGCGATGGTCGTGCCGATGCTGACCATGGCGGCGGACTTCGAGCTGCCGGTGGACATTGCGCTGCTGCCGACCCAGGAGACGATCACGAACCATCTGTACGGCGCCCTCTCGTTCTCGATGGACGGCAAGAACGGAACGGTTTACGAGAGCTACGGCCCGATCGGAGGCGAGGTGCTCGGCCTGGCCATCGTCGGCGCCGCGGGCGTGGGCGCAATCGTGAGCGTCACATCCCTCGAGCAGAGGTCCGAGCGAGCCTCCTCGAAGGCCCCCGACACCGCCACCTACTCGGAGGAGGAAACCCCCTCCGACCAGGTGCGCTACGACCTGAGCAACCTGAAGACAGGGGTGACCATCTACAAGCTGCAGCAGGGCAGCCTGCCCGAAACCCTGGCTCAACTGCTCGAGCCGAGCGAGGCGTATCCCCAGGGATGCCTGGGTCGCGAGGACCTGCCGGTCGATCCCTGGGGGAACGGCTACAGCTACAAGACCACGGCGTCCGGCTACATCCTCTGGTCTCTCGGCCCGAACGGAGTCGATGAGGGGGGTCAGGGCGACGACATCGCCGTCGAGAAGAAGTAGTCCGTCCCTAGAAAGACGGATTCGGTTCGGACTGCGGAGGCGAACCCCGGTGGGTCGCCTCCGCTTCTCGTTGCGCCGGCGGGTCCCGACGACGAACGACCGAGAGAGCGGCGGCGAGGACCCGCCCGGCGTGAGTCAGATGAGAACAGTTCGGATTGGATGAACCAGCCGGGCGCGGGTAACGTACGGGCAGCCCAGGAGTGACCGAGCCATGTCCGTCTTCAGCAAGCTGAATTCCCTCAAGAGCGCCGTGCGCTCCGGCCTGTTCGCGAGGATTCTCGCGGTGCTGCTGGGCGGTTCACTCAATCACAAGGTGATCGTGGTTCTGGGGCTGGCGATCGTCCTTGGCAGCATCTACTACCTGCTGGTCCATCTCTGGCAGCCTCTCTTGGCGGCGGTGGTGGGATACGTGTTCATCCACCTCGCGATGAAAGACTACGAGCGCACCAGCGGGCAGTGAGGTGAGCCGTCTTCGAGACAGGATCCTGCCGCCCGTCGCCTCCGTGATGGGCCCGGCGCTTGTGCGTTCCCTCGGTGCGACCTGGAAAGTGCGCCGTTTCGGTTTCGACCCGTTCCAGGAGCGGCGGAAGGGGGGGCCGGGCCGCTACATCGTTTCTCTCTGGCACTGCAACCTGCTGCCGCTCTCCTATGTGCATCGCGACGAAGGGGCCACCGTCCTGGTCAGTCGCCACGGCGACGGCGAGTTGATCGTGCGCATCCTCCTGCGGCTCGGCTTCCAGGTTGCCCGGGGATCGACCACCCGGGGCGGCGCCGCGGGTCTCCGGGAACTGGTTCGGGTCGCCCGTGCGGGACGGGGCGATCTCTCGATCACTCCTGACGGTCCGAAGGGGCCGCCGAGGAAGGCGCAACCCGGGGTGGTCTATCTTTCCGCCCTGAGCGGGTTCCCGATCCTGCCGCTGGCGCTGCTTTCTGACCGGGCCTGGAGCTTCAACTCCTGGGATCG
>JAZDLC010000211.1:0-28492 GCA_043802345.1 Planctomycetota bacterium | reverse complement strand
GTCGTAAACGACCTCGTTGATCGTCATGCCCAGAGGGACCTCGACCAGGCCGGTGTTTCTGATCTTCCCGACCAGGGAGAAGATCTTCGTGCCGGTATTGCCCGGCGTACCGACCTTGGCGAACTCGGCTCCGCCGCGGTTGACGATCACCGGGATGTTTGCGAGCGTCTCGACGTTGTTGATGCAGGTCGGCCACCCGTCGATTCCCTTCGAAATCGGATAGGGGGGCCGCTGTCGTGGTTCGCCGCGGCGGCCTTCGATCGACTTGATGAGAGCGGTTTCCTCGCCGCAGACGAACGCACCGGCGCCGCGGACGATCTCGATGTCGAAATCGACGCCCGTGCCAAGGATGTTCTCCCCCAGCAGGCCGAGGTCACGGGCCTGCCGCAGGGCGATCGTGGCGTGCTTGACGGCCAGGGGATACTCGCTGCGGACGTAGAAGATACCGCGTGTCGCGCCGATGGCGATACCAGCCAGCAGCAACCCCTCGATGATCGCGTGGGGGTTGCCCTCGAGCAGGCTCCGATCCATGTAGGCGCCGGGATCTCCCTCGTCGGCGTTACATACCACGTACTTCTGCCCGCCCCCGTTGGCGGCTGCGCGGGCGAGGCGCCACTTGCGGCCGGTGGGGAAGCCGGCGCCGCCACGGCCCCTGAGTCCCGAGCGCTCGACTTCACCAATGAGCCACTCCGGGTCAACCCGGAAAAGGACCTTCTCGGCCGCGCCATACCCACCGCGCTGCACGTAGTTCAGGATGCGGATCGGGTCGAGCTTCTGGTTCTCGCCAAGGATGGTCCGCGTCTGCTTCTTGAAGAACGGAATCTCGTTCTGATCCGCACAAGCGCAGTTGGTTTCAGGCTGCCGGTAGATCAGTCCTTCATCGACAATCCCCTGCCGCGCCGCCTCGACAACGCGCGGCACGTCCTTCATCTTGAGCCTGGGGTAGAGGTGGCGGCCCGGTTCCACGAGTACGAACGGTTCCACCTCACAGTACCCCTGGCACCCGGTGATCCGCAGGGCCACCTGTTCTCGCAGGTCGTGATCCAGGATGTACCGCTTGATGACTCGAATGATATCGTTCGACCCGCTCGCCTGTCCGCAAGTGCCGGCGGACACGACCAGAATCGGATGCTCGGGCTCCTCCGAACTTCCGTCGATGATTCGCTGGCGGAACCTGTGCAGGTCCGCGACGCTCTTGAGTTTGTTCATTTGAGGTTGTCCTTCACGAGCGACGAGACCCTGGTCAGTCGACAGCGGCTCCGCTGAGATCGAGTAGGTGGCCCTTGCATCCTTTCCTGGAGCAGATCTGCACGACCCCTCCGCCGCGCACGATCATGGGGACCATCGCGGCGCCGCAGTCGATGCACCTTCCACCACCGATCAACTCGGCATGGCAGTGCGGGCAGAACACGTTGACGACGGTATCGTCCGGAATCTCGTGCGCCGACTCGGTGTGGTAGCTTCCGTAAAGGCACGACAAGGCGAACCAACCGTGCTTGTTGTCGAAGGAGACCGTGATCCTGATCGAGGGTTTGCCGTCGATCAGGCGGTCCGCGTCCATGAGGCTGTGATTACACCGCGCGCAGGCAATCTCGAGCGGGAAGACCCGCTCGTCGGTCTCAACATTGACGTTGTTCAGCCCCTCGCTGGTGCTGCTGATGATCTCTTCGACTCTTGACGTCGTCACCGACGAGAAGTAGTGTCCGTCGACGACCACGACAGGACCGAGAGCGCACGCCCCAAGGCAATTGACCGTCTTGAGCGTGAACTCCCGATCCGCGGTGGTCTCGCCCGATTGCGCCTGCAACTGTTGCTCGAACTGCCGCGCGATTTCCGGCGCCTTGTTCACGTGGCAGGCGGTCCCCAGGCATACCGAGACCAGGTGCTTGCCGCGCGGCTGAAGACTGAAGGTCTTGTAGAAGGTCGCGACGCCGTAGATGTCGACGAGGGACTTTCCCGTCTGCCTGGCGACCTCGATGAGGGCTTCCTTGGGGAGATACCCGTGCTTCGCCTGGACTTCCTCGAGAATCGAGATGAGGCTTCGCGAATCCTGCTTTGCTTCTTCGCTGATGCCAGCGTCTGCCATCGGAATCATCTCGTTGCTCCGCGGGTCTTGAACGAGTTCATCGGTACTCCTCGCAGTGCCACACTCCCTCGGGAGGTTTCGGCCTGAGACAGTTGGACTTCTCTTCGCAGTTCATGCACAGACCCTTTGATCCGTCGGGCGATTCCGCCGCCACATAAGGACGGACGCGGGGGTGGCTCTGCGGGCTGCCGGTCCCGCTGCGTTGATCCTCGGCAGGGCTTTCGCGGTCGTCGAATTCGTTGCAGTGCCACACGGGTCGCCCCGAACGGATGCGGTAGCCGCAGGCTGGGGCGTGTTCGCACGTGAGGCAGAGACCGCCATACTGCGATGCGCCGGACATCTGCCTGCTACCCCGCGTTTGTTGGTGAACCCACGCCTTCGGTCATGACTACGCGTACTGCTCGCAGAACTGAATCGCCGGCTCGGTTCGGCCCCGGCCGCAGAGGACCTGTTCATCGCAGTTCATGCAGATGCCCTTGAGGTCCGACCTGGCCTCGGCGCGAGCCTGAGCGGGCCGTTGCCTGATCAGTCGCGTCACAGGGGTGTAGTCGTCGAACTGCTCGCAGAACAACACCGGTCGCCGAAGCGTGCTCCGATCCAGGCACTGAACCGCATCGTTGCAGGTCCAGCAAAGATCGCGAAACTCGTAGAGAGACGCCGGGGGATTGTTCGGGTTGTGCATCGGTGCCGGAGCGTCATGCCCTCTTGTCGCCACTTGTGCCTCCATTCAGCCGCTGTTGCGCGGCGATGAGCGATCACAGCGCAAGAGTCGTGCCCAAGCATGCAGCTGCGGTGAGGAGTGGGGGGTTGCTTGGGAATGCGCCCGAACAGGCTATTCCGCGTGGGTTCACCGCGAGGAGGGGTCGTTCGACCTTGCTCAGCGGCGTGAAAGAGGCGGGGAGTTTCGTACCGGCGGGGAGGTTCTCCCCGCTCTTCGTTCGATCAGGGAAGCGTGGCCCGTCACTTCCTCAGTTTCTCGCGCAGGGTCTTCCGGTCGATCCCCAGGATCTCGGCCGCGCGCGTCTTGTTGCCTCCGACGCTCGCCAGGACGTTGTGGACGTATTCGCTCACGACTTCGTCAAGGGTGCGGTCGAGACCGACGCCGTTCAGCGCCGAGAACCGCATGAGGCGCGGCAGGTCCCTGACATCGATGAGGTCTCCCTCCGTCATGACGACCAGCCGTTGGATCACGTTCTGCAGTTCTCTGACGTTGCCCGGCCAGTTGTACTCCCTGAGAATGCTGAGGACCTGGTCGGAGAACTCCGGTCGAGTTCGGCCCATTTCCGCCGAAAACTGCGACGCGAACTGACGGGCGAGCAGCAGGATGTCGTCTCCCCTCTCCCTGAGAGGAGGGACGTTGATCTCGATGACGTTGAGGCGGTAGTAGAAGTCCTCGCGGAACAGGCCCTTGTCGACCAGCGAGAGAAGATCCTTGTTGGTCGCGGCCAGGATCCGCATGTTGACCTTGCGGACCCGGGGCGATCCGACCATGCAGATCTCCCTGTCCTGAAGGACGCGAAGCAGCTTCACCTGCATGGCGAGGGTCGTCTCGCTGACCTCGTCGAGGAAGATCGTTCCTCCTTCCGCTGTCTGGAAGAAGCCGGCTCTGGTTTCCGTGGCGCCGGTGAAGGCACCCTTGACGTAGCCGAAGAGTTCGCTCTCGAGCAGGGTCTCCGGAATCCCCCCGCAGTTCACGGGAACGAACGGCGCTGAGGCCCGGGGGCCGTTGTAGTGGACGGCGCGGGCCACGAGTTCCTTGCCGGTTCCGCTCTCGCCGGAGACCAGGACGGTCGCGGCCGTGGCGGCCGCCTTGGCGACCGACGTCAGGAGTCCACGCATCGCCTTCGACTCACCCAGCAAACCTGATCTCGTCTGGATTTCCTGTTCGGACCTGTCGCCGGCCGCCCTGCGCAGGTAGAGCCTCTCCAGCGCCCGCCCGGTCGCATCCAGCAACTCCTTGTCGGTAAACGGTTTGGAGAGATATTCGGTGGCTCCCGTCTTGACCGCCTCCACGGCGCCGTTGACGGTGGCATAACCGGTGACCACCATCACTTCGGTGTCGCGGCAGTTCTCACGGACGAACCGCACGAGATCCATGCCGCTTGTCCTGGGCATCTTCAGATCGGTGATGACCAGGTCGACGTGGGTTTGTCCGAGGACCTGGATGGCTCCGGCGACGCTCGTGGCCGTCAGTGTCCGATGTCCCTCGGCGTCGAGCTTCCTCTGCAGCATCTCCAGAGTGTCCACCGAGTCATCGACCACGAGGACCAGGATCTTCTCTTCACCCGACATCCGAAGGGACCTCCACTCTGGGCATGTCCTGCTGGAGAGGAAACTGAATGACAAACCGCGTGCCGACGCCCACCTCGGACTGAACCTCGATGGTCCCGTGGTGGGAACTGACAATCCCGTGCACGACCGGCAGGCCCAGGCCGGTCCCCTCGCTCATGTCCTTCGTCGTGTAGAACGGGTCGAAGGCCTGGCGCTTGACCTCCTCGCTCATCCCGACCCCGGTGTCCTCCACGCTGAACACGACTCCGCCGGTCACGGCCCTGGTCGCGACGCGGATCGTCCCACCCCGCGGCATGGCCTGGATGGCATTGACCACGAGGTTGACCAGGACCTGATTCAGCTGGCCCGGATCGGCCGTGATGAAAGGCAGTTCCGGCCAGAGTTCCCGCACGAGTTCAATCCCGGCCTTGGCGCACCGGGCTTCGAAGAAGTAGAGCCCCTCGTCCACCAGATCGTTGAGACTCAGAGGCGTCTTCTTGGGTGGGTGTTGGCGGGCGAACACCATGAGCTTCTTGATGACCTCTCGGGCGTGAATCGATGCCCACACGATCTTGTCCATGTCTCTGCGAAACTGCCCCTTCGGGTTCTCCGACTTCAGGATGAGTTCAGCGAAGCCGAGGATATTGCCGAGTGGCTCGTTCAGCTCATGCGCGACACCCGCGGCCAACTGCCCGATCGTGGCCAGCCGATCCGCATGACGCAGTTGCTCGTGGAGCAGCGCCCTCTCCTCCTCCGAGCGGGACCGCTCCGTGAACAAGGTGACTTCGCGGGCGACGGCGTCGATGAGGTTCCGCTCTTCAACGAGAAACGGGCCCACCTCCAGGTCCGGCAGCGCCTCGGTGTACGCAACCTCCACGAAGCCCAGCACGCGGCCATTCCCAAAAACCTCGGACCGGAGCTTCACGGAGGATTCCTTGTGGTCCACGCTTCTGAAGCTCTGGCCTTCGACATCGATCCTGGCGACGGCGAAGTCGGGGAAGAGCCAGGCCGGGGGAAGAAGCTCGACGATCCGCTGCAGAACCTCGTCTCGGCTGGCTTCCGGCTGGGCCACGACCCGCGCGATGCCGTAGAGACAGGAGAGTTCCTTGACTCGTTCCCTGAGTTCGACGTGCGCGCGCTTGAAGATCAGGGCCCGGCCGATGACTTCCGCGATCCCCTGGAGGAAGGCGACCCCCTCGCCCGCGCAGAACTGCTCGGCGATGCCGTCGAGACTGAGCAATCCAGCGAACTCCTGGTCGCAGCGGATGGGAACCAGGACTCGGCCGAATTCGCGCCGCTGCTCGCCCGACATCTCCGGTTCCGTGGCGGCGCCGCCATTGACGTGCCACCCGCAGGCGCCGGCAAGATCGCCGAGCAACAGCGGTTCCAGAGAGGATTCCAGCCGGGCGCTCTGCCGGCAGAGGAGCCTCTTTTCCAGGGGATCGTGGTTCAGGCGAATCCGCTGGTGAGTCGCACGTTCGGCGTTCCGGGACTCGAGCACATGGCAATGGGCTTCGTCTCGCAGGCAAATCGTGACGGACTCGCAGCGAGCAAAGCCAGCGAGAAGATCCACCACCTCCGCCAGGAAATGCCGCTTGAGCAAGCCCTTGGCGGCTCTCTGGAGAATCTCCTGTGAGAGGGATCGGTAGGAGTCGATCCCGATCGTGGGCCTCGCAACCGGATGGCGAGAGTCGCCGGTTACGGGCTCCGATGCGTCGAGAACCATGCGAACACAGACTCCAGGGCAGGAAGGGTGGGCTCGCAGCCGATTCTAGTGGACGCGTCGGGCCGTCCCTCCCGAAAACCCCGGCTTCGCCGGATGAGGGCCAGCCGTTGGTCGCCGCCGTGCAACAGGCCGGGGCTCGGAGACCGCCGTCCAGCGAGATGAGGCCCTACCGGGCCGGGAGCACCGTGACGGTGAGCGGGTCGGCCCAGCACTTCTGGTTGTCGGTGTAATAGAGGTAGGCGCGTGACGCCGGTCCGGTGGTGACGCCGGGGATCCGGGCGACCAGGTCGATGTCGACCTTCCGTTCGGACCGCTCCGCCAGGCCGCGCCAGTAGAAGATCAGCTCGCGGCCTTTGATCTCCCACAGGTCGAAGCGGCCCGCCTCTTGTAGATCGTCCAGGATCTTCCGGTCGGCGTGGAGGCCGGCCGGCAGGCCGACGATCGCCAGGGTCATCGGCACGCTCTTCTCGGAGCGGTTCCTTACCGTGATGGAGAGCGGCACCGTCATCCCTTCTTCCACCGTGTCTTTCGCCAGCGCCACATCGATCTCGACCGCGCCGTCAGGGTCGTCGGCCGGCTGCTCGGCGAAAGAATCGAGGTCGAAGGCATACGGGAACTCGTTGCCGCCCGAAAGCTCCAGGACGATCTCGTTGTCGCCCGGCTGCAGGCTTTTCCCCAGCCAGTCGAACTGGAGCGCGCCGCGCTGGCCGGCGTGCACCGTCTCCTCGTGGACCTTCCGGCCGTTGATCGAAATGGTGAGCTGTCCGTCGTTGACCACGGTGCGTGCGGCCTCGGCATAGGCGGTCAGCGCCTTCATCGCGACGATCGTCGCCTGGGTGGCGCCAAACCGGCCCGTGGCGGAACGCTGGCCCAGGAGGAAGGTCATCGCCTGTTCGACCGCCGCCCGGTCGTCCGGGTCTTCCAGCCATGCGAGCACGGCGAAGCCGGTCGTTTCGACTTCCAGGTTGGTTCCCCGGGAAGAGGTGATGCTGGAGGTGGTTCCGGCCACCGCGCCGTCACCCTGCTGCATGCTCTTCAGGCGATCCCGGGCCTGGTCGGCGGCAAGGGTCCGGCCGGCATGCTGGAGACTGCTGGCGGCGAGAGCGATCTCGTATGGATCATCGCTCTTCTGCGCCCGCTCCTCCATGCGGTCCACTTCCGCCTTCAAGCTGGATGGATCGGAGCCGGTCGAAAGCAGGGCATAGGTGACGTACGCATCGGTGACTGCCTGTGGCGCCGCGCCGAATGAGTCGAGGGCGCGCTCGTTCCGCCCGAACCCGCCCTTGCCGTCGCGGCGGCCGAGAATCCACTGGCGGGTTCGCTCGAGCATCTCCCGGTCGACGTTATAGACCGTGCTCATGTCATGGAACTCGAGCAGCCCGTAGGCGGTCAGCGCCTCGTGCCCCGGATCGGCGCCGAACCACTCATAGCCGCGCTCGCTGCACTCGTAGCCGGTGATCAGACCGTAGCCGCGCTCGAGCAGCTCTCGGGACCGCTTCATCAGGGCCGGGTCGTCGCCGCCGGCCGCTTCCATGTAGGCCAGCGCCATCAGGTTCGGGTAGTTGCTGCTGGAGGCCTGTTCGAAGCAGCCGCAAGGCTCCTGCAGCAGGCCGTCCATGCCGTCCAGGATCGTCGCCAGCGGCGAGGGGTAGAGCTTGAGGTTGGCAGACAGCGACCCCGGCACCATCGACTCCGGCAGGGTCACGTTGAATCGGACGAGACCGTCCACCCGGCCGCTCCGGGAGAGTTTCTGCGGGAAGCCCTTCGGCACGATTCGAAGCGCGTGTTCGACCCGGTCGCCCCAGCGCCGCGCATTGCCGGAAAGGGTGATCCGGCCCTCTTCGTTCGCTCCGGTGACGACGACCGGGATCAGCCAGCGGCCGGCCGCGATCGGCAGCTCGCCAGAAGGATCTTCCGCGAACTCGAGCGGTCCGCTCGCCTCCGCATGAACCGTGACCCGGTCGATCTCGGGGTCCTCGCAAAGGAGCGCCACCGGAAGCTGCAGGCGGTCCCCTTCGGTCACCTCGACCGGGAGAACCGGTTCCATGCGGAACGGAATCTTCGCCTCGAACTCGGCGCTCCCCTGGCCGAGCCGACCCGCGCCGTGAGCATCGGCGAAGACGCTCCAGGTGGTGACCGAGTCGCTGACGTCGAACTCCACCCGCGCCTTGCCATCGGCGTCGGTGGCCAACCCGGCGTTCCAGTAGACTGTCTCGGAGAAGTCGTCGCGCGTCGGTCCGCGGGGGTTCTCGTGAGCGTACTCGCGCACCAGGTACTGCCGCGACTGCCAGTCCATGCGCAAGCGGCCCCGGTCGATCTGGTCGAAGAAGACGCCCTCCTCGTCCTCACCACGTACGAGGTATCCGAACGCCGCGAGGTTCTTCATCCGCCCCGCGTCCGGTTCGAAGTCCTGGCCCTCGACGATATCGTGTTCCACAAGAGCCAACGGTTCGTCGAAACGGTTTTCGGGTGCGGCCCGGTCGTCGCGGACCTGCGCGAAGGCGGCAAACCTCTTCCAGGCATCGGCACCATCGTCCCGCGGGAGATCTTCCGCGGCTTCTCCCGCCGGTTCATCATGCACTGCGTTGGCGGCGAACCGGGCCATGACCGGCGCGGCCTCGTCGCCGGCCATCATCGGCTGCACTTTCGACCTCACCAGGAAGAAGCCGGCGAGCAGGACCGGCACGACACCCAGCAAGACGCCGAACGCGATCCGGACCGGGAGACCGCGCGAGACGTAATACCTGGCGAACCGCTCCGCACCCCAGGCCAGGAGCATGAGCACGAACAGCAAACCGACAGTGACCGTGGCGAACAGCGCAAACCGCCGAGAGAGTCGTGAGTCTCTGGAGAGGTCCTGGAACGTCTCCATCCTGGCGTGACTGGTATCGACCACCTGCGGCGCTTGCGCCAGCGCTTCGCGGGCAAGGAAGACACCAGACTCCTGCCCGTGCTCCGCCAGGAAGGTCCCGGGATCGACCCATGCAAAGCGGCGCCACCCGCGGGTGCCGAGCAGGAGATCGATGTTTCGCGCCGACTCGGCGTCGTGCGCCAGGAACTCGTGTACGTCCTCGAGATCGCCGACATCGGCCAGCAGGTAGGCCTGATCCACGAGGCCGACGCGCGCTTCGTCATACAGATCGCGGACCGCGCGATCGGTGACCGTGAGTCCGACGATCGCCGCCACCGGCTTCCCCTGGTCGTCGCGGGTCGTGATCTCCACCTGCTGGTGATCGCCGGGGGCCAGACTCGGGTCGACCGGATCGATCTCGACCACCAGGTCACGGCCGGATGACCGGTGGACCAGGCGCTCGGCGACCGGCGTCAGAACGGGGTCGAACAGGGTGATCCGCAGTACGCCGCTCGCCCGCTCCGGCAGGTCGAGCGCGATCTCCTGATCGCCGCTGCCGCTGAAGGTGTCGTGAGCGACCAGGATGCCGCGCAGGAACGCGCCGACCATCCAGGGGCCGTTGCCTGGTGTATGGATCGCCAGCGCCAGCGGTTCACCCGGAGCGTACGAGTCGCGCAGCGAACGGAGGGTCGGCCCGGTCGACCGCGCCACGGGCAGGGGAACCGGCGCCGCCTCCGGCTCGCTGAACTCGAGCCGGTAACTCTCGCCGGGCCGCGGAGTGATCAGGAAGCGGGCCCGCCCCTGATGCGACGTCTCGAACGACGCCACCTGCCGCCCCTCTGCGTCGAGGATCTTCCCCTTCGCGCTGGTGGGCCGGTCCAGCGGATCGACCACCTCCAGCTTCAAGATCGCCTCGCGCGCGGCTGCCACCGCTTCAGTTCGTTCCGCCCGTTCGGTGGGTGGCGGGCCTTTCGATGTGAGCCTCATTTCGGACACCTCCTCGAGCGGAGTCGTTCGACCCAGGCGTCTCTCCTTGCGGCGGAGATCCCGGGCCAGGTTCAACGTGACCACAAAGACGAAGCCGACCAGATTGCCCTCCTGGACCTGTCGGTCCCGGGCTCGCCAGACGCGCAGAAACGCTTCCTGGAGCACCTCTTGCACCTCGGCGCCTGGGCCGAGAACGCCGCGGACCGCGGCGGCCAGGCCGGTGCGGTGCTCCTGGAAGAGAGCCGCGAGATCGGGCGGTGCTGGTTGCGGCACTCGCATGCTGGTGGGAGACGTCTCCAGACTCGTGAGGGATTTCGTGTATTGAAAGAAAACGACCAGCGGCCGGTCCAGGTCGATCCGGAGCGTTTGGTCCTCTGGCTCGCGGCTCAGTGCGGCAGTTGCCGCCAATCCCGCGGCAGCTCCACCTCCTTCGCCGCGAGGAAATCGGCGAGCCCACGCAGCGTCCCGGCCAGCGCCCGCTCGAATCGCTTCGTCCGCTGGAACCCCGGTTCGAGGTGGATCGACTTGATTTCCAGCCGCCCCTGATCGCGGTGCAGCTTCGGATCGAGGCGGCCGACCAGCCGGCCATCATGCAGGATCGGCAGCACGTAGTAACCGAACGTGCGCTGTTTCGGCGGCAGGTAGATCTCGATCCGGTAGTGGAAATCGAGCAGCTCGTGCGCCCGATCGCGTTGCCAGAGCAAGGAGTCGAAGGGGCAGATGAGGCGGGTGCCGCGCGCCTCTTCGAGCGCATCGATCCCCTCGAGCGCCTCGGGCAGTGCCAGGTAGGTGTCGTCCCGCCCCTTGACGCTGACACGCACGACCCTGCCTGAACGGAGGTTGCGCTGGATGATCTGCGCGCGCTCCTGTGCCAGGAGGCGCGGCGCGGTCACGTAGTTCGTGAGGTGACGCTCGCTGGCGATCCCGTTTCCCGACAGGCCGTCCAGCAGCCAACCGTCCTGATACTCCGTGAGACTCTCCGGTAGCACGTCTCCATAGACGCGCTCGGCGAGGTCATAGGCGCGGCGGAAGTGGTTGCGGCGAGAGGTGGCGACGCGCCCCCGGTGCCAGAGGAGTTCGAGCGCCCGCTTGTCCTCCTTCCAGTCCCACCAGGCGCCCGACTCCCCGGGCCTCTTCTCGAAGTCCTTGCTCTCGAGCGGGCCTTCTTCCCGCAGGCGCCGCAGGACGCGCCGCACGGACGACCGTCCCGGCAGACGCTCGCTCCACCATGGCCCCTCCGGCCGGAAGCGGCGCATGTGGCGGAGGCTGCGCGGCAGCCGGCTCGCGGCCAGCACGCTCGCCTCGTGCCCCCAGTATTCGTAGGCGACGCGATCCTCGTAGATCCAGGCGTCGACCTGGCGGCGGTCGTAACTGCCGAAGCGGCTCCAGAGCGTCAGATAGTGCGCGCGGTCGACGACATTGACGCTGTCCATCTGCAGGCCGCCGCACCGCTCGAGGTGATCGACGAAGGCGTCGCGGCTCAGCCTGGCCGGAGCCGCTCCGGCGAGCCCCTGGCGGTACAGCCACAGGCGCAGGACGCTCTCGAGCTCGACGGAATACGGCTCAGTCCGTGAGGGCATGTCGGACCGCGACTGGCTCGATACGGGGGTGTTCAGCGATTCCGATCATGCGGGGATTGTAGCGGTCCGGGCCCGGCCTTCTCACCGCAAACGAGCGAGCGCCGGCATCGCGGGTGCGGTGCCGGCGCTCAGGGTGCGTCTCGATTCCCGTGCGGCCTTCTGAAGAGGGCCGCCGCGGTCCTGTCGTCAGATGTTCGAGGTGTTGTACTTGTTGTTGATCCAGGTGTTCGCGGCCGCCGCCACGCCCGAGGACAGGTCCATGAGCAGGTTGAACTTCATCTTGTTCTGGGTGAAGGTGTTCGCCGTTCCCCAGACCCTGATGCCGTAATCCTGGCAGAACTTGATCTTGTTCTTGAAGTACAGGCTGCTGTTCGATCCTGACTCGACGTAGATGCCGTTGTTGAGCGACTGCCAGCACTTGTTCTCGCTGACGGTGCAGCTATCGCCGCCGACCTCGATGCCGTTGTCGCCCGAGGTGTAGACCTTGTTCTTGAACAGGGTGTGGCCGTTGCTGCCGCTGAAGATGTCGATGCCGTCGTAGGCGGTGCCACGGACCACGTTCTCCTGGATGGTGCTGTTGGAGGCCATGTTGTAGCAGACGATTCCGTCCTGCTGTGCGTCAGTGACCTCGTTCTCCTCGACCAGGTTGCCGGACGCCACGTTGGTGTCCGTCCCGAGCTGGATTCCGTGCAGGACGGTGTCGCTGATCTTGTTGTCGAGGATCGAATTGACGTTGCCGAGCACGTAGAAGCCGTTGCCAGTCGCGCGCTTGACGCTGCACTCCTCGACGACACAGTTGTTGGCCAGGTAGAGGTAGATGCCATGGCTGCCCGTGTCCTTGATCTTGGTGTGCTCGACCCTGCTGTTGTCGGAGTTATTGAGGAGGACCCCGTACGACGCGGCGAGCCGGACCTGGCAGCCGTCCACCAACGCATTGTCACCCATGACGTAGATACCCGTTGAGCAGTTGCGGACATTCATGTCCTCGATGACCACCCCGGTAACGCCGATGGCGACGAAGATCCCGGTGCCGCCACCGGCGTCGATCGTGGCCTTTCCGTCAGCCCGCAGGGTCTGGCCCGAGAAGGGGACGGAGACGTTCGCGTAGTAGGTGCCTTGGGAGACGGTGACCGTCCCCCCTGGACCAGCCATGAGTAGAGCGGTGTTGATGTCGGCGGTATGAAAAGGAACCTGGATGTCGGCATGGGCGAAGCTGGCGGAGGAGAGGACCAGGGCGAGGGTGAGGATGAGGGCGTTGCTGCGAACCATCGTTTTTCTCCTGCTTGAGGGGTCGTCGCTCTGCCCGTCCGTGGGCGATCCGATTGGCGACGTCTGTGTGTCTACCCTCTTGAAGCAACGCATGGGTCCGGGTGTTCCGCCTCCAAGGGGACGGAAACGAAAATTCTTGAAGGAGTTACGTCTGATATTTGGACTCGCTGTGTCCCAGGAGTTGTTCGAAGACGCGCCGGTTACGCGCCCCTACCCAGGACCCAGCTTCCCTTGAGACCTCCGGTATCCCTCCCCCCGCCTTCTCGAGGAAGCAGCTTCGTCTCACCGTTTCTCCTTGTGGCTGTCACCAAGGTGCGACTGCTTCACACTGGCAGCGAATGAGAGAGTGACTTCCGTTACCGCCCCCGCGGCACCTGACTGGACCGACTGTCCTCCACTGAAGAGCACCTCGCGAGATGGCGGAATCCCGGGCAACATGAACTGGCCACTGTCGTCCGCCACCACCTTGTAGCAGTAGACCGGGCTCCCGCCCTGGTCGGTCCACTCAGGGAAGCCGGCGCCGAGAACCCTGCGGGAGACTGGATTGCCATTCGGATCCCGCACTTGCCCTCGGATGCACGTTCCCTCAGTGAACGCGATCAAGATCTCGGTTTCCTGACCGTGCACATCGGCCCGAGTTTCGCAGTACCAGAAGCTCGCTTCCGTAGCGAATCGAGGCTCCGGGTGGGCGAGCACTCTGTAAGTGCCGACCGGAAGCTCGAGCCTCCGAACTGCCTCGTTCCCGTCACGCGGTCTACGGATTCTGATCTCCTCTGCCGCTCTTCGAGGAGAATGCAGCACGACGGTCGTACGGAACGGATCGACAGCATCCGGGAATCGGACGCGAATGGTGACCGGAACCGAGGACTGGACCGAGAAAGGAAGCCTCACTCCCGTGAAGGGGGCCTCAACGACCCGGTGATGGTCTGTGTCAACACGATACCCTGGAAGCGGATTGGGCCAGAAATCCCCCTGGTGATACCCGGAAGTAACATTGAGCAACCATTCCCCAGGTGTTATCCCGTGAAGGAAGAACGGTTCCCCCACGGTTACGTCAAACGTCTGCTGGACGAACGAGTCTCCAGGAGTGACCTCGCGATTCACAACCTGAAGAAGCGCATCGAGAGGTGATGTCCCGTACACCGCCTGGGTTTCAAGGGAAACTCCAGCATGTTCGAGGACGATCAACCCGTCAGAGATCGGGCCCTCCAGCGGGTACAGAGTACCGAGATCGACGTTGCCGCTGGGCTCGATGGAGAAGCGCCTTCGGTAGAAATAGAAATGTTGACCTTCCACTTCAGCAACGGCGCTGAGGATCTTCTTGCCGGATGAGATCGTGGAAAACCGAAAGCCCCCGTCGTCCGTACGGACAAGGGACTCCTGTCTCTGCTCACGTTCGATGACGTCGAATACCTTGATCGCCGCGCGCTTCCCGAGCGCACCGGGGAGGTGAATCCTCCCGGTCACAACTCCTCCGAAGAGGGTGATCGTGAAACGACTGGTTGCGCCCGCGGCGATTTCGATCGGCTCGGACCTTCTGAGTGGGAAATGCCCGTTGGGTTCACCCCCTGGCCAGAATCTGTGCTCCCCGAGGAGAACCCACCGATAGATGTTCGGCTCGAGCTCCTCCCACGCAACAAACCCCTGGGCATCAGACGTGAGCATTCGCGACGGGTCGGGCCGCTGTCCGCCGAGAGTCAACAGCACAGCCACCCCATCTACCGGCTCGTCGGACTCATTGAGAAAGACGATCTCGATGGAACCGGTGCATGGAACTGCGGCTGTCTCGAGAAGGACAGGTTGGCGCTGTCCGGCCTCCTCGACAGGCGGGGACTCGTCAGTCAAATGGACAGCATTTGACTCCTGAGATACTGACGCCGGCGCGCTTGTCTTCTTCAACAACAGAGCACCGAAGAGGATGACTGCCGCCACCCCTACGAGACCAACAGCCTCCCTCATGGGCCAGATTCTCACGGACACACTCGCCAACAGAGAAACGACATTGATCCCTCAAGAACGCCGTACATCTCGGCCTCGCTCTTGGCCGAGATCCCCCAGAAACAGGCGACCCAAACAAAGATCTCTGATCGAGTCTTGGTCTGGACGACAAACGTCTTCACCGGACACCTCGCATCGAACGGGATGAGATCCTGATCGGTATCGGGATACTCTCCTTCCCCGACACCAGTATGGAGAGTGAAAGTAAACTCAATGGGGATTGGTACGCCGAACTCGAACGTTGCCCCCGTTCCGGTCCGTGCCGCCGAGTGCGTTAATTCCGCATGCGCCTTCTGTGAGCTACCGTCGCAGCTGTACTCCAATTCAACGAAGCCCGTAGCCGCCGCCGCGCAGTCATCGTCGATGAGCTTCGCAACGCCGTCGATCTCTGCCGTGGCCTCATACTCGACTTCACCGACCTGGTCGTCAAGGCCCCCTTTTTCGTGGACGAATGTTGCAGAGAAGGTCCCAACGGCGACCGCGCAGCTCATATAGTCGAACACAGAGCCCCACGGAATGTAACCCCATCCTTCTCCCTCGGCCTCAAGGGCGCCTGCAGAGGCCCAGGCCCAGGTATGGCCGTGCATTCCTGCAGTTTCGTCGTTCATGTAGTCAGGATTGCTTGAGAGACTGACCAACAGCCAGGAGCCTCTGGCCGTGGATGCCAGCACGATGGACGCACACAAGACGAGTATGAGTTTCATCAACTTCTCCTCGGGCTCTCCGGGTCTTCCAGGTCGGAGTCCCCCCTCGTGTGTGTTCAAGAGGTGGGACACTTCCCTGTCGGACACCTTCGACGCCCAACCGCGGGTGCCTCGGATGAATCACGACCCTCACTGGAGTCACTGTCTGAGAATATGGAGGGACGATTCGATAGTAACGAAGTAATACGAAAGTCGCCTTCAGTCGATGAGTCCAAGTTCTCGAGCCAGCCCTCGCCTACAGTGGCCGGAAGGAGCAGCATCTGGTAATCGAAGTAAGCGCCGTCATCGCATTGGCGATGCCGGCGCTCAGGGTGGGTCTCAGTCTTTGGGGCGGTCGAAGGACCGGGTCTTGGGCTACAGGTTCGAGGTGTTGAACTTGTTGTTGAGCCAGATGTTTGCGGCGAGCGCAACGGCTGAGTACCGGTCCAGGAGCAGGTTGAGCTTCATCTTGTTCTGGGTGAAGTTGTTCGACGTTCCGGAGACCGCGATGCCGTAGGCCTGGGAGAACTTGCTCACGTTCTTGAAGTACAGGCTGTTGTTCGAGCCTGCCTCGACGCGGATGCCATCGCTCTGCGACTGCCAGCACTTGTTCTGGCTGACGGTGCAGTTGTCGCCACCGACCTCGATGCCATTGTCGCCCGAGGTGTAGATCTTGTTCTTGAACAGAGTGTGCCCGTTGCTCGTGATGGCGATGTCGATGCCATCGAAGGTGGCACCATGGATGACGTTCTCCTGGATGGTGCTGTTGGAGGAGAGGGCGTAGCAAGCGATCGCATCGGAGTGGGCCGCGCTGATGTCATTGTCCTCGATCAGGTTGCCGGATGCCGCGGTGATATCGGTCCCGAGCTGGATGCCATGCGTTCCCGTGTCGGCGATCTTGTTGTCGAGGATCGAATTGACGTTGCCGAGCAGGTAGATGCCGGCTTCACCTGACCGCTTGATGCTGCATTTCTCGATCACGCAGTTGTCGGACATGAAGCCGTACACGCCATGGCTGCCCGTGTCCTTGATCTTGGTGTGTTCGATCGTGGTGTTGTCGGAAGTGCTGAGGAGGATGCCGTAGAAGGAGGTGAGCCGAACCTGGCAGCCATCCACCGTGGCGTTGTCGCCCAGGATGTTGATGCCGGTCGAGCAGTTGCGCACCCGCATGTCCTCGATCTTCACGCCAGTCGCGCCGGAGGCCACCGTGATCCCGACGTTGCTGCCGCCGCCGTCGATCGTGACCTTCCCGTCTGCCCGTAACGTCTGGTTGGAAAAGGGAATGGAGACATTCTGGTAATAGGTGTCGCCGGCGACGGTGACCGTCCCCCCCGGGCCGGCCATGAGGAGAGCGGTGTTGATGTCGGAGGTATGAAGAGGAACCTCGACATCCGCGGCGAGGGAGAGGTTGGCGAGCGAGAGAACCAGGACGAGGGAGGGGGCGATGCTGCGAACCATCGGGAATCTCCTGCTGCTCGGGAGGGGGGCGTCGCCGGAGTTGATTGCCCTCAGTCCGCGACGTCGATGTACCTACCCTCTTGAAGCAACACGGGGGGCGGGATGTTCCGGATCCAGAGGATGGAAATCCGGAAACCACGACCACGTGTGGGATCGGGCGATCGTAAGCAGATTTATGGAAGTAGGTTACAGTTTCACATACGGCGTCCGGCACCGTACGGGTCATCACCGGCCGCAGCAGCCCTCGTCGCCGTTCCAGCAGTAGGTGCACAGCTTCTCGCTGGGCAGGCCGATCGCCTCGACCATGTCGCCGAGGTTCTGGTACGCGAGTGACGACAGGCCGAGGTGCTTGCAGATGACGTCGACCATCTCGGCGTACCGGTCCGTGGACGGGTTCGAGTACTCGTCCAGGCGCTTGTCGGCGTTCCCTTCGATCTCCAGGATCGCCTTGCGCGCCGCCAGGTCGAGCTCCGACTTCGAGCGCGAGAAGTTGAGGAACTTGCAACTGAAGATCAGCGGCGGGCAGGCGGGCCGCATGTGGATCTCCCTGGCGCCGTGTCCGAACAGCCGCGTGATGATGTCACGGAGCTGAGTCCCGCGCACGATCGAGTCCTCGCAGAAGAGGAGCCGTTGTCCCTCGATCAGTTGCGGGATCGGAATCAGCTTCATCCTGGCGACCAGATCGCGCACGCGCTGCTCCTGAGGCATAAAACTCCGTGGCCAGGTCGGCGTGTATTTCACGAACGGGCGGCGGTAGGGGACGCCACTCTCGGTCGCGTAACCGATGGCATGCCCGATGCCTGAATCCGGGATGCCGGCGACCACATCGACCTCGACGTTGTCGGCGCGGGCCAGCGCGGCCCCGCAGCGGTTGCGCACCAGTTCCGTGTTGATCCCTTCGTAGTCGGACGCGGGATAGCCGTAGTAGATCCACAGGAAGGAGCAGATCTGCATGTTGTCGCCCGGAGGAGCGAGCTGCTCCACGGCGTCCGGCGTCATCAGCACGATCTCGCCGGGTCCGAGGTTTCGCTCGATTTCGTACCCGAGGTTCGGCAGGGCGCAGGTCTCGAGCGTGGCTGCAAACGCGCCCTCCTTGCGTCCGATGATCACCGGCGTGCGGCCCAGCCGGTCGCGCGCGGCGTAGATTCCGCGTTCCGTCAGGAGCAGGATCGAACACGACCCATCGATCCTGCTCTGTACGTTGCGGATACCGTCCTCGATTCGGTCTTCCTGGTCGATGAGGGCCGCGACCAGTTCGGTCTGGTTGATCTCGTTTCCCTTCAGCTCCGTGAAGTGAAAACCGTTCCTTGCGGACAGGTCTTCGGCCAGGGCGTCGAGGTTTGCGATCTTGCCGACCGTCACGATGGCGTACCGGCCGTGGTGCGAGCGGATCAGCAGGGGTTGATCCTCGTAGTCGCTGATCACTCCGAGACCCATGTTGCCCCGGTGCCGCGGGAGGTATTCCTCGAACTTCGTCCGAAACGGCGTGTTGCTGATGTCGTGGATGTTGCGGGTGAAGCCCTCCCCGCTCCTGACCACGATCCCGCCCCGGCGTGTCCCGAGGTGCGAGTGGTAGTCGGTGCCGTAGAAGAGGTCGGCAACACAATCATCCCTGGACGCAACGGCGAAGAAACCCCCCATTTCGTGCTCCTCTCAGCTTGGCTCTGTACTACAAGCGGTCAGTATGTCCGCAGGGTGCGAAGAAACCGAAATCGAAATCGAAATCGCAATCGACTCAGTGCGCCTTCCAAGTGGCATGAGACCGATCGATTTCGATAGCGATGTCGATAACGATTTCGATTCTTCGGTGGCAGGCCGAGCAAGTCGGGAACCCTTCTTGTGTTGCGGCTCCGCGGCTCTGTGAACACGCGTTCCAGAGAGCCTCACACCGATCACTTCTTCAGGAAGAACAGGAACACGACGGTTCCCAGCACCACCACGAGGACCGCAGTTCCGACCGAGATGAGCATTTTCCAGAGGACCGAGGTGGGCCGCGTGGCGAAGAAGACGTCCTTCGAGAGCACCAGGGCGGGCAGAGCCGTCTTGAGCGACTCGGGCGCGTAGGAGCCTCCGTCGGACCAACTTCCGTCCTCGTTCTGGCTGGCAGAGAGCGCCTCGGCATACTCCTTCTGCCATTCATGATCGCCGAACCGGGTGATCTCCGGATCGGCCAGCTTGGCCCCCTTCATGATGCCGTACATGGAGTAGAAGTCGCCGATGTTGTCGGTATCCCAGTTGGCGGCGATGAACTCCGTGGCGCGGCGGACGCGGTCGTCGGCCGCCTTGACACCGAGGAAGTCGAGGGCGATCAGGCCGGCGCCGGTCAGCCGGGTGGTGACCTTGTCGCCGGCATCCTTGTAGCCGAAGCCGCCCTCTTCGCTCTGGACATGCTGGAGGAAGTACGCCGAGAGTTCCGTCCGCACCCACTCGGGCGTCTCGATGCCGAAGCCCCGTTTTGCCGACATCAAGGCGAGCACCGGCCACTGAGTGACCGACATGTCGGCGTCGTCGACGTTGGCCCGGTAGCGCCACCCGCCGCGTTGTTCCGGATTGTCGCCGTCGGTCTGGGCGAAGGCGATGAAGTCGGCCAGATCGGTGACCACATCCTTCAGGGAGCGGCCGAAGATATGGTCCGGGCCGCAGGGAGCGGGCCGGTCGGGATCCTGGCTCGCGGCCAGCGCCATGGCGGCCAGCGAGACCTCGTACATCTGGTGGCTGTTCTCCGCGACCTTGATGCCGAGCCCGTTGCCGTTGGAGTCCGGATCGCCGGCAGGCTGCGGTTCCAGTTCCACCGTTTCGAAGCGGCTCAGGAGATACGCCAGGGCGCGGTCGACCGTTTCCCGGTACGGCGTCCGCTCGCGCTCGGCCCGCCCGTCGTACCCGTTCACCTCGAAGGCGAGGGCCGCCATGGCGGTGCTGCCGATCGGGTTCTTCGTCTCGTTCCAGTAGCCGATCGGACCGTGCACCGGATGATCTTCACGCACCATCTGGGAGTGCAGCGACCACAGGCCGTCGTCGAGCGCGACGGTCGTCCGGTTCTCCAGGGTCGGCTCCACGATCTCGATCTCGTAGGTGCCGATCGCCCGTTCGCGGCTCATCATGTCGGTCACCGTGAGGGTGGCCGTGAAGCGGGTCCCGGCCTTGCTTTCAGGGTAGGCGTGCGCCGTCCAGACCGCGTACGGATCGGTCACCAGTCCCGCGACCGGCGCCGACTCGTCGCCGAACTCCCAGCGGTACTCCAGCCGGCGCCCGGGACGGGGCGAGAGCACCGCCTTGCACACCGCCGGCCGCCCGTTCAACGCCTTGTGGACGCTGCCGCCGTCGCTCGTCGAGACCGCCTGGATCCTCGGCGCCTCGATCGCTCCCTCATCCTCGGCCAGCAGGAGCGTCAGCAGAATCCCGCACGAGAAGCCGATCACGGCGCTCCATGCCGGGAGCTTCACGCCCGGAGAAGCGCTGTCGAAGATGCCCTTGCCCGCCGCGCCGCCCTCATCACCTGAAGCCATGACCTGAACCTCCCGGCCTGACGCCCTTTGAAACCACCTCGGTCCAGTGGCTTATCGTTCCAGAGGGAGGGAGAGGTTGAGCAAAGGTCGGCTTCCGGGCGCCGGGTCCGCCACACCGTGGGCGGTTCCTGGCTTGCCACGCCGAAGTGAACGAAGGCGGGTTGAACGATCGGTCGCTACGATTCCGTCATGGCACGTCCACTGTTCGCGCTGTTTCTGTTGCTGGCCCTGGCCGCCGTGGTCCTGTTCCTGCTGCAGGACGGAGATTCCGGCGATGTCGCCCCTTCTGCGCCGGTGGCGGCCGCTCGGCCGGGCCCCTCGTCCGGCCCCGGACCGGCGCAGCCGCGGGAGGGCGGCGACAGTTCGGTGCGCGAGGCGGTGGAGAAGCTGGAGTGGCCGGAACCGGCAGCAGTGCCGGCTCCGGCCGATGGCAGCCTGACAGTGAAGCTGGTGCGGCGGCCGGATGGCAGCCCCGTGTTCGCAGCGGATTGCGAGGTGACGGACGGGTACCTCGGCAGCGTGAGCGGGTCGGGAGCCACCGACGCGCAGGGGCTTTTCTCGTTGCCGCTCCGCTCGCTGCCGGCCGATCCCTTCCTGGTGGTACGGAAGGAGGGGTATCTCCAGGTGGTGCGCAGAGTCGATGCGGCGCAGCCGGCGGTGTGGATCCAGCTCGAGCCGGGCGTCCCGCTCCGTGGCATGGTGCTTGACGGCACGACGCTCGAGCCGCTGCCGGGCGCCGGGATCGAGGCGTTCCTGGAAGCCGACTTCAGTGAATTGGCGTACGGGATCCGCACCGATCGGGAGGGGCGCTTCCTGATTCCGGGCGTGCCGCTCTCGAGTCCCGTCAACCTGGCCGCGTCCCTCGAGGGGTATCGCAGCACGACTCAGAGCGGCAGTTTCGACGCTCCCGTGGCCGACCTCCGGCTGCTGCTGTTTCGGGGCGCGGCGGTCGAAGGGACCGTTCAGGATGAGGACGGGCGTCCGGTCCAGGATGCGCGGGTGCGGCTCGCGGCTGTTTCCAGGGAAGGGGAGGAGCGCGAGGACGGAGGGTTCGAGGAGCAGGCGACCACGACGGATGCCGCGGGATGCTACCGGCTGGAGACTCTCGGGACGCCGAACTGGTACGTGCTTCAGGCGGCCTCCGACCTTTCCGGTTCGGCGCGGCTCGGGCCGTTCGAGCTGCTCCGGGACCGGGAGGTCTTGCGCAAGGACCTGCGTCTGGTCGCCGGGAAGACCTCGCTGGCAGTGATGGCGCTGGCGGAGGGCGGCCGTCCGGTCGCCCATCTGGAGCTGCAGCTCACCGACCCGGAAGGCCTTCCTCCCAGGGCGGAAGGCTCGGGTGAAATCGAGTGGGAGCGAGGTTTCGCCTACCTGAACGGGGTCCATCTCTACGCCCCGCTCCGGCCGGGCAGGTATCGGCTGGTGGCAAGGGCGGAGGGGCGGCCGGCCCAGTCGGTCTGGGTCGACGTGGAGAGTGGCCGGCGGAACGAGGTGACTGTCGTGCTCCCGCCCGGCACCCTCCTCGTTGGCGTTGTCCGGAACGAGAGCGGGGAGCCGCTCGCAGGCGTGCCGGTGGAGTTCATCTACGCGCTCGACGTGATCGGCGAGGGTGGCCTCCTGCTGGCGGTGGAGCGGATTCTGGATGGGGAAGAGGAGGGTCTGATCCCGGTTCTGGCCGCCACCGGCAAGGAGGGGCGGTTCCAAATGGAAGGGCTGCCGGACCGCGCCGGCACGGTGGTGGTGGGAGAGCGGCTCGTGGGGGAAGGGAGCCTCTCTGCCCCCTACGCGACGGTCGTGATCGAGAACGTGGTTCCGGGCGGGGCACCCCTGGAGGTGATCCTCAAGGAGGCACCCCGGGTGATCGGCCGCTTCGAGCCGCCCGGGCAGGGCGTGCCGGCCTCCTGCCTGATCCAGCACGAGAACCTCATGCACGGCGGCGAGCTGGCGGTCGATGCGCAGGGGCGGTTCGAACTGCACTATCCGCGGCCGGATGCCCTGTTCGACCTGGTGCTGGATCCGGGAACAGGCGCGCCGTTCCTGTTCACCGGGTTGAAGCTGGCCGCGGGCGAGACCCGTGACCTGGGCCTGCTGCGGATCCTCCCCGGCGGTTCGATGGAAGGGGTGGTCGCGGACTCCGCCAGGCGGCCGCTGGCCTGGGTGACGGTGGAAGTCTCCTGCCACGGGGGGCTCTGGTGGCGGGAAGCGGTCACCGACGAGGAGGGGCGGTACCGCCTGGAGGGACTGCCGCGCCTCGCGGGCGAGGTCGCCTTCATCCCGGAGGAGCATGCCAGCCAGATCTTCGTCTTCGACAACCTCGGCATCGACCGGAGGCAGGACGTCATCCTCTTGCAGCCCGGTGTGTTGGAGGGAATCGTGCTGGACGGCCAGGGATACGCGATGGCGGGCGCGCTGGTCGAGGCGGAATCGATCGACACCGGGTCCGATGCCGCGCAATGGAGCGACGAAACGATCACGGGGATGGACGGGCGCTTCTCGTTCGTGCTCCGGCCCGGGCAGTATCGGATCTTCCGCAGCCAGGGAGGGGGCAAGAGAGGGGGGACGCCCTGGGAGGTGCGGATCGAGGAGGACGGGCTCGTCGAGATCGAGCTGAGGTACTGAATAGGAGGCCGCCGCCCCCCCCCGCCCGGGCTCTGGAGAGAACCCCTGAGGGCTGCTAGACTGGCGCGGTTTACCACGCCGTAGAAATTTGTCGGCGGGTCTTCCACCGCCGACCGAGTGAAGGGGTGCCCGTGACCGTCTTCCTGTTTCTCATCGCCGTGTTGCTTTCCTACCTGCTGGGGTCGGTCCCGGCCGGATATCTGGTGGCCAAGGCCAGGGGCGTCGATTTGCGGAGTGTCGGCAGCGGCAACGTGGGCGCCACCAACGTGGTTCGCGCCGTGGGCAAGCCGCTGGGGCTGGCCGTCTTCGCCTTTGACTTCCTGAAGGGGTTCCTGCCGGCCATCCTGGGCGCCCACTGGCTGGCCGACGGGGGACACATTCCGTGGGGGCGCGATCTGGTGGCCGTCTCCCTGGGGCTGTCCGCGGTCCTGGGCCACGTGTTTCCGGTGTGGCTCGGGTTCCGGGGGGGGAAGGGAGTCGCGACCTCGGCGGGGTTCTGCGCCGGGCTGGCCTGGGTCGCGATCCTGGCGGCGCTGGTTGTCTGGTTCGTGACGCTGAAGCTGACCCGCTACGTCTCGGTCTCCTCGATCGTCGCCGCCGTCTCCTTCCCGCTGATCTTCATCCTGACCGAGGGGCCAGAGAGCGCGCTTCACGATCGGCGGGTGGTGACGATTCTGGGCGTGGTTCTGGCGGTCGTGATCATATTCTTGCACCGGGCCAACATCGGCCGGCTGCGGCGCGGCGAGGAGCATCGCGTGGGCGGCACGACTTCTGGAGAGGCGAAGGCATGACGGAACGAGTGACCATTCTGGGTGACGGCGGATGGGGCATGGCCCTCTCCATCGTGCTGGCCGACCATGGCGCCGACGTGGCCCTCTGGAGCCATGACGCGAAGTACGCGGCCGAGATGGAGCGGAGCCGCAGGAACCCGAAGTTCCTTCCGGGTGTCGAGATTCCGGAGACGGTCCGCATCACCGCTTCCATGGAGGAAGCGGTTGACGGCCGGGACATGCTCTTCTCGGTGGTGCCGACGCAGTTCCTGCCGGCGGTGCTGGAGAAGCTGAAGCCGTACTATCGCGCGGGGATCCCGGTGGTGTCGGCCACCAAGGGGATCGACACGGAGACGCTGCTGCGGCCGACCGAGATCATCGCGGGCGCCCTGGGCGACGTGCCGCTGGTAGTGGTCACCGGACCGAGCCACGCGGAAGAGGTCTCGCGGCGCATGCCGACCACGGTGGTGGCGGCGTCGACCGACATGGGCACCGCCCGCAGGGTGCAAGACCTCCTGGCCACCGAGCGCTTCCGGGTCTACACCTGCGCGGACGCCATCGGCGCGGAGCTGGGAGGGGCACTCAAGAACGTGATCTCGATCGCCGGCGGGACGGTCGACGGGCTCGGCTTCGGCTACAACACCAAGGCCGCGCTCCTGACCCGGGGGATCGTCGAGATGAGCCGCCTCGGCGAGGCGATGGGGGGGCAGCGCACCACCTTCTTCGGGCTCTCCGGAATCGGCGACCTGATCACTTCCTGCTTCTCCAAGCATGGCCGCAACCGGGCGGTGGGGGAGCGGCTGGGCCGGGGCGAGAAGCTGGAGCACATCCTCCAGGGGATGCACCAGGTGGCCGAGGGGGTCAAGACCGCCATTTCGGTCAAGAAGCTGTCCGAGCAGCACGGCGTCGAGATGCCGATCTGCGACGAGGTCCACAGCGTCCTGTTCGAGGACAAGGACCCCGGCCGGGCTGTCCGGGACCTGATGACCCGCCAGCTCAAGGATGAGGTCGAGTGGTAAGACCTCTTGCCGTCCCGCGACAGACCGCGTAACCTGCCAGATTCCTGAAGGCCCACACCCCACCGGTGGCAACACCGGAAGAAAAGGGGCCCAAGGAGACAAACCGGACCGTGGCGCAGCTTGGCTAGCGCGCTTGCTTGGGGTGCAAGAGGTCGGAAGTTCAAATCTTCTCGGTCCGACCATATTCGATGTACGAGACGGGCCGGGTGCGACGCGAGTTGTGCCCGGCCCGCTCTTCATGGTGAACCGAACCGGGACTGACTCGACAGAATGTGCTGAAGTAGACCCGGTTCGGATGTCCTTCGAAGGAGGCTGCCAGCATGTCCGCATGGGTTCGATCTTTCCTCGCCCTCGCGCTCTTCCTGGCCGCCGGCGCGGCCGCCCAGGAGCCCGTTCCCGATCCGGCCGAGCGGGCGCTCGAGGCACTGATCAGAGAGCATGAGGCGTCGGAGTTGGGTCGCGTCGAGTCGTATCAGACTTTCCGGCCGCGCTTCGAGGAGTTCGCGAAGGCGCACCGCGGCACCGAAGCGGAGGCGGGGGCGAGCCTGTGGCTGATCCAGCAGACCTGGTGGTTGCGCCAGGACGGCACGATGGAGGAGACCTCCCTGCCGCTGGCCGAGGATCTGCTCGAGCGCCATCTCGAGTCGCCGCAACTGGGATTGCTCGTCGAGTACTCCTACGTCTTCTCCAAGAAGGAGCGAAAGACGCTGTACGAGCGGCTGGCGGCCGGCTCTCCACACCCTGAAGTGAAGGCGGCGGCGCACTTCGGGTTGGCGAAGCTGAGCCCGGCGCGCCAGGAGGACGGCGCCCCCAATCCGCACTTCGCCGCGATTCTCGAGGAGTACGCCGATCTACCCTGGCGGTCGACCACCTTCGGGCGCATCGCGGACGCCTACCTGAACCCGCTCACGCAGGAGGACCTCGCCGTCGGCCGGCAGGTGCCGGAGATCGAGGGGCTCGATCAGAACGGTCAGTTGATGCGGCTCTTAGACTTCCGGGGCAAGGTGGTGATGCTCGACTTCTGGGGGGACTGGTGAGGCCCCTGCCGGGGCATGTACCCGCACGAGCGGTCGCTCGTGAAGCAGCATGAGAACCAGCCGTTCGCCATCGTCGGCGTCAACAGCGACAAGTCCCTCGAGTTCCTGCGCGAGGTGATGCAGGAAAAGGACCTGACCTGGCCGTCGTTCTTCGACGGCGGCGGCACCGGCGGCCCGATCGCCACGAAGTGGGGCGTCACCGGCTGGCCGACGGTCTTCATCATCGACCACGAAGGCGTCATCCGCCAGCGCGGCACGGCGGATCTCGATGAGCTGATCGAGAAGCTGGTCGAAAAGGCCAGAGCGGCCAGGTAGGGCGTCCCCTGGAGGTTCGGGATCGCGGCCCAAGGCCCATCAGGACGGCCAGCACGAGCAGCCTCAAACGTCCGTTGTGCTAGACTGAAAGGCCCTGCCTGGGAGGCCCGTCAATGCTGAGGATGCGTACCGGACTCGTTCTGCTTCTGGCCACTGGCGCCTTCGCTCCTGTTCTCACGGCCCAGGTTGCCGTTGGCCCGAGCAGAGGGCTTCCGCCGGAGCGCATGATCTGGTGCGACAACGGCCCGGTCAGCGCGGATCTCTACGGGGTGAAGCTGTGCGGCCCGGTCTCCAACCGGGTCAATCTGGTCTTCGTCTGCGACGGCTATCGCGCGGATGAGCTGAGCGCCTGGGCCGCGCATGTGGACGAGATGGTCGAGCGGCTGTTCTCCGGCGAATCGCCGCCCTACGAGCGGTACCGGAACTTCATCAACGTCTACCGTGTCGACCTGGTGAGCAACGAGTCGGGGATCGATCGGCCGGGGGCCGGCGTCTTCGTCGACACCGCGCTCGACGGCTGCAACTGCTGCACCGACTACACGATTGGACAGTGCCAGGTCGACTGGGCCAAGACTCACGCGGCGATCAACCACGCCACACCCGGAATCCCGGTCCACTGGCGCCTGGTCGGCCTGAACACGGCGATCTTCCTGGGCGGGGCCCACTATCCGCCCGAGGGCAACCTCGCCGTCTACGCCACGCGCAACTACTGGCGCCTCGCGATTCTCGCCCACGAGGGTGCGCATGCGTTCCACTGGCTGGGCGACGAATACTTCAGCCCACAGTACGCCAACGACTGGTACACGGGCGGCGAGCCATTCTGGACCAACCTGACCATCGACCCCGCCGGATCGAAGTGGGCGCCATGGATCGGGTTCGCGCAGCCTGGCCTGGGTGGGCCGGTGGCGGCCTACGAAGGCGGCATGGTTGTCTACGGCCGGGGCATCTGGCATCCCTCGCCGATCTCCCGGATGAGTGACTCCTCGAGACCGCTCGACGCCGTGGGCAAGGAGCGTGCGATTCAGTCGATCTACGAGATCGTCGATCCGGTCGACGTGTTCAGCCCGGACAACTCCGGCATTCTCTGGGGCGCCGAGAAGCTCTTCATCCGGGTCGTCGACCCTGCGGTCATCGGGGTCGACTGGCTCGTCGATGGCCAACTGGTCCGGACCGGAGAGGGCACCCTCAACCTGACCTCACTCGGGATTCCCTCTGGATTTCACGTGGTCGAGGCGGTGGCCCGGGACGAGGTCCTTGACCACGCATTCTCGGACAACTCCAATCCGCACCCGCTCGACCTTGTTCGACGCGAGATGGACCGTCTCAGCACCACGATCACCTGGATGGTATTCACCTATTGAGGTGGACTGATCCTTGAACCCGTGGGCTCCGCGAATCGGGCCGAGATGAATCGTGGCCTCCTGTCGTGTGTGCGCGGCTGAACCGTGGGAAGAAACGTGTCGATGTTGAGCGGCACTTGACCGAGGTCACATTCCGGCGCCCCCACGGCGGTCACTCCGCCGGCTCGTTCTCTTCCTGCCCGGCCCCTTCTGGTTCCTCGCGAGCGGTATCGTTGCCGGGCTTCGTTCCCATCTCTCTCATTCCATGGCCGAACGACGTGAGCCCGCCGAGTGCGCCGAGGCCCATCGTCTCCACCGCCGAGGACGGCACGATGATCATCGATCCCTTCTGCCGGAGTCCCTCGTAAACCATGTTCATCGCGCGGAGGTGCAGCGCCACCGGGTTGTCCTGGTACTGCTCGGACGCCTTGGCGAACTTCTCCGCGATCTCGGTCTCGGCCGTGGCGAGAATGATGCGGCTCTGCCGCTCCCGTTCGGCCTGTGCCTGGCGGGACATCGCGTCCTCCAGTCCCTTGGGGATGACGATGTCGCGGATCTCGACCGCCTGTGTGGTGATGCCCCAGGCGTTGGTCTTCTCGTCGAGGACCTGTTGGATCTCCTGGCCGAGCCGGTCGCGATCGGAGAGCAGCTCGGCGAGATCGTGCTTGCCGATCGCGTTTCGCAGCGCTGTCTGGGCCGAGAGGATCACGGCGTCTTCGAATTTCTCGACCTCGAGCACGGACTTCTCCGCGTCCCACACCATCCAGAAGCCGATGGCGTCCACGCTGACCGGGACGGTATCGCTGGTGAGAGTGGTCTCGGCGCTGAAGTCGGTGACCCGGATCCGCTGGTCGACGTACTGCGCCACCTTGTCGATCACCGGGAAGACGAGGAAGAGGCCGGGTTTGCGCAGCGCCTTGAACCGGCCGAAGCGCAGCACCACGGCTCGTTCCCATTGGAAGGCGACCTGGATGGCG
>JAZDLC010000210.1:0-7393 GCA_043802345.1 Planctomycetota bacterium | reverse complement strand
CGACTGGCCGCAAGGTAACGGACGAGGAAATGCAGCGCGTGAATCTGGAGCGCCACAAGTTTCACGGTGATTGGAACTACATCATTCGCCCGAGGTCACCACAGGAACGTTGATACCTTTAATTCTTTACACGGCCTAAGGGAGCTGGTCGGGACGGCGAAGCGGCTCGAGATGGTGCTGGATGCCCAGCCGAACTACGTGAGGTCGCCTCTGTCGAGCCCGGATGATCCGCTCTACGCATCGCAATGGAGCCTTCCCCAGGCTGGTTTCGAATCGGCCTGGGACATCGAGCCGGGAGCCGATGGCTTGTGCATGGCGGTGCTCGACACCGGCATCCGCTCCGACCATCCCGACCTGATCGGTCGCCTGTCGCCCGGCCATGACTTCGTGAGTGACCTGTGGAATTCCGGAGATGGCAACGGAATCGACTCGGACCCCACCGATCCGTTTGTCTCGTTGGGCACTCACGGCACGCACGTGACCGGCATCCTGGCGGCGGCCAGCGGAAACGGGATCGGCGTAGCGGGCTGCACCCAGGCGGGCCTGGTAATGCCGGTTCGCGTGTTGGGGCAGCAGGGAGGGTCGGACTTCGACATCTCGCAGGGGATCCTCTACGCGGCGGGCTTGCCGAACGCCTCGGGCCTGCTGCCGCCGCAATCCGCGCAGGTGATCAACATGAGCCTGGGTGGTCCGAATTCGTCGGCGATCCTGTGGCAGGCGGTGCGGGACGCGGTCGCGGCGGGGGTGGTCGTCGTGGCGGCCGCGGGCAACTTCAACTCTGCCCAACCAATGTACCCCGCGGCCTATCCGGAAGTCATCGCGGTCGCGGCGACCGACGCGGTGGATGGGCGCGCGTACTACTCCTCGTACGGGGACCATGTCGACCTCGCAGCGCCAGGAGGTGATCAGACCGCGGACAGGAACGGAGATGGTGTTCCGGACGGTGTCCTGTCGACGGTGATCGATCTGTCCCTGGGAGCCGCCTACGAGCGGAAGACGGGCACCTCCATGGCCGCACCGCATGTGGCGGGGGCGGCCTTTCTCCTGAGGAGTCTCGAGCCGAGCCTGAGCGTCCTGGAAGTGGCTGCGTACCTGAAGGCTGGCGCGCTGGACCTGGGGCCCGCGGGCTGGGATCGCGAGTTTGGCTTCGGCCGGCTGGATGCCGGGAGATCGTTGGTCCTGGCCGCCGGCCTGGGGTCAGGTCCCGCGGAACCCGCGGCGACTCCCATTTCCCTGGAGTTCTCCCAGAATGGAGAGGTTCACTCGTTCGCGGTGGTGAACCGCGGCGGTACAGGCCCCCTGGCGGTGTTGAACGTCAGGAGTGACGCCCCCTGGCTGACTCCGCTGCAGACTTCGGGGAGTACCCCCTGTACCCTGCAGGCGCGGGCTTCCACCGACGGTCTGCCAGCGGGCCTCCACCATACGCAGCTCACGCTCGAGACAGCGGCGGGCGCGCTGGTCCTCCCGGCGGTACTGAGTGTCGACGGCGGCGGATCGACCGGCGACGGCACTGTCCACGTGCTTGCCATCGACACGCTCCGGGGCGACGTGGTGTTGGTGCTTCATCTCAGCGAGCAGTCGGCGGGCGAGTTTCTGCTCGATCCGCTTGCCGAGGGAACCTACCGGATCGTGGGTGTCACCGACCTGGACGGAGACGGCATTGGCGGGGAGTCAGACGACTACTCCGGCGAGGTCGTGAACCCCCACACGGGCCAGACGGAACTGCTGCTCCGGGACGGAACCGCGCTTGTGGGAGTGCCGTTGGTGCTGGAGACCGGCCGCTCGCACACGCTCCCCGGGGGAGGAAACATCCCTCTGGGCCCGTGACTCTGCTGAGGGTCGGTTGAGGTGATCGGGGTCGGAATCGGGATCGATTGGATTCGCGCCACTGTTCGACGTGACGAGCGGACGGGTGATCGTGCGCTACTTGCGCGTCATCAGGAACATTCCGACGAGCGCGAGCACGGCTCCAGCGAAGTTTGCACCGGTCAACCGCTCCCGGTAGAACGCCAGCCCCACCGGCACCAGCACCAGCGCGGTGGCGACGGTGCTGAAGATCGGCCCGATGCTGATCTTCCAGCCGCTTCGGTAGAAGAGAAGGAAGCCGACCTCGGTGATGACGATCACGAGGCCGAGGCCGACGCTGGCCCAGTTCAGCTTGCGAACCTCGGCCGCGAGGCCTCCTTCCATGCGGAGGAACGGCAGGATGGCCAGTGACGCGAGAAGGGCCGTCGAGAACGTCACGACGACGGAGACGAACGGGTGAGCGCCGGCCGGGATGCTCTTCTGAAACGTGTGGTACAGCACGGAAGCGCCGACGGCCATCGTCGCGGAGATCCAGAAGAGTCCCATGGCTGCCTCGAGGTTCGGGGGCCGGCTAGCCGGCCGGAGTGGTGACCGGGAGATTCTCCAGCTCGACCTTGCGGAAATCGCAGGCCGCGCCTTCGGCCTGGATCGCGATCTGGCCGTGGTCGGCGGTGCAGTCCGTGCCGTCGTTGACCAGTGTGCCGTTCACCCAGACCCTGATCGTCCGGCCCCGGCACTCGATGACCATCTCGTTCCACTCTCCGGGTGGACGCTCTGAATCGTCAGTGAGGTTCTTGATGCGGCGGGCCTTGTCGCCGTCGACGCCCCAGCGCTCCTTCGGACCGCGGCGCAACTCCATGTTGTCCACGGTGATATTCTCCCCAATGCACCAGAAGTCGCCGGCATTGCCGGCATGAAGCTGGCACTCGATTGACTGCGGGAACATCCCGTACAGCCGGCGCGGCGTCGACGCGTGCACGAGTACGCCGCAGTTTCCCGGTTCGCCCGGCCAGCGATACTCGACGACCAGGCGGTAGTCACGAAACGACTCATCGGTGATGAGATGTCCTTCCGGTGTGGCCTGGCTCCTCAGGAGGCCGGATTCCGCGACGAAGGCGGGGGGCAGGCTGGGGTCGTCGTCGGCGGCTGGAACATCCGCGTGCCAGCCCGAGAGATCGGTGCCGTTGAAGAGCGCCTTGGAGTGGTCGGGCGCCTGGTTTCCGGAATGGCAGGAGGTCGTGATCGCCAACAGGCAGGCAGCGAGAATCGGTTTCATGAGGACCCCGGGGAGTATAGGACTGACGCGAATCCCACACCCTACAGTTGGGGCCGGCGGATTTCACCCGTCGCGCGAGGGTCACCAGTTGAATCGAACTCCATGGACCTGCCCGATCCATCGGCATACGATGGGCGCCCGGACCCGATGAGGCCTGCGTCGGCGGACGGGAAATGAAGGTGAACCAGACCGAAGCGCGCACCGCTTCCCCCCCAGATCCCTGGCGGTGCGGGATCAGCTTGTGCGTGGCCGCCGGCCTGGGCGTGCTGATCTGGTTTCTTCCCGCGCCGGAGGGAGTGCCGCCGCGGGCATGGCAGCTGCTTGCCATCTTCTGTGCCACGATCGCTGGGATCATGCTGGCGCCGCTGCCGATGGGCGCGGTGGCGATCTTCGGCATCGCCGCCACGACCCTGACCAGCACACTCTCCATCCAGGAGGCGCTGAGCGGCTTCAGCAACCATGTGATCTGGCTCGTCCTGATCGCGTTCTTCATCGCCCGCGGCATCATCAAGACCGGTCTGGGGGCCCGCATCGCGTACCGTTTCATGGCCCTTCTCGGCAAGAGAACCCTGGGCCTTGCGTATGGCATGATCGCCACCGACCTGGTGCTGGCTCCCGCGATCCCGAGCATCACGGCCCGGGCCGGAGCCGTGGTCTTCCCGATCGCGCGCTCGGTGGCGGAGGCGTACGGCAGCCGGCCAGGGGACGGCACGGCGCGAAGAATGGGCGCCTTCTTGACCCTGGCGCTCTTCCACTCCACTCTTGTCACCAGCGCGATGTTCCTCACGGCCATGGCAGCGAACCCGCTCGCGGCGAAGCTGGCGCTGGACCAGGGAATCGAGATCACCTGGGCAGGCTGGGCCCTCGCGGCGATCGTCCCCGGGATCACCAGCCTCCTGGTCGTGCCCCTGGTTCTGTACAGGCTCCAGCCGCCCGAGGTCACCGAGACTCCCGAGGCGCAGGCGATGGCCAGGGATCGCCTGTCGCAGATGGGGAGGATGCGGCGGGATGAGTGGATCCTGCTCGGGACCTTCATCCTCCTGCTCGTGCTCTGGATCTTCGGCCGCGTGCTCCACGTCCACTCCACCACGGCGGCCCTGGTGGGCCTCAGCATCCTCCTCGCGACGCGTGTGCTGACCTGGGAGGACATTCTCGGGGAGAAGGGGGCCTGGGACACCTTCATCTGGCTCTCCGCCCTGGTGATGATGGCGTCGCATCTGAACAGCCTGGGGCTCATCCCATGGTTCAGCGACTCCGTGGGAGGTTTGTTCGATGGTTGGGGCTGGCTGCCCGCCTTCCTGACGCTCGGCCTGATCTACTTCTACAGCCACTATCTCTTCGCCAGCCACACCGCCCACATCAGTTCGATGTACGCCGGCTTTCTGGGGGTCGCCGTCGTGGTGGGCACCCCGCCGATGCTGGCCGCCCTCGTCCTGGGCTTCTTCAGCAACCTCTTCGCCAGCATGACGCACTACGGGTCGGGTCCCGCCCCGGTCCTGTTTGGCGCGGGGTACGTGGCGCTGAAGGACTGGTGGAAGCTGGGAGCCGTGGTCAGCGCGGCGAACCTCGTCATCTGGCTCGGCCTCGGCGGCTGCTGGTGGAAGATCATCGGGCTGTGGTGAGAACTCAGGAAGCCTCCGGCTCCTCTTCCTCGACCTCCTCTTCCGCGGCCTCCTCCTCCTCGGTCACTTCCAGCAGCCTGTTGCCGGACAGCATCTCCCAGAACTCATCCGCCTTCGCCACGGCCACGCCCAGCAGTGACCCCTCGGGGTAGACGCCGTCCTCGTCCAGTTCACCGGCCACCTGGCCGGTGAAGATCTCGAGAGCGTCGAAGATCGAGTCGGCGGCAAAGACGTGGAACTTCCCTTCCTTGCAAGCCTCGACGACATCCATGCAGAGCATGAGGTCGACGACATTGCTTTTCGGGATGATCACGCCCTGGGATCCGGTCAAGCCCGCGCTCTGACAGGTGTAGAAGAACCCCTCGACCTTCTCGCTGACCGCCCCGATCGCCTGGACATGTCCGAACTGATCGATGGCTCCTGTCATGGCGATCTCCTGGCTCAGCGGAATCCCCGTCAGGGCGCTGAGCAGGCAGCACATCTCGGCCCCCGACGCGGAATCGCCGTCGATGCCGCCATAACTCTGCTCGAAGGCGATGGACGCCGAGAAGGCGAGGGGATGGACCACCTTGATGAGATGGCGCAGGAGCCCGCCCAGAATGTAGAAACCCTTGGTGTGAATGGAGCCGGAGAGCTGCGCCTCGCGCTCGATGTTGATCGTTCCGGCGGAGCCGGGACCGATCGTGGCGGTGATCCTGGCGGGGAATCCGTAGGTCAGGGGGCCCGACTGGGTGACCGCGAGTCCGTTGACCTGACCGACCGCCTTGCCTCTGGTCTGGATCCGGATCGCACCTTCGGTCACCATCCTCCGGAAGCGCCGGGCCGGAAGGTCGGCGCGTCGCCTGGCGCGGCGGACTGCTTCCAGGACGTTTTCTCTCGAGACCGACGCGCTCCCCTCCTTCCTGGCGACGAATGACGCCTCGCGGGCAATGTCGACGAGGCGCCCGAACCGCGTGGTCAGGCGGTCGCTGCGGGCCGCGATGCGGGCGCCATACTCCGCCAGCGAGGCGACTCCTCCCCGTGCGTACGGCAGCAGACCCTCCTCGCGCGCGATGCGGGCCAGCACCCCGGAGTAGTCGGCGAGCGACTTCTCATTCCGTTCGATGGTGGAGTCAAAATCGGCCAGCACCTTGAAGAGGTTGGAGAAGTCCGGGTCGTTCTCGTCGAGCAGGTAGTAGAGGTCAGGGCCTCCCAGCAACACGACCTTGACCGAGACATCGATCGGTTCGGGCTTCAGGTGCGATCCCATGCCGAACAGGACGGAATCATTCGGCACGATCTCGAGCTTGCCGGTCCGGAGCGTCCGCATGAGGACTTTCCACGCGCCCGGCTCCGACAGGACGTCGCGCGCCTCGATGACCAGATACCCGCCGCTTGCCCGCAGGAGCGATCCCGCGGAGATCATCGTGTGATCCGAGTGGACCATCCCCTGGGGAAGCAGCACACGGCCGATCGCGCCGAGAAGGTTGTGCACGGTTGGAGTGTTTTCGACGACGATCGAGCACGGCTCGTCCTTGGCGTGGGTCATGACCAGGTTCACCTGGTACATCCGCTCGGAACCGGAGCCTTCCTCCTGTCCGCTCAGGCGGCGGAGAATGACGTCCTCGACCACCTCACCGAGGAATACCTTCACCTTCTGCTGGGGGAAGGCCGTCTGGATCCCGCGAACGTGGAACTGGAGGATCTTGCGCGCCTCGCTCTCGTACATGCCGCGAAGCGCGGCGCGATGCCCCTCGCGCAACTGCTGAATCTGCAGGCCGAGCTCCTGGAACCGCTTGTTGTAGGCGTTGACATTCTCGCGCAGCTTCTCCAGTTCCTCCGCGGTGATCTTCCCCTCTTGCTGCAGCTTGTGGATCTGGTCCGGTCCCGCGGGTTCGCCCGCGATGACCGGCAGGATGGCGGGCTGAGCATCTCCCTCGATCTGAATCGTGACGATGGTCAGGTCCTTGGACAGTAGTTCTTCCTCAAACGGCTTGCCGATGGCCTCGGTTGCCTGCTGGAGCTTCTCCTCGAGCGCGGACTGGCGGGCGCGCAGGGATTCGGAGGACAACGCCGGCGCCAGCTTCTCGCGCAGGAAGTCAACCAGCTCCTGAATGCGGGCCTTGAAGGAGGGCCCGCTGCCGCGGGGCAGAGCAATGAGGCGCGGGCTGTCTGCGGCGTCGAAGTTGTGGACGTAGCACAGGTCGGGAGCCAACGAGCTCTCCGGCTGGATCTGTTCCAGGAGCCGGCGCACCAGGGTCAGCCTGCCCGTTCCAACGAGGCCGCGGACGAAGATGTTCTGGCCGGGCGCGTCGACCTCCAGGCCGTACTGCAGTGCCACGACAGCATCCTCTTGCCCGATGATTCCGGTCATCGGTTCGATGTCAGCGGTGGTCTCGAAGTGAAAAAGGGACTCGTCGCAGTGCCACCTGAGCTTGTCCAGAGGGACCCTGAACCTGTCGATTGATCGGTTGTCGTCGGCCACGCGTCAGCACCTTCCGTTGACGATTCGAGTGTTGTTCAGCACCAGTTTACCGATGCGCCCGGAGAATAGGCCTGCCGCACCGATGTTCTTCCGGGAGAGGTGCGCGCAGCCGATCCGGTGCTTTTGCCGGCGAGCTCACTCTCGTGAATCATCGGTTCCTCCGTCTACGTGCAGACAACGCTTCTAGATGCCCTGGTCCGGAGTGAAGCGACGAAAATCGGCCGC
>JAZDLC010000209.1:0-2184 GCA_043802345.1 Planctomycetota bacterium | reverse complement strand
TCTGATTCTCCCGCGGCGTTCACCGCTTCGCGAACATCGAGAGCAACCGCATCGATCCGCTTCGCCTCGTCGATCTGGATCCGCCTAAGGTCGCTTTCGGCCTGGGCCACCCTCCCCTTTGTTCGGAGGCCGTCGAAGAAGGGATAGCTGAGCTGGACGCCGACACTCCAGGAAGGGCCATCGCCGGAGATTCCGGGCTGTTCAAGAGTGTTCCAGCCGTACGCCCCCTTGAGATCGACGCGAGGCTTGTCCTGCGCGTCGGCGAGGACGACCAGCTCCCGGTAGACGCCGATGCGATAGCGAATATCGGCAAGATCCGGGCGTCTCTCGCGGGCCAGGGCGAAGGCCTCCTCGTAAGACCGGCGGGGAACAAAGTCGACCTCCAGGCTGCCGGTCACATCGACCTCTCCGCTCTCGACGGCGAGAAGGAATCGCAGCCGCTCCCGTGCGGTGCGGATCTGGTTTTCGGTCCGGATCGTATCGGGACGGGCGTTTTCCACCGACACCTCCGCCGCCAGGACATCGTAATCGGTGGCTACGCCCGCCTGGAGCTTCCGTCTCGCCTCCTCGAGATGCCGTTTCTTCTGATCGAGGTTGTGGAGCGCCAGGGCGTGGAGTTCACGGGCGAGGAGCACATCGTAGAAGGCGGCCGAGACATCGCGCTTTGCCGCCTGCTGGTAGACCCTGAGTTGTTCCTCGGCGGACTGGAGGCCGACCTTCGCCGCCCGGATCGCCGCGCTCACCTGCCCCCAGGTGAAGAGGGGCTGGGTCAGACCGATCTGGGCGGACCGGCGTTCCGTCTTCTGTGTCATCATAGGACCGTAGATCTTCTGACTCTCGTCCTTGTCCCATCCCAGGGAAGCCAAGGCCGTGAGCCGCGGAAAGGCAGCTGCCCGTTCCTCGACGTACTTCCCCTGCGCCCAGGTGATGTAATCCCTGGCCTTTTCAATGTCCCGGTTTTTTTCTGCGGCGATTGCGAGGGCCTCTTCCAGCGTCAACACCCGAATCTGTGCGCACGCCGGTGCCGCAGCCGCCGCAGGAAGCAACAGAAACACCGCCAACAGGATCATGCCCGCCCTCAAACGGCGGGCAAAGCCCAGGGTAAGACCTTTGCGCAACTTTTTCATACCTCTTTCTTCCTCCGAAATCCGAACTTTCCGGTCATCCACCCGCCCAAATCCTCCATGAATGTGTACATCACCGGTACGACCAGCAGCGTCAGCAGCGTCGAGGTCAGGAGCCCTCCGACCACGGCGCGGGCCATCGGCGCTCTCACCTCGGCGCCGGCCCCGATCGCCAGCGCCAGCGGCAGCATCCCGAAGATCATCGCGAGCGTCGTCATGACGATGGGGCGGAGCCTTGTCCGCCCGGCGGTGATCACCGCCTCCCGCCGGTCCATACCGCGGCCCCGCAGGACCTTTGCGTAATCGACCAGCAGGATCGCATTTTTCGTGACAAGCCCCATCAGCATGATGAGCCCGATCAGCGACATGATGTTGACCGTGTCCCCGGTCATGAGGAGCATCGCGGCCATCCCAACAATGGAGAGCGGCAGGGAGAACATGATCGCCAAAGGCTCCAGGAAGGACTCGAACTGGGCGGCCAGGATGAAGTAGACGAAGAGCACCGCCAGGACGAGGGCCTCGGCCATGTAACCGAAAGTCTCGGCCATGATCTCCGCGTCTCCGGAAAATACCACCCGGTAGCCCGGCGCCAGGGCAAGTTTTTTTGACGCCTCCTCCACCTTTTCCACTGCCGTACCGAGGGGGAGATTGTCAAGATTGGCGCTGACCGTCACCTGGCGGGTCAGCGCCTGTCGGTTAATCTCCGAGGGGGTGGCGTAGGCCGAGTAAGAGACAAGGTTCGACAGGGGCAGGAGCGTTGTGGACCCTTTGCTGTTTATCACGGCAAGACGCAGGTTCCGAACCTGATCAGGGTTCTCCCGCAACCTCTCGGGAAGACGCACGCGGATGTCTACGGCATCGCCGTCCTCGTCCTCATACGTGGAGACCACCTCGCCGCCGACCAGGGCGCCGACCATCCGGACGATATGATCGGTCATCACCCCGGCGCTCGCCGCTTTCTCACGGTCCACAACCAGCCGGTATTCGGGGATGTCGTGCTCCAGGCTGATCTCGATGTCCCTGATTCCCTGTATCGCATACATCTTGTCGCGGAGCTCGG
>JAZDLC010000208.1:0-2837 GCA_043802345.1 Planctomycetota bacterium | reverse complement strand
GCGCAGCGTGCGCTTGGCCTGCTGGATGGCCTCCCCCACGCGGCGGGAGCTGGTCCCGCCCGCGGACCGGCGGCGCTCGACGCAGGCCTCCAGGCTGATGTGCTTCGCCACGTCGGGGCCGAAGGCCGGGGAGAACTGGCGGAGCTTGCCGGACGACAGGGCTTCCAGCCGCTCGCCGGTCTCGAGGCAGTGCCGGACGATGCGTCCCACGATCTCGTGGGCCTCACGGAAGGGAATCCCCTTGGTGACCAGATAGTCGGCCAGGTCCGTGGCGTTCAGGAACCCCTCTGAGGCGGCGGCGCGCATCCGATCCGCCCGGAAGTTGATCGCCGAGAGCATCGGCGGGAGCACCTCCAGCATCTGGCGGATGGTGTCCGCCGCATCGAAGACCGGCGGCTTGTCCTCTTGGAGATCCCGGTTGTAGCTCAGCGGAAGGCCCTTCATGATCGTGAGCAGGCTGAAGAGCGCCCCGTACACCCGTCCGGTCTTCCCCCGCGCCAGCTCGGCCACGTCGGGGTTCTTCTTCTGCGGCATGATGCTGGAGCCGGTGGCGAAGGCGTCGGGCAGATCGATGAAGCCGAATTCCGCGCTGGCCCACAGCACCAGCTCCTCTGCCAGCCGCGAGATGTGCATGGCCAGGATGGCAGAGGCGCTCAGAAATTCCAGGGCGAAGTCCCGATCCGAGACGGCGTCCTCGCTGTTGGCGGCCACCACGGGGAAGTCCAGCAGCTTGGCCACGTACGCCCGGTCGATGGGGAGCGTCGTCCCGGCTAGCGCCCCCGCCCCCAGCGGCAGGACGTTCACCCGCGTGAGGCAGTCGGCCAGCCGGTCCCGGTCGCGCTGGAACATCTCGAAGTAGGCCAGGAGGTGATGCGCCAAGAGGATGGGCTGTGCCCGCTGAACATGCGTGTAGCCCGGCATCACGGTGTTCAGGTGCACCTCGGCCTTCGAGACCAGCACCCTCTGCAGGGCGCGGATCCCTTCCCGGATCACACCGATCGTCTCGCGGAGGTAGAGGCGGAGATCCAGGGCCACCTGGTCGTTTCGGCTCCGCGCGGTGTGCAGCTTTCCCCCGACCTCGCCGATCCTCTCGATCAGGCGCCGCTCGACGTGCATGTGGATGTCTTCCAGCGCCTGATCGTACCGGAACTCGCCCCGGGCGATCTCCTCCCGGATCTCCGCCAGGCCGTCGACGATTTTCTCCCCTTCCGCCTTGGTCAGGATCCCGCACTTGGCCAGCATGCGGGCGTGGGCGATGCTGCCCTGGATATCATAGGGGGCCAGCCGCCGGTCGACGTCGATCGAGGCCGTGAACGCCTCGACCTGCTTGTGCATCTCGGCGCCGAAGCGCCCCCCCCAGGCTTTCTTTACCGCCATGGATCAACCCCCTCAGACCGAAGTGCGCATGCGCGTCAGGGCCCGGATCCGGAGCCGCAGGGCGTTCAGCCGGATGAAGCCGGTGGCATCCGCCTGGTTGTACACCTGGTCCGCCTCGAAGGTCGCGAAGGCGGGATCGTAGAGGGAGGCGGGCGACTTCCGGCCCACCACGTCGCAGTTCCCTTTGTACAGCTTGAGACGCGCCGTCCCGGTGACCGTCTTCTGCGACTCCGCAATGGTGGCCAGCAGGACCTCCATCTCGGGCGAGTACCAGTAGCCGTAGTAGACCTGCTCCGCGAAGCGGGGGATGAGCGAGTCGCGCAGGTGCATCACTTCGCGGTCCATGGTGAGCGACTCCACCGCCCGGTGCGCGGCCTGCAGGATGGTCCCACCGGGGGTCTCGTACACCCCGCGCGACTTCATCCCCACGTAACGATTCTCCACCATGTCCACCCGGCCGATGCCATTCGCGCCGCCGATCGTGTTGAGGTGCGCCAAGAGCGTTGCCGGGCTCATCCGCGTGCCGTCCACCGCCACCGGCACCCCTCGCTCGAACTCGACCTCGAGGTAGGTCGGGCGGCTGGGGGCCGCCTCGGGCGAGACGGAGAGGACGTACATCTTCTCCGGCGCCTCGGCCCACGGATCCTCCAGGATGCCCCCCTCGAAGCTGATATGAAAGAGATTCCGATCGCTGGAATAGGGCCGCTCCGCCGTCACGGGCGTGGGGATGTCGTACTTCTTCGCATACTCCACGAGGTCGGTGCGCGAGCGGAAGGTCCACTCCCGCCACGGGGCGATGATCCGGATATTGGGATCGATGGCGTAGTAGGTCAGCTCGAACCGGACCTGGTCATTCCCCTTGCCGGTGGCCCCGTGGGAGACAGCGTCCGCCCCCTCTCGCTTCGCCACGGCCATCTGGGCCTTGGCGATGAGGGGTCGCGCCATGGAGGTCCCCAAGAGGTAGCGCCCCTCGTACAAGGCGTTGGCCTGCAGACACGGGAACACGAAGTCTCGGACGAACTCCTCGCGGAGGTCCTCCACGTAACAGGTGGTCGCACCCGTCCGGAGCGCCTTCTCACGAACCGGCTCGACCTCTTCCCCCTGGCCCACGTCCGCCACGAAGGCCACCACCTCGCACTTGTAGGTCTCGACCAGCCACCGCATGATGACTGACGTGTCCAACCCCCCCGAGTACGCCAGCACGATCTTCTTGATATCGCCCATGATACCTCCGTGTCATACGTTCAACGTTCAGCGTTCAGCGCCCAGCGTGCGACGGAGAACGCCGAACCATGAACCTTGAACTGTGAACCTTGACCTGTGAACCATAACCCTTGACCGTCGAACCATCGATCTACATCACCACGCCGCCATCCACCATCAGGGCCTGGCCGGTGATGTTCCGGGCCTCCTCCGAGGCCAGAAAGACGGCCGCATGCCCGATGTCCTCGGGCGTCTGC
>JAZDLC010000207.1:0-10032 GCA_043802345.1 Planctomycetota bacterium | reverse complement strand
GGCCCTGGCTCGCAAGTCCGACAGGGCTCGCGGGTCTCCGAGAATCCCCTCAACACAGGGGAGCAGCGTCTGATCGCTTCCGCCCGGCGTATCGAGGGCGTCGACGAGAGCCCGGCCCGAGGCCGTGCGCGCCGCGGCCATCGCCAGATCCACGCCTTCGGCGGAGGCTCTGAGCAGGTCGCAGATGGCGAGCTCGGTCTCGATCCCGGTTGCGACCGGATCGCTGCTCGCGGAGAGGAGAACCGCCAGCGCCTCCTGCCCACCGATCTCGACCGCGGCCCGCAGGGCATCCCCGCGCACGGCCTCCACCCGCACCCGCAAGAGGTTCGCCAGAGGCGCGAGTGCCTGGCGACCACACCCCGGGGCCAGGGGAAGCACCGCTGCCAACAGTTCGGGGTCGGAGTCCGGGCCGAGCAGGGAGAGAATCTGCTCCCGGGTCGGGAGGTTCCGCGCCTGGAGCTCCCTCGCGGCCGGAACCGAGCCGGCCTGGCGGAGGCGCAGCAGCTCTCCGGCTCCTGCCGTGCCCATGCTCACGAGCGCGGAAAGCGCCGCGGGACGCTGATCCTCATCTTCCACAGCCCTGCCGAGAACTCGCGCTGCCGCCGCGGTCCCGTTCCGGGTCAGTCCGGTCGCGGCCGCGGTGGCCAGTTCGGGACGGGCCAGGGATCGCTCCAGCCGGGGCAGGGATCGCTCGTCTCCCAGCGATCCCATGGTCTCCAGCGCCGCCCGGGCCGTGGGCGAACGAAAGGCGGCCCGTTCCACGGCCGGCAGCGCGGATCGGTAGTCGAGCTCCGCCACGCCTCGCAGGGCGCAGACGGCCAGTTCCGGATCCGCGTGTCCGATCGTGGCGATCACCATTTCTTCCACGGGCCAGTCGGCCTGGACGAGCGAGTGGGTCAACCGTTCGAACTCGGCGCGGAAATCGGGCGCCCTCTGGGCGGAGCGCAGGGCGTCGTGGAGAGTCAGGCGAGCCGCGGTCAAGCGTTCCGGGATGATCTGATCAATCTCCGCCGAGGCGGTCGGACTCCCGGGCACGCCGGGATCTCCCGCACCGACGGAAGATGGAGTGTTGACGGACCGGGCCAGCAGCAGGAGCAGCGCCGCGGTGGCCAGCAGCACGAAAACCCTGGTCCTCCTGTCGCGCTGACGCTTCGCGGACGGCGCGCGTCCCGGCCCGGGGAGAGGTTCCGCGGCAAGCCGGGACACCGACTCCATCACCCGGTCCACGATCCTGTCCTCGAATGATCCGTCCGGTTCCGGGCCGGCCTGGACATGGAGGAGCTCTTCGATCGAAAGGTGGAAGCGGTGCGCCTCGTCACACAGGTCGCAGTCCAGAACATGCTGTTCGAACGAAATCCGCTGCTCCGCCGTCAGCCCGCCGTCCACGTACGCCACCAGGAGTGAGCGTCCCTGCTTGCAGCCGTTCATGTGTCGGGCCTTCATTGCTCGACTCCCCGGCTCTTGCCGACCTGTTCGAACCGACGCCGAAGCGACTGGCGGGCCAGCGTCAGATAGACCCTCGCCGCGCCCTCCGTGGTGCCGAGCACTGCCGCGATCTCTTCGTAGGTCAGCCCCTCGTAGATCTTCAGCTGCAGCGCGGTCTTCTGCCTCGGCGGCAGGTCGCAAAGTGCCTGATGCAGATGGTCGATCTGTTCCCTGGTCTCGGCGCGGCGCGATGGCCCCGCAGCGCCCGAGGGCGGCCCCTCCAGGCCCTGACCCGCAAGACCTCCGGGGGAAGGGCGCCTGCTTCGCTGCCGCAGGAGATCGGTCGCGAGATTGAGCGTGATGCGGAGCAGCCAGGTTCTAAACGTGGCCCGCTCGCGGAAACTGCCCAGGTTCAGATAGGCTTTCGTAAATGACTCCTGGACAACATCTTCCGCATCCTCACGATTGCCGAGAAGGCGCCCGGCCAGGCGCGCGGCCGCGCGCGCGTGCCGCCGAATGAGCTGCTCGAGAGCCGCCCTGTCCCCGTTTCGGGCGGCGGCAACAAGAGGAGCGTCCAGGTCGGCTTTCGTCATCGCCTCGGTTCTCATTCATCGGCTCCGGCAACACAGACGCGGTGGGGGCGGTTCTGTTAATGCCGAATTCGTGTTCCAGCGCGGGCCCCTGAAGATAGTCGGTCGGGCCGTCAGGGTTGCGGTCGGATTCCGGGTCGGGACGGTCGGGCAGGAGGAGCGTGCGCGGGCCCGAGCACGAAGACGAGAGCGATGACCCTGGGTGTTGCGTGCTTTTTGAGAGGTTCCTCGAGGGTGGTTCATTCGGTTTCTCCGGGGCGGCACTATATTCAGCGATGTGAACGCTGCTGAACTCACCCACAACCCCCGGGTCATCGCCGGCACACTTGCCGGGTTCGAGCAGTTCCAGCGCTTCCGTTCCAAGCTCATCGATCCGCTTCGTGATCTGCTGCCGGTGGCAGTGGAACTGGAGTCCGTCCCCGCGGCGCTCATCTCCTCTTGCTCCAACCTGCTGTGCGCCAGGGGGATTCTCGTTGATGATCAGGACGCCTCCAGAGGCAAGGTCCGGCTGGCGGGCCCGCTGAATCAGTTTACACTCCTCCAGGGCGTCGAGGACCGCGAGCCTCCCGGGTTCCTGGAGCTGGCGCATGTGGTTGCCCGCGCCGTCTCGGCTCGGTTCGTGGATTCGTTCGACCTGCCCGGGCGGCGTACGGTCCTGCGCCTCGGTTCCAGGCCGCTGGTGATGGGGGTCCTGAACCTGACGCCCGACTCGTTCTCGGACGGGGGCCGATTCGGCAACGCCGAGCAGGCGATCGACGCCGCCTTCGCCATGCAGGAACTCGGCGCCGATCTGATCGATGTGGGCGCGGAATCGACCCGGCCGAACGCTCCGCCTGTCTCGATCGACGATGAACTGCGGCGGCTGATGCCCGTTCTCGAGGTGCTGGTCTCGAGGCTTCGAGTCCCGATCTCGGTGGACACCATGAAGGCGGAGGTGGCGGAGCGAGTCCTGGACCTGGGCGTGGACATGATCAACGACGCCTCCGGACTCGATTTCGATCCGCGGATTGCCGAGGTGGTCGCCCGCCACAGGAGCCTGCTCGTCATCAACCATATGCTCGGTTCCCCGCGCACAATGCAGGACTCACCTCGGTACGATGACGTCACAGCCGAGGTCTGCCGGGCCTTGAGAGTGCGGTTGGACCGGGCCATCAGGGCAGGCGTGAACGAGAAGACCGTGATCCTCGATCCTGGAATCGGCTTTGGAAAGCGTGTTGAGGACAACCTGGACCTGCTGGCGCGCGTATCGGAACTGCGCTCCCTGGGTCGGCCGTTGCTGCTGGGCTGCTCCAGGAAGTCGTTTCTCGGGCAGGTGACCGGACGGCCGGTCGAGGAACGCGGCCCCGCCACCGCGGCCACCACGGCACTGGCGGCGCTGCGCGGCGTCATGATGGTTCGGGTCCACGACGTCCGTGAGACCGTGGACATGTTGAAGGTACTGGATGCCATCAATGTTCGGCTTCGGATGGAATAGCGCATTCGAGATCCTGATCTTCTGGATCGGGATCTACCTGATTCTGCGCAACCTGGGTGGCACCCGGGGCCTCGGCATCTTGAAGGGAGGCGTCGGTTTCATCCTGGCCCTCTACCTGGTCAGCAAGATCCTGGAGTCCCAGTCTGGAATCGTCTTCCCGCGGCTCAACTTCGCCATCGAGAATCTGGTCACCGTGGCCTTGATCGGCTTCGTCATCATCTTCCAGCCGGAGCTGAGGCGGGGTCTCACGCGCCTGGGACAGAAGCCGTTCTCCTGGCTGTCGGGGTCGAGTGCGGTGCAGAGCATCTCGCCGATCGCCGAGGCCGCGGGGCACATGTCGAGGCGGCGGATCGGCGCGCTGATCGTGGTCGAGCGGAACGTCGGCATCGGCGGGATCATCGAGAGCGGGGTGCCGCTCGCCGCGGACGTGAGCGCCCCGCTCCTGGAGTCGATCTTCTATCCCAACGCCCCCCTGCATGACGGCGCGGTGGTGGTGCGCGGAAACCGGGTGGTGGCGGCCAGTTGTCTGCTGCCGCTCTCCGACAGCCCGGAACTCGGTCCCGAGGTGGGCACCCGCCACCGCGCGGCGGTCGGGTTGACCGAGGAGACCGACGCGCTGGTCGTGGTGGTCTCGGAGCAGTCGGGACGGATCTCCCTCTGCTATCAGGGGGAGATCGCGGCCATGCGCGACACCCGGGACCTCGAGATGACCGTCAATATCGTCCTCGAGGGAGGCCAACTCAACGATGCCTCAAGGGAGCGCTCTTCGGAGTCGCGGGACTTGAAGGGCGACGGCAAGAGCGGCCCGCCCCAGAAGAACGTTGACGAGGGGGAGGCGAAGCCGGAACAGAAGGGTGGCGACCGGCTGTCGGTGGGCGCCCTGGCCCGTGACAGGACGGTCCGGATCGATCCTCCTGACCGGGAGCGAGTCGACCCAACGCGGAAGCGTGCCACCACGGGCGAGAAACAAAAGGCCGAACAGGGCAAGGATGACTGAGCCGATGATCAGGCGACTCGCCGCCGGAATCTGGAAGGAACGCGGCCGGGTGCTCACCTCCGGTGTCGGTGCGCTCTTGCTCTGGTTCTTGCTGGGTCAGAAGGTCGAGACCACGGAGCAGATCACGGTGGGGGTCCGGTGCATCTCGGCGGAGGAGGACTGGCCGTCCGGGAACGGTCTATTCATCCGTATTCCGAGTGGCCTGGCCCTCTCCGATGTCCAGCCGCGGATTCTGGACCTGGAGGTGAAGGGCACCCGCGAGGAGCTCGGCCGGCTGGACCGCTCCCTGAAGGGTACGTTCGAGGTGCCGGCCGGCTTCCTGCGGAATGAGGAGCGGGCGACGCGCGAGTATGTCGTGAAGGACGAGTTCCACTTCGGGCGCCTGCTCTCGCTGCCGAGCGTCACGATCGAGTCTCTCGACAAGATCACGCTGACTCTCGCCCGCCGGTACGTCAACAACCTCACGCTGAGCGCGGCCAATCTCACCTTCACCGAGCCCGGAATGGGGCAGGACGTCCGGGTCGACTTCGAGCCGAGCATGGTCCGGGTATCCGGTCCCGGGGAGCAGGCCCGCCGGATCATCGAGAATCCGGAACTGTTCAAGCTCGCGTCGATCGACCAGGTGGCGTTTGAAGCGGCCACGCGCGGCAAGCTGAGGGTGCCGGCGAGACTCGGTCTGTTTGAAGGGCACCGGGGCCAACTGGAGCGCATGGTGGCCGAGGACCAGCCGATCAAGATCACGATCACGGTGACCCAGCGGTTCCGAACGGTTGTCTTTCCGGATGTTGAAGTGGTCCCGCTGATTCCCGCGGACGCCTGGCCGGCGGGCGTCAACCGGGAACGGCCCCTGAGCCTGCACCCGGACGCGGTGCTGGTCACTCTCCAGGTTCCGGAGGAGTGTTTCTCGGGAGGCTCTTCAGAGTCCGACCTGCTGAAGCAGCTCAACCTGTTCGTTGACCTGTTGGAGATGCCGTTCGACACCGCCGCGGAGAACCTCCGCGTGCATTTCGAGGGCCTTCCAGAAGGGGCCCGTGTGAAGATCGAGCCGCCGCTGATCGACGTGATCTGGAACATCCCCGAGCCGAACGTCCCCGAGCCGAAGGAGGAGTCGGGCAAGTGAACAGCGCACCGATTCACCTCGGACAGGTCAGGCCGGCCGGGCATTGATCGCGCTGGGGATCGAAGCCTCCGCTCCGTCCGCCTCCGTGGCCCTGTTCCAGGGCGTGGATTGGCCCGGGGAGAGATCGGAGCAGATCGTGCTGGACGCTGCCTGCGGCGCGGCGCGGGGCCTGGCCCCCTCCATCTCCGAGTTGCTGGCGCGGTGCGGGCTGGCTCCAGCCGATCTGGATCTGATTGCGGTCGGTCTGGGGCCCGGAGGATATACCGGCACCAGGCTGGCACTGGCCACGGCCAAGACGCTGTCGTTCGTCCTGCGGAAGCCGATCCTCGGCGTATCTTCCACGCAGGCTCTGGCGGCAGGCGATGCGGTGCCGGAGGGGCGGGTTCTGGCCGTGTTCGACGCGCGGAAAGGGATGGTGTATGGGGGGCTTTACGAGAAACCTGCTGGCAAGCCGCCGATCGAGACGGAGGCGCCCTTTCTGCGCTCCGCGAGTGAAGTGGTTCGCGGCCTGACCGAGGAGATCTTTGTCGTGGGAAGTGGGCTTCCCGTCCTGGAACGGTCGGCCGGCCGATCTCTGCGCGGTGATGTTGATCGGACGCAAACGGCACGGGAGGTTCTTTTCGTGGCGACCGCTCGCTATTCTCAGGGCGAACGTGACCGGGAACGCGACCTGTTGCCTCTCTACCTTCGCCCATCAGAGGCGGAGATTCTCTTCGAGAAACGAAGGGTGGATGGAAATGCATCGGTGTGACGAATGATGAAGAGGCCGCGAGTCTGGGCCGAGATTGATCTCTCGGTGATTTCGAATAACCTGAAGGTCGTCCGGCGGCGTCTTCCAGGTTCCGGTCGGATCATGCTCGTGGTCAAGGCGGACGCCTATGGCCATGGAGCGGTCGAGGTGGCGCGGCACGTTCTGACCCACGGGGAGGCCCAGGCGTTCGGCGTGGGCAACTCCCGGGAGGCCCTGGAACTCCGCAGGGTCGGCATTGATGCTCCGATCCTGATCCTCGGCGCCATCGTGGATGGCGAGATGGATGCGGTGGTCCGCAACGACATCGCCGTCTGCGTGCACTCCCTGAGCCGGGTGCGGCAGTTGGAGGGCGAATCCCGCAGGCAGGGGAAGCGTTGCCGGGTCCATGTGATGGTCGACACCGGAATGGGCCGGTTGGGGCCGTTCCCGGACAAGGCATTCGAGGTGGCGCGGACGGTGTTGGACTCCAGATTCCTCACCCTCGAGGGCGTGGCCACGCACTTCTCCTCCACCCAGACCGATGGCGATCACTTCACGGCGGAGCAGATCCGGCGGTTCCTGGCTTTCAGGCAACGGATGGTTGATGCAGGGCTCGAGCTGCCGATCTTCCACTGCGCCAACAGCGGGGCCGTGCTGTTCGAGGACATGTCATCCTTCGATCTGGTGCGAGTCGGCGCGGCGGCCTACGGGATTTTCGCCCGCAAGTCGGGTGATGCCGCCGCCCTGGCGCCTGCCCTCTCGCTGAGGACCCAGGTGATCTACCTGAAAGACGTCCCCGCAGGCACGCCGATCAGCTACAACCGCATGCATGTCACCGAGAGGAAGACCCGAATCGCGACCCTGCCGATCGGCTACAACGACGGTCTGAGCTACGGCCTTTCCGGCATGTGGCACGTGCTGATCCGGGGCGCGAAGGCGCCGATCGTCGGGGCGATCTCCATGGACTACTGCATGATCGACGTGGGACACATCCCCGGCGTGCGGAGCGGCGAGATCGTGACGGTGATCGGCAGGGACGGGGATGAGAGCATTACCGTCCCGGAGATCGCGGAGGCGCTCGGGACGGTTCCGTACGAAGTCACCTGCTTGCTGGGCAAGCGCGTGGAGAGACTGCACTCTCCCGAGCGGCCGCGGCCCACGCTGGCGCCCGCGAGCGGCTTTTGCGAGGAGACTGTCCGGCCGCGCGAGGGAGTCATGCAGGAGAGATGATGCGCCGGCTCTACCGTCTGCTGAAAGCGATGGCGGTCCTCGGCGTTCTGGTCGGCCTGCTGTATGGCACGCTCTGTGTACTCGAGGGACGGGGCTACTTCGACCGGAGAATCTCAACCGAGTTCGGTCGCTACGTGGGAGGCCTGATCGACGTTGACTCGTCCCGGTTGAAGCTGCTGAATCGCACTCTCGAGGCTCGCGAGCTCAGTCTGCGGGTCAAGGCGGGTGACGATGCGTGCATCAGTGTTCCAGAAATCACGTTCCACCTGCCGCTGGCCTTTCCGGCTGACGGGCCATACGTTCCCGACCGGATCGTCGTGAAGAGGCCGTTCATGGTCATGGAAGAGGCCGCGGACGGAACGCTCTCGCCGATCAACTTGTTCAAGCCATGGGTCCCCACGCAGTTCGTGCCGGCGATCTCGATCTCCGAGGGGAGTGTGGTCCTGAGGGGGGTCGGGCCGTTGAATCAGTTCCTGGACAGGCTGCTGCGTCCGGGTTCGGAGCTCGAGCGCTGGGTCGAGGGCGTGAGCGTCGCGACCTTCCCGGAGCAGTTGCCATCGCCTGACATCTTCGGCATCGAAGGGAACCTGCAGTTGCGCGGCATCTCGGGTGTGTCGGTGAGTGGGGGGCTGGGCCGGGACAACTCGTTCCGTCTGTCGGCGGAGGTGGCCGACCTGGACCTCTCGGACCAGCGTCTGCTGGACGCCCTGAACCCGGACCTCTCGACCCAGATTTCGAGGCATCTGGTTTCAGGCAGGGCGAACGTGGTTTTCGCCCTTTCCACACCTCCTTCAGAGCAACTCGGCAGCGAGTTGTACGCGCGCCTGACTCTCTGTGACGTTGATCTGCGACTGCCGGAGTTCGATACGACCTTCAAGGGGGCCTCCGGGACTGCCTCGTTTGACGGCCGAACCCTGTTTCTGCACGAACTTTGGGTTCCGGACGGCCAGGACCGGCTGCGCATCGACGGGGTCCTGGATGACCTGTTCGAGGACAGCGGCTGGAGATTGACACTGCGGTCGGAGACTCTTCGGGCGGATGGGCAGGCGGTCAGCGCTCTGACATGGGCGCCCGTGAAGAGGGCCATCGAGGACTTCAGCCCGCGAGGTACGTACCGTTTCTTTGCCGAGGTGAGCCGCCATCTGGGCCAGGAACCGCTGATCCGCTGGCGCCTGGAGCCGAAGGAGGCGGACGCCTCCTTCGTGAGCCACAAGAACGCGGACGATCCTCCGGAAGCGGGGTGCGGATTCCCGTACCGGCTGTTCGATGCCACCGGGACGGTTTCAGGGCTTGGGCGGCGCGTGGAAATCCGGGACGTCAAGGGGCGCCACAACGGCGGCGGACTCGCGTCAGTGGGCGGTTGGGTGGAGGTTCGGGAGAAGGAACACAGCACCTACGAGGTCAACGTCGCCGCGAAGGGCGCGCCGATCGACGCCGATCTGCGCGCTGCCCTGGAGGCCGCGTCTCCAGGATCAGGCGCCTTGCTCGACCGGTTCCGTCCGGCAGGGTCGGTCAATCTCGACGTGACCGCCTGGCGCGGGCCCGGTGATCCGGCAGGACACATCCGGGGAGTGGTTGAATCGAACGGAGGGAGCTGTCTGTTCGACGCGGTTCCCCTGCCGCTGGAGCGGGTGGCCGGGCGGGTGGAATTCGAGGATGACGAGTACCGCATCGTCGGGGTGTCCGGCTGGTATGGCGACGCGCGGATCACTGTGGATGGCACGGTCCTCGCAAGCGGGGATGAGGTCGGCCTGGATCTCTCGGTTTCCGCGCGGGACGTTCCGCTGAATGACCGGAGGATCTGGGAGGTGCTCGGGGAGTTCCTGCCGGGCGAGGACAGTTCGAGCGGATTCGCCGGGGGCCCCGCCCTGATGACCATGCTGGCGCCGAATGGGACCGCCGATTTCGATGTGAAACTCGAGCAGAGCGTCGGCGGTGAGCTCCGGTTCAGAGCCCTGGTCTACCCCAGGGGGGTCGAGATCCTGCCGTCGTGGTTTCCTGTTCCGATCAAGGGCGTGATCGGGAAGATCGCTCTGGGGAATCTGCATCCTGGCGATCCGGATGATCGGCGGTATCAGCTTCGGTTCGAGCGGCTCGAGGGGCGCTACCGGGAAACCGGCATCCTCGGCTGGGGTCAGTTCGGCGAGGGCATCCAGACGTCGCTGCACCTGCGCGGCGACCAACTCGCTCTCTCGGACGACATGATCGCCGAGATTGGAGGTGCCGTTCGTAGCCAGGCGGAGGAGAAGGGGCCGGAACTGGCCCGGATTCTCGAGGATCTGCATGCCGTGGGGAATGTGTCGTTTCACTACCGACTCGGAGAGGCAGCCGATCAGGTCGCTGAGGGAACGATTCCGCCTGGTGGCTTGCTCGACCTGGTCCTCAAGGGAGTGGATGCGCACGCCGACGTCCTGCCCGGAGAATGGGTCTACAACCTCAGGGGACGGGTCAGGTTCGACTTCGCCG